>CAIXQV010000280.1 GCA_903921605.1 uncultured Planctomycetaceae bacterium | reverse complement strand
GCCATGACTCGGCTTGAGAACCACGCCGTACGGAGCAATATCCAGCGGCACTCCGTAAACTTCTGTCAGCGGACGAATCACTGTCGCCACGAGATCTGTACAGCTCCCAACGGGCTCAGCCAGAATGACATCCGGCAGGGCGCCCTCACCAAGATTCTCCACGGTCGAAGTGAGAGCATTGAAGTTACAGCAGAAACATGAGCCCGCAACTTCACCCACATCAAAGCCCTGAGAACGCAGGCTCTGCGTATCGACCAGATCAGTTGTTTGATCGTTGGTCACGATGCCAACCTTTTTCCCCTGCTCCATGTAATGGCGGGCAAGTCGGGAAATCGTGGATGTTTTGCCGGCTCCCAGAAATCCGCCGACCATGATGTAAACAGGTTTCATCGTGTTCATTCCCCTCGAAGATTCCCCGCGAAATTCTTCTGCGGGCGCCTCTGTTGTTGAAACTGAGAACAGACTATTTCTGATCCGGAACTTCCAGGCGGCAGCACCCAAGATCGAGGAAACGCTTCCCCCTGCCGCCAGCACTTTGCAAATCGTCGTGCAGCTTGTAGTACATAAAACGCCCTTCTCGCCGCACCTCAACGAGATCTGCGTACTTCATGATCTTCAGATGATGCGAGACCGTGACGACTTCTGCCTCAAGCAATTCCGCGATATCGCCAACCGTCAATTCGCCATACCGCAATGCGTTTACAATCTTCAGCCGATGAGGATCACTCAAAGCCTTCAAGCGTTCTGCACAATACTCAGCATCGAAAATTTCCGAGGCCACTGTGGTTCACCGATCCGAAATGTATACTCTAAAGATCATGAGAGTGTTAGCGGATGCTATAACGGCCCCGCGAAAGAATCAAATCAGAACCATTTCTCAGGTTGCTCGTGCATCATCGCAGATTCCTGCAGGTCCATGCCTGCCGGGCAGGACTTCGCCACGTACCGCGATGACATCCTTCCGCCCAGGGTTCGGAGCGGGGGTAACAAGTCTGAATCGAGCACCGCAGGCACGGCTCTGACGAGTTTCACGTCCAGTTCCATCAACACAGAGGGGTTGAATGCAAAGAGAACCCCGGGGCGGACGACGCTGCGGCAGTCCGCTTGCCGACATGTTCACAGCCACGCAGAGTCATCCCGGGGAATCCAATTGTGTGCTGAAGCAATATCGTGAATCCGCCCCAGGAAAAGACAAGTGGAAGCCACGGAGTTTAAGATCTGCCCTGGCCAACCCTGGCAGGTAAAGTGAATTCTCGACTGTGCGATCGCAACAACGTGCGAGACGGTTCTGTCGGGGATTAACGTTCAATCAGGCGGACGGGTTGCGGTTATCTGGACAAGTGGCTCTGGATGGTGACGATTTGACCACGGCCGCGTGCGGCTTGCCCAGGGTGCGGGGATCGACACTGTCGTTGAATTATTTTTGTAGTAGGACGGGATCTTCGTTTATTCATCGAAAAAACATGTTCTTCCTGAAAATCTGTGTCTCCGTTCCGGTTTCGTTCCTGTTGATTTGGAGATGAGCGACGTAACGTGATGCCCACAATCATGAGCAGTGGCTGTTCGTCTGATCGCTCAGAGGAAGAAGCCGAAACTGGTGGTGCATAATTTCCGGGGAAACGAGGATCTCACGCGCTGCGAGTGAATCGTTTTCCCGGATTTTTGTTTTCACTGTGTTCCTGTATTCTTGGTTTATGCGTCGCTGCGGACTCTTTGGTCGCTGACGGCGCATTCCATCCCGCAGACGGGCCAAACTCAGGTCGCGTTCGAACGGCACCGATAAGCCGGCGCAAGAGTCACATCTCCGGATGCGGCATGTCGTCCGTGGAGGCGGATGCTCTGAGCATTTCGCCAAATTCAGAGTGGCACTACGCTGAAGTCTGAAGCGACGAGCTGCTGATCTCGCATTAGTCGAACAATATGAACATCGCTGTTCATTCCGTTACGCACTCCCAGTCTTTCGAAGCCTGTTGCGCAATAAAAGGCTGGCGTCATTCGGCTCCCGGAAACAATGTTGCTCAGAGACAATCTTGCTGTGCAGCGACCATGTTGCTGGCCACTGCACAGCAGTCCTGTTTGAGCTACTTCTTGGGCAGTTCAGCCACTTCAATATGGAGGTCTTTCAACTGGCGATGATCAACAGGAGCAGGAGCCCCGGTGAGCATATCGGCTGCCTTCTGAGTTTTTGGGAACGCAATCACGTCACGAATGTTCTCATCGCCTGCCAATAACATCACCCAGCGGTCCAGGCCCAAGGCAATTCCGGCGTGCGGAGGTGCACCATATCGCAACGCTTCGAGCAGAAATCCAAAGCGGCTTTCGGCTTCCTCGGACTTAATGTTCAGCAGATCAAACACCATCTGCTGAATCTCTGAATCATGAATACGCACGCTGCCGCTGGCGGCTTCGTAGCCATTCACAACAAGGTCATAGCTATCCGCTCGAACTTTGCCTGGATCCGTTTTCAAATACTCGGCGTCTTCAGGGTTGGGTTGGCAGAACGGATGATGTTCCGCATCGAATCGACCTTCATCTGCGTTCCATGTCAGCAGCGGGAAGTCCAGAACCCAAATGCACTTGAACTCCGTTGGATCATAGAGATTCAGCTCTTTCCCCAATCGGTTACGCAGTGCAGCGAGTGCCGCGTTGGTGACCTTTGGCGTATCAGCGACAAACAGCAGCAGGTCTCCTTCTTCGCCGCCCATTCGTGCAATAATCTGTTGCTGATGCTCGTCCGTAAAGAATTTGGCGATGGTCGATTCCAGCTTTCCGCCGGTGACCTTCACATAGGCGAGACCCTTGGCGCCGAAATCTCCGACGAAGTTCTTGAGGTCCACGTCCAGCAAACGTCGGCTATATTTATCTGCCGCGCCTTTGACATTGAGTCCTCGCACTCGTCCACCGGATGCGGTGACAGCCTTAAAGACTCCGAACCCACTGGCTGCGGCGATATCGCCAATATCGACGATTTCCATGGCAAAGCGAACATCCGGCTTATCACAGCCAAAGCGTTCCATGACGTCCGCGTAGGTGTAACGTGGCAGAGGAGTCTGCATCGTGACTCCTCGCACCTTCTGCATCACAAATGACACCAGTCCGTCGATCGTATTGAGAATGTCATCCCGCTCAACGAAGGCCATCTCGACGTCAATCTGAGTGAACTCCGGCTGCCGGTCGGCTCGCAGGTCCTCATCTCGAAAGCATCGTGCGATCTGGTAATAGCGATCGTAGCCAGCCACCATCAAGATCTGCTTGTAGATCTGCGGAGACTGTGGCAATGCATAAAAGCTGCCATGATGAACGCGGCTTGGCACCAGGTAATCGCGGGCCCCTTCCGGAGTACTACGGCCCAGCATCGGCGTTTCAATTTCCAGAAAGTCGCGAGTGTTGAAGTATTCGCGAACGGCCTGCACAAGGTTATGCCGCAGGATAAGGCTCTTCTGGAGTTCCGGGCGTCGCAGGTCGATGAAGCGATACTTCAGCCGCAGCTCTTCATTCGGAAGCTCGCCACCTTCAATTTCAAAGGGAGGCGTCTTGCTGCGTGACAGAACGGTTAGCTGAATTGCTCGCAGTTCGATGTCACCGGTCTGCAATTTTGAATTCACCAGGCCATCGCCGCGATAGCGAACCTCGCCCACGACTTTAATCACATCTTCGCGACGAAGCTTGCGGGCAATCGAATCGATCTTGCTGCCGTCTTCCGTGTTGAAAGTCACCTGAGTTTTACCGTAGCGGTCACGCAGGTCGACGAAGACCAGTTCTTTGCCCTGCTCGCGGTAGCTGTTAACCCAGCCAGCCAGTGTGACAGTCTGACCGGCATGTTCGCGACGGAGTTCTCCGCAATTGTGAGTTCTGTGCACAGGAATGGAATCCGAAGAAATCGATGTGATTGATGACTGAAACGGCGGGACATTCGGGCCGAAGTCGACCTGTTGTTCATGTCGACGATTCTGCTCCCGCCTGCCGCGAAGAGCGGGAGTATAGAAGCCGTCGAATCATCCGGAAAGAAAGGATGCCATAAAGTCGTCAGTTCCCGGTTTTGTCAGCGGCCGCCGCAGTTCAAACCGCCGCCAAAGACATAAGAAATCGAACTTCACTGGTGAAGAGACCATGAATAAGGCAGAATGCTGCCGTTCTGTCGGGAGCCGTGATTCTGCCGACGTTACAGTTGCGAACGCAGGGTGGCGTTGGGCAGGTTTACAGCGACCATGGAAAAGCTCACAATTTTTGTTGCCGTCGTCTTGTACGGAGTCCTGCGGGGCTTCTTGCAGAGGCGTCATGTGAAGGCTGAATTGGAAGACCGAATGGCGAAGGCGCGTACGCGACCTGTCGTCAGGCGGCTTCCCGGTCGGCTTCAAAGAGATCTGGATAAGACCAGCAGCGATAAGGCCGCCGACCAGCGTGATCGCGAATCGGCCTGACGGAATTCGAAGAACGGAGCGGGATGCATGCAGAATATTCTCGATTTCATTGTGCCGCTGTTCGTGCTGATCTCGGTCATTGTCGGGATGATTAATTCCGTGAAGCAAGCCGCGGCCAAGAACGTCGCCCCGCCACAGCGACCTCCGATGACGCCTGCCCAGGAAAGTATGGGCCGATTCCTCGAGGGTTTGCCGCCCGAGGATCGGCAGCAAGCCGGTGCACAACGGCCACAGAATCAACCGAATCAGGGCTCACGTCAACAACAGCGTCCAAAGCAGTCCCAGAAAAAGAATCCGCAGAAACAGCCAGCCGCCTCACAACAACAGCAGTCAAACAGGGAACAGCAGTCAAATAAGGGCCAGAAGCCCCGAAACGTGGGCTCGGGCGTTGCCGAACACGTCGACTCCTTCATCGGTGACCACGTCCGCAGCCACATGGGGCGAGACGTCGACAACTTCGTGAAAAAAGATATCGACGAACGAGTCCGGAGTCATCTTGGATCTCAATCCAGCAAGCCTGTGGAAATGTCCGCCTCGGACACCGGTTCCGCAGCGGCCGATGACATTTTGTCTGTCCTCAAGACTCCAGCCGGCGTGCGTCATGCCATTCTAGTGAACGAAATCCTGTCGCGGCCTCGATCGCTGCGAAAGAAATAGCTTCCATCGTGGCTTTTCGCAGTCGGGACGATGCTTGCCTAAGGCATGACGGAGCGATGAGTCGCAGAATCCGAGTGAGACGCTCTCTCTGAGCGGTTTGCGTTCTCCGCTCTGCGCAATCCGTGGGCCCGTTCTCAAGGCTGAGTTGACGCCAGTCACACCGGTTCATCACGTCCCGGACGTTTGAGCGAGTGCGGTTCACAGATTGCGGCATACATTTCCGGACGACGATCCGCCATGCGATCGATCAAGTGCTTGCCCGGCACGCGGACGATACGCTTCGTGCGAGCAACCATCGGGTCAATTTCAGTTCGCAGAATTCCCGGCGATGCGTCGTCGATGGAGTTAATCGTGGCTCCTACCGGGCTGCAGATGCGGCTCTTGCCGATAAACGAGAAGCCATTCTCCGTACCGATTCGATTCACCGCGGCAAAGTAAATCCCATTCTCCATCGCTCGACAGTTGATTGAAAACTCCGCCATATAACTGCCGCCGGGCGGCCAGTTTGTCGGCAGCACGATCAAGTCCGCGCCGCGAATCGAGAGAACTCGTGCTGCTTCCGGAAAACCGCCGTCGTAACAGATCAGCATCCCGATTCGTACACCAGCGGCTTCAAAGACTTCGAATGGTCGATCTCCGGGAGTTGTAAAACGATCAACGCCCAAATACGGCAGATGTACTTTACGATAACAGCCAATAAGTCCATCCGGGCCAATCAGCACGGCCACGTTGAACAAGTCGTCGCCGGATTTTTCCAGCATCCCGAAGACCACATGAGTTTTCAGCTCTGCACAAAGCTTTGCAACTCGATCCGTCGAAGGCCCCGGAACAGATTCGCTGAACTCCATTGCTTCCGCGAGAGAATCGAAGCAATAGCCTGTCGAATAGCATTCTGGAAAGACTGTCAGTTCCGTCCCCTGATTCACCTCATTGCGTACCGTAGCTTCCAGCGAACTCAGGTTGGCGTTGATATCTTTAAAACTGACGTCAGTCTGAACACAGGCAATCTTCATTGGGAACCATTCTTATTCTGTGGCGGCTTTATCCAGCTAACTGATTCACGCTCGGAACAACGGGGCAGTTTATCCCACGCCTTTGAAAATGTCACTCTGTGGCCTCGGCGAGAATTTAACATGCTCGCGGCTAATGGGCCCCTGGCGTTCACTGTCGCCTCGGGGCAGATCGTGGGCCGACCTCGGCTATTCCCGTTTCCTCGAGCGTCCTCTCCCGGTAATAGAACCGCTACATTCGTCAGAAGGGACGTGACCGTCGCTTGCTCCGTAGACTGCCGGATTTTCCTGAAAGGCAAAGTCAGATTCGCAGCAGCCTCAGCCGACAAAGCGACTTTGTGGCATGCTATGTCGAAGACCGGACGTCTTCCGAGAGAATTGCGGAACAACGGCCATTCGACGAATCTCCCGCGAGGTCGGCTTCTTCAGTGGATGGTCACGTCTGAGTCGACGTTCGGAATGTTGACGCGCGGGGACACTCGGCCTCAAATCGTACTGTGAAAAGAATCGCGTTCAGAGCCCCTGAATTCTCTGAACAACCCGCGGCAGCGGACCGGCGAGATCACCGTTTGTGGAAAGTAACGCTCACTATGTCTAACTCAGTTCGTCCGCTGCGTATTGTACTAGCTTCTTCCGAGGCGGTGCCGTTTTCAAAAACTGGCGGCCTTGCAGACGTCGTCGGTGCACTCGCTAAGTCATTGGACCAACTGGGGCACGACGTTACCCTGATCGTGCCGGATTATTTCCTGATGCGGCAGTCAGCGAAAGGCTTGCCGATAATTTCGGAAACCGGGCTGCGATTTACAATTCCGATGAATGGCCGATCTGTGGCTGGCACGGTGAACTGGACTCAGCTGCCCGGCACAGGAGTTCGAGTTCTGTTGGTCCGGCAGCCCGACTATTTTGACCGTCGACAACTCTATCAGGAGCACGGGCACGGATACGTCGACAACTGCGAACGCTTTTGCTTCTTCAGCCGAGCCGTGCTGGAGATCTCACGGCAGATGATTCTGCGGCCCGATGTGATTCACTGCAACGATTGGCAGACCGGGATCATTCCTGCGTTGCTCAATAGTCAATATGCGAATCGCCCGGGATTCGAAAACACCAGCACGGTCATGACCCTGCATAACATGGCGTATCAGGGCCGATTCTGGCATTTCGATATGCCGCTCACAGGAATGGACTGGCGATACTTCAATCATCATCAGATGGAAGCTTGGGGCGATCTGAACCTGTTGAAGACAGGAATTGCCTTCGCCGATCAGATCACAACCGTCTCACCAACTTATGCGGAAGAGATCTGCCATCCGGAAGGCGGCTACGGTCTGGAAGGGCTTCTGCGATATCGCAATCGGGATCTCGTTGGAATCCTGAACGGCATCGACACTGATGTCTGGAATCCCGGGACTGATCCTCACCTCGCTTCGCACTTTACAGCAGCGACGGTGGCAGCCGGAAAGCCCCGCTGTAAATCACAACTGCAGCAACGCATGAAACTGCCGCAGCAGAGCGGCACTCCGCTGATCGGTATGGTTTCGCGCATGGCCGATCAGAAAGGGTTTGATCTTGTGATGGGATCAGCCGACCGTCTGCTGTCGAAGGACATCCAGATGGTATTCCTTGGTACCGGCGATCCGACCTGTGAAACGCAGTTGCGAGATTTGGCGTTGCGGTACCCGACCAAGGTCGCAGTCGAGATCGGTTTTGATGAATCACTGGCTCATCAGATCGAAGGAGGCGCGGACGCGTTTCTTATGCCCAGTCGTTTTGAGCCCTGCGGTCTGAATCAGATGTACAGTTTGCGATACGGCACGGTGCCGATCGTTCGCAAGGTCGGAGGACTCGCGGACTCCGTGATCAACTACCCGTCAGATGCAAAAAGCCCTGAAGTCGCTGCAAAATCTCTGGAAACAGCAACAGGATTTGCATTCTCTGACTACACTAATGAGGCATTTGCCGGCACGGTGGAAAGAGCGATTCATTGCTATTCGCAGAAGTCGATCTGGCAAAAGCTTGTGCAGAACGGAATGACCGGTGACTGGTCGTGGACTCGCAGTGCGGAAAGCTATGTGGATGTCTATCGAGCTGCTCAGGGACGCCGATCGGCGCGGGTTGCAGAACGCCGTTGTTAGTGAGCGGGGCTGCCCGCAGATAACTCTTGAAGGGTATTTCAGTGTCTGAAGTTGTTGGCGTTGGATTACTCTTCGGTGGGCTCCTGCTGCTGGTGGTTGGGCTTTTTTGGCTGATCGCTAAAGCCTATCGTTCCCGAGGGATTTTTCTGGCGGCGTTATTGGTGCTGACGACGCCTTTCGGGCCCTTGGTTTATGGCCTGATTCACTTTCGCACTGCCCTGAAGCCCCTTATTCTGATTCTCGCAGGTCTGCTGATCGGTGCTGCTCCCTTCGCGTTCAGCCATGGACTTGAATTGCTGATGGGGCTTGGCGAACGCGAACGTATCATCGCGGGCGAACGACATTTGGTGCTCACGGGCTGGGATCGGCCCGACTACAGCATCCTGAGTACACGTGCTGACGCCGTTGTCCTTGAAATAGCTAACCCTAATGTTAACGATGAAACGTTGAAGTTGTTGCTGCCGTTGTCGAAACTGCGAGAACTGACGCTGAACGATTCCATGATCTCAGATGAGGGCCTGAAACTTCTCCGTCAGTTGCCAGCACTGGAAAGCCTGCGAATCGCTCGTACAAAGATCACAAAGGACGGCGTCGTTGATTTCCTCGCTGATCCACCCGCGAAACTGAAAGAGCTGGATGTGTCGGGAAACTCGATCCCGGCGTCTGCTCTTCGGAAGTGGAAAAACCAGGAGCCGGAAATTCGCCGGTATGTGAACTAGCGATCGACATGCCTCGGATGCTGCAGTAATTCCGTCTCTGCTCGCGGGGCGGTATGAACTAAGGCATGGTGCGAGCGGGATTGATCATACATGTTGTTACCTCAATCGCAGCGGCGTACAGAATCACTTTGACACTCCGGACAAGAAGACTCACGATGAAACTGACAGAAGATGTTGTTGGCTCGGTTGAGAACGCGAACTTTCTGTGCCTTGCCTGTCAGCTGGCCTACTTTCCTGAAGCGGAAGCGATTCCAAAGTTTCGCGATCAACTGGGATTAAACGCAAAACTGATCAGCGTCGACAATACTCAGGTTTACGTGGCCGACAATGAGGAGCATATCGTTGTTGCATTTCGAGGCACGGAAGGGCCCACAACAATCGACGGGCTTAAGGATTGGCTACTGACAGACGCGATGAATCTGTTGATCGTTCCTGAAGGTCGACTGGGCCATGATTTGGCGGCCGCTGGTGTCGGGGCGAAGTTTCACAAGGGATTCGTCGACGCGATTGCAGAAGTCTGGGAACCACTGAGAGACTCCGTCGAAGCGAAGTTCAAGGAGATGGATCGGCCTCTGTGGGTGACTGGTCACAGCCTCGGTGGTGCTCTGGCCTTGTTTGGAGCGTGGTTGCTAAAACGCCGTTTTATTCCTGTGCATCAAATCTACACCTACGGCGCGCCGATGGTTGGGAATCAGAAGGCCTGCGATGCGATCAATCGCGAGTTCTCCGGGATGATCTCGCGTTACGCGAACGGCAATGATCCTGTGCCGAAGTTACCCGGCCTAAGCCTGATCGCGAACGAGTTTGCCCACTGCAACACGGAAAGAATCGTCGGGAGTGACCCAATGACCTCATTGGCGCAGTTCCTGGGAGGAATCGGATCAAAGGCCGTGGAAGGCATGTTGTCCGGCGGATTGATTGATGATGTCTGGAAGCACGTCATTGATCGCGTCGCCGCTCACTCGCTGGATACCTACCAGTCGCTACTGCCAAAATGATCCGTCAGCAACTCGAAGACAGCGCGAAAACGTTTGCCGACTTCGTCTGGGTCTTCCGACGGCATCCCTTTCAGGGGCGTTATGCAACGCGTGCTTGTCGCGATCGAGGCCGAAAAATCTGCGGCGTGCTTCGCAAACAGGCTGACTGTTCTTGGTGTGGTTGGAACGATAAATTCCTGATGCAAGTCCTTGCCACACAAGCAACTTAGTGCATGTTCGCCTTGCTCTGCACGAGATTGACGGCCTGGCAGTTGTCCTGTAGCATGTTCCGCT
>CAIXQV010000279.1 GCA_903921605.1 uncultured Planctomycetaceae bacterium | reverse complement strand
ATCTACCAGTACAAGAACTGGCAGCCGGAAAAAGTTCGCGTTCTGATGAGCCTTGATATGTCTCGCTGCAAACCTTCCGCCCCCTACCACGTGCCGGTTGCCTGGGTCAAATCCTATGGAGAAGGTCGAGTTTACTTCAACAATCTTGGGCACAATGAATCCACATGGGCTGATAGCCGATATCTCGAATCCATTACTGCAGGAGTCAGTTGGATTCGAGGCGATGTCGAGGCCGAATCCGCTCCGAATCCGGAACTCTCCGCACAGGAAGAAGAAAAGGCGAAAGCAGCGGCCGCCGCCACGGCCCAGTAATCACTAGTGCCCAGTAATTCAGCCACTGCTCCAACACACTGAGAACCGAGCCAAAACATTGACCACGATTTGGCCTTCTTAGCCATGTCATATCTCGGTGCACTTTCGGGTGGCATTCGGATTGCTGAGTATTTGAATCGGAACGCTGAACGTACCCGCCGACCAGCTCATGTGCATCACTGCACGATTGGGTGAGCGGTCCGGCACATGAGTCGGCACACACGAGGCGAATCAGAAATGCCGCACTGCTCTCGAGAAGAAAAAACAGGATAGTTCTGCTTCCTCATCTTTTAGAATTATTGTTCGCCGAGGCGGCACCATCGAACTCACGAAAGTTCAATCATCATGGATAAGAATTTCTCTCTGTCACGTCATGGAATCACGGTCAACGACATCTGCCGCAACATTTCTCCGGGCAGCCTTTATGAAGAAGCCATTCGTCATGAACCGGGAACAAGCATTTCTGACACTGGTTGCCTGATAGCTTACTCGGGCGAAAAAACAGGGCGATCCCCCAAAGACAAGCGTGTCGTCCGACATCCGGATTCAGAACAGAACGTCTGGTGGGGACCTGTCAATTTTCCGCAGGATGAGTCAACTTTCTGCATCAATCGTGAGCGTGCCGTTGACTACCTGAATACTCGATCACGAATTTATTGCGTCGACGCTTACGCTGGCTGGGATCCGGATACGCGGATCAAAGTCCGCGTCATCTGTGCCCGACCTTATCATGCTCTGTTCATGCACAACATGTTGATCCGTCCGACTGATCTCGAACTGGAAACGTTTGGTGAGCCGGACTTTGTGATCTACAACGCGGGCGGTTTCCCGGCGAACCGGTACACAACCGGCATGACATCTCGCACCAGCGTTGACCTGAGTCTGGAACGCAGGGAAGTTGTTCTGCTTGGAACTGAGTATGCCGGTGAGATGAAGAAAGCCGTCTTCACCTTCATGAATTACTTTCTCCCGAGCAAAGGCATTTTGTCCATGCATTGCTCTGCAACCTGCGACAAGCAGACGGGGTCATCCTCGGTCCTGTTTGGACTTTCCGGAACGGGGAAGACAACTCTCTCTGCCGATCCCAAACGCAGCCTGATCGGAGACGATGAGCACGGCTGGTCGGATAACGGAATCTTCAATATTGAAGGAGGATGTTACGCCAAGGCCGTCTATCTGACGCGGGAGTCAGAACCTGAGATTTTTGAAGCCCTGCGATTCGGAGCTGTGCTGGAGAATGTCGTTTATGACAGGTCCCATCACCATGTCGATTTTAATGACACCTCGATCACACAGAATACTCGAGGAGCTTACCCCATCGAATTCATGCGTAATGCAAAGATCCCCTGCGTTGCCGGTCATCCCACAGATGTGATTTTCCTGACCTGTGATGCCTTTGGAGTGCTGCCGCCGGTCGCCAGATTGACGCCCGAGCAAGCCATGTATTTCTTCATCAGCGGGTATACTGCGAAAGTCGCTGGCACAGAAGTTGGTGTTTCCGAGCCGGAAGCGACATTCTCCCCATGTTTTGGTGGACCGTTTCTTGTGTGGCATCCGGGGGTTTATGCCAAACTGTTGGCGGAAAAGATTCGTAAGCACAATGCCAACGTCTGGCTCGTCAATACGGGCTGGTCGGGCGGGGCCTACGGAACCGGTAGTCGAATGCCGCTAAGATTCACGAGGGCTATTGTGGATGGTATCCACTCCGGCCGATTGCAGTCTGCCCCGACCGTGCGTGATGAAATCATGAATCTTGCCATCGTTTCCGCCTGCGAAGGCGTACCTGCGGAGATGATGCAGCCGCGTCTGTCCTGGCGAGATATGTTGGCTTTCGAGGAGACATCGCGGAAACTGGCGGCACGATTCCGAAAGAACTTTGAGCAATATGCGTCTGAAGTTGGCAACGATGTGTCTTCGGCCGGGCCGGTCGGCTAGTTCACGAGCTGCATCCAAATCGCTCTGTTAAAGGAAGTTTTCAGGCTGCTGATGACTCAAACTCCCTCGTGTCCAATCTGTGGAAAACCGTCCACAGATGCCGCCAAGTCTCCTTTTTGCACAGAACGCTGCCGCAAAATCGACTTCTTCCGCTGGTGGGACGGTCGCTATGCAATCTCCAGTTCGATCGACATGGAGTCT
>CAIXQV010000278.1 GCA_903921605.1 uncultured Planctomycetaceae bacterium | reverse complement strand
TTGAAACGTGGTGGCTTTGCAGCGGCATCCGCCTGCTGGTCGACCGTGGCGGCAGAAGCTGTCCCGGCCACTCCGGTCAGCATCGTTGCCCCAAATCCCGCGTAAGCCAATAACTGCCTTCGATCAAGCGATGGGGGTTGCGAACCGTGATTGTTCGATGATGTCATTTGATCACTCCTGCTCCGCATGAGTTGAAGATCGGTGTAAGGAAGAGTCTTGCCGGTTGGTCATTCCGGAGGTGTACTCTAGGCATTTGATTTCGGAGATTCACGCAATCAGCCACACGACCGTGGAATTCGCATCCAGGCTTTTTGATCGCGTGATTTGACGCCCGCCGTTAATTCCTGATCCAACCTGCATTTTGACGGTCTGACCCGGATTCCGGCCCACGGATTCCACTCAGACACCACGTGACAGAAATCGACGCGTTCACGCTGATCGTAACTATCCATGGCCTTTCGATTCCCTCGAAAAAAACGGTTCGGTATCCTATCGGAACCATGTTCGGGCTGGTTTCGCGTTTTCTGACGCGAGACGACCGGGATAACGGTTCCTGACCTGCGCCGCTTTTGTGTCCCTCCGAGTGAATCCATGAAACGTTTTTCTGCGTTCGCCGTCTGCTGCGTTCTTTCGCTTTGTTTTGCTCACGCGCAATCTCAGGCACAAGAGACCGTGCGGCTGCTCCCGGCGGAGGTGACCTTGCATGGCGTCGAAGCCGTACACGGTGTCATCGCCGAACGATTTGTGGGGAACGATGCTGTCGGACCACTGGCAGGAACGACCATGCTGGTCAGTGATAACCCCGGAGTTGTCAGAGTTTCAGGCCTGAAGCTGATTCCGGTCAGTAACGGGACGGCTGTTGTGCGAGTTGATGGAATCGAAGGTGACTCGGCAACACAGAAGGTCACGGTCACCGGGATGAATGAACCGTTCTCATGGTCATTCCGAAATCATGTTGAGCCCGTATTGGCTCGCCAGGGCTGTAACTCCGGCGCCTGCCACGGCGCACTTGCCGGCAAGGGTGGTTTTCGGCTTTCATTGCGAGGATACGATCCGGATCGTGACTATTTCACAATCGTCGAACAACAGCTTGGTCGTCGAGTCGAGTTGGCCGAACCCGCTTCCAGTCTGTTGCTGACGAAACCCACCATGGCGATTCCTCACAAGGGCGGCTTAAAGCTTCAGCCGGAGTCATGGCATTATCGAGTTGTCGCAGAATGGATCGCTGCAGGAGCGCCGGCTCCGTCGGAGAATGATGCTCGCATAGAGAAGCTGGAAATTCTTCCGGAGCGAACGACTCTGAAAGCCGGACTAGTTCAGCCATTGCTGGTTCGAGCCTGGTACACTGATGGTCGAGTTGAAGATGTGACCCAACTGGCCAAGTTTTCGTCATCCAATGAAGCCGTTTCTTCCGTCGATGAAAATGGCAACGTTAACGTGATCGGTCCTGGCGAAGGAGCTATTGCCGCGTGGTTCTCCAGCAAGATCGTGATTGCTCGCGTCACCGTGCCGTTCGAACAGACAATTGATCCAACAGAATTCACGGCGGCAGGTCGTCGAAACTTTATTGATGAATTGGTTCTGCAACAGTTGCAACGCCTGAATCTCAAGCCATCACCTCGTTCCTCTGACGAAGTGTTTGTGCGGCGAGTTTACGTGGACACAATCGGGACTCTGCCGACGGCCGATGACGTTCGAAGTTTTCTGGCGGACACAGCTCCGGATAAGAGAGACAAGCTGATTGAATCTTTACTGGAGCGGCCTGAATACGTGGATTATTGGGCGTATCGCTGGTCCGATCTGCTGCTTCTGAACGGAACAGAACTGCGTCCCGATGCGATCAAATCGTATTACCAGTGGGTGCATGACAAGGTCGAATCCAACACACCGTGGGATCAGTTAGTGCGTGAACTGATCACGTCGAAGGGTTCGAGTTTTGAAAATGGAGCGACGAATTTTTATGCGTTGCATCAGTCTCCTGAAGACATGGCTGAAAACATCAGCCAGGCATTTCTGGGTCTTTCCATTGGCTGTGCCAAGTGCCACAACCATCCTCTGGAGAAATGGACCAACGACCAGTACTACTCTTTTGCGAACTTGTTTTCACGCGTTCGCGCGAAGGGCTGGGGTGGTGATCCTCGCAATGGTGATGGGTTGCGAACTCTGGTCACCGCAACGTCCGGTGACTTGGTTCAGCCTCGAACCGGGAAGCCGCAATCTCCGACGCCCCTTGATGGCGAATCGATTCCGCTGGACAGTCAGATCGACCGACGTGAAGTAGCGGCTCAGTGGTTAACATCTCCGGACAACCAAATGTTTTCACGGTCAGTCACGAATCGTGTCTGGAAGAACTTTTTCGGCGTCGGCCTTGTTGAACAGGTCGACGATATGCGAGCCTCAAATCCTGCCAGCAACGAAGAACTGCTGGCGGCCACCGCGAAGTATCTGGTCGATGAGAAGTACAATCTGAAATCATTGGTCCGCACGATTCTGCAGTCGGAGGCTTATCAGCGAAGCAGTCAGACTTTGCCGGAGAATGCTGGCGACTCTCGCCACTATTCACGCTACTTTCCGCGCCGGCTTCTGGCGGAAGTGCTTTTGGATGCCGTGTCACAGGTGACTGACGTCCCCAGCGAATTCAACAAGATCGTTTATCCCGGAGCGGACATCAAACCAACCGAGGCTTACGCCAAGGGGACCCGAGCGATCCAACTGCATGACTCGGCTGTTGAGTCGTACTTCCTGCAGACGTTTGGTCGCAACCAACGACGGATCACTTGTGAATGTGAACGCTCTGACGAACCCAGCATGGTTCAGGTGCTGCACATTTCCAACGGCAAGACTGTGAACGATAAACTGGCCGCTCCTGAGAACCGGCTGGCTCGCTGGCTGACTGAGAAAAAGTCGGACAAGGAATTGATCGAAGATGTCTTCCTGACTTCCCTCGCCAGACTGCCACAACAGCAAGAATTGGATGAGATCTCAGCAGTGCTTGCGGCCGCCAGTGCGGAAGAACGTCGAATCGTGCTGGAAGACGTGGTCTGGGGAATCGTGAGCAGCCGAGAATTCCTCTTCAACCACTGATGGAAATTCGTGCACTGATGCACAAGGGTACGACAGGGAGTCGCTTGATTCGGCAGGAAGTTAAGAAATCTGAATCCCGTGTTTTCCCTGTGCGGATTGGAATAGTTGGGCAGACTGCTGCTGAGAGTCCCCTGGAACCTTTCAAACTGACGTTTCGGAGCATGAAACGGCCTGCATTTTGCGGTATGGTTCAAGCCCTGCGGGTCAATCGCTCCGATCCACCCGTCCGGGCAGAGAAGATTGTTTGAAAAAACAACCACCTGGAATTCATCGAGACGTATTAACCCACGAGCCTCTACTACAAATGTCCGAAACTCAACTCTCTCCTCGTGAAGTTCTTGCTCTGTGTCGTCAGTGCGAGATCCGAGCTATCGATCTTCGCTTCACAGACTTCTGCGGGTCTCAGCGACACTTCACGATTCCTGCCGACCAACTGACTGAGGAAAGTTTTGAGCAAGGCTTTTCCTTTGATGGATCGTCCATGCGCGGCTGGCAGGCGATTCATGAAAGCGACATGCTGGTTGTTCCGGAATCTCAGACTTGTTTCGTCGACCCGTTTATGAAGTCGACGCTGGCTATGCTGTGCAATGTGAAGGATCCGGTCACGCATCAGACGTATCCTCGCGATCCTCGTAACATCGCACGCAAGGCCGAGAACTACATGCTCTCAACCGGCATCGCTGATAAGGCGTTGTTTGGCGCGGAGGCTGAGTTCTTCGTGTTCGACAGTGTTCGCTTTGATCAGCGTGAGTATGAAGGCTATTACCATATCGACAGCATCGAAGGGCAGTGGAACCGCGGGGTTGCTCAGAATGGTCGCGGCAATCAGATTCGCCATCGCGAAGGCTATCTGCCGATGCCTCCGTTTGACACGCTGCAGGATCTCCGCACCGACATCATGATGATGCTGGAAGACAGCGGGATTCGCACGGACGGGCAACATCATGAAGTGGCGACCGGCGGGCAATGCGAAGTTGACCTGAGAAGCGACACGCTGGTTCGAATGTCCGACAAACTGGTAAGGCTGAAGTACATTGTTCGCAATGTCGCTCATCGTCACGGTAAGACGGCGACGTTTATGCCTAAACCGATATGGAACGATAACGGCTCGGGACTGCACATGACGCTGTCTCTATGGAAGGACGATCACGCGTTGTTTGCGGGCAGCGGGTACGGTGGCCTCAGCGAAACGGCGATGTTTGCCATCGGAGGACTTCTGAAACATGCTCCGGCACTGCTTGCGTTCTGCTGTCCGACGACTAACAGCTATAAGCGACTAACGCCGGGGTTTGAAGCTCCCGTCAACTTGTCTTACAGCTATCGAAATCGTTCAGCAGCAATTCGAATTCCAGCAAACTCCGGGCAGGAATCTCGCCGCCGCTTTGAATTCCGCTGTCCGGATTCGGCGTGTAATCCCTATCTCGCGATGTCCGCCATATTGATGGCGATGATTGACGGGATTCAGAATCGAGTCTCCCCCGGTCGACCTCAGGACAAGGATCTTTACGATCTGGCTCCGGAAGAACGGGCTGGCCTGGTTTGTACGCCGTCTTCACTGGAAGCCGCGCTGGATGCTCTGGAAAAGAGTCCGGATTTCCTGTTGCGGGGAGATGTGTTTACGCCTGACGTCATCGAACGCTGGATTCAGCACAAACGCGATAACGAGGTTAAAGCGATCAATCAGCGACCGCATCCCTATGAGTTTTCGCTGTATTTTGACTGCTGAGCACCGCCGGAACACTTAATTCACGGACCGATCTTTTGCATTCGCCCGAGGGGTGACTATACTTGTGGCGAGTATTCGACCGGCGAGAATGGTGCCAGCGACGGTCGGTGCAAGGTTGAAAAAGACAGTGTCGCCTTCTCAGGAGAAGCAGTCCCATGAGTTCGCCTTATCAGAGCTATGATCAATACGATGCTCCTCGAGACATGTTCGTCGCCGACGCGCAACTGAGTGAGCGTCTTGGATTTCTTCGACGCGTCTACGGACACGTCTTTGGCGCGATTGTCTTGATGATCGGCATCGAGACGTTGCTGTTCACCACCGGCATGAACGTCAAACTATTGATGGTGATGGGCCAGTCGTGGTGGATCAGCCTTTTGGTCTTTATGGCGGTCTCATGGTTCGCCGAACGCCTGGCCTACAGTGGGGCATCGGCAGTCGCTCAGTACACCGGGCTCGGGTTGTTTGTCGGCGTGCAGTCATTGATCACTGCTCCGATACTCACGATAGCAACGATGACGAATCCGAATCTGATCGGACAAGCGGCGTTTGTGACACTGCTGATCACTGGCTCGCTCACGCTGTACGTGGTGCTTTCCAAATCAGACTTTTCCTTTATGCGAAATGCATTGTTCCTGGCGGGCCTGGGCCTGTTTGCGATCAGCATTGCATCCGCGATCTTCGGCTTCAGCCTCGGTCTTGGATTTTCTGTCGGCGTCGTCGTACTGATGTGCGGCTACATTCTTTATGAGACATCTCTGATCATGCATCATCTTCCGACAACGGCCCACGTTGCGGGGGCACTGATGATTTTTGGATCGATGGCGGTTCTGTTTCGTCAGATTCTCTACATCCTGATGAAGCTGAACGACGACTGAAGGGTGATGCTTCGGAAATGCTCGGCCTTTTGTAGTGTCCTGAACCAGGACCAGTGGTCTGATTCGTTGGCTGACGTAACTTTCAGAGCCCTCACCGATTAACTTGGTGTGGGCTCTTTTCGTTTCTGAAAGATTGTGGCGGAATCCATTATGCCAGTCTCTGAAATCGACCAACAGGCCATGCTCGATTACTCTCTGCAGCTAAGCAGCACACTGCCCGACAGCAGCCGAGGGGCATTGGGACTTCTTGCCAGTGAAGCCATTCGCGTCATCGGCGAATTATCTCATGTTGCCCACGCACACCTGCTGATTATCAAATCACGCAACCGATCACAGCCAGTGGCAACTTTGTGCGCAGAGTGGTCTGCTTCCGGGAACCTGCCTGTTGGAGCAGCACTGCAGGAAGTCCCGATTCCTTTTTTCGGCGACACTGCCTTGAAGTGTCTGCAGCAGGGCAACTCTTTCTTTACGACGTTTGATGAGCGAAACCATGCCTGCAGCAAACTGGTCTCCGGCCTGCTCCGCGAGTTAAATCTGACCAGTTGCGAGATGATACCCGTGATTTCAACGGGACAACTGACCGCAATTATCGGGCTGGCTCATAACGGCAATAGTGAATTCCTCTGCGATCAGACCCGACGACTGATTCAGTTGACCGGTGGCGTCCTGATGCAGTCGGTACTCTTTGCACGCCGCGAACGAAAACGACGTCGCAGCCACTTTCAGTGGAAACGCGTCGCCAATGGAGCTTGTGATTTCGCGCTGCGAGTCAACCTGCAGGGAGAAATCATTCGGGCACTTCCCTTCCGGCAAACCAATCCTCCGAATGTGAAGGGGCTGCTGCTTTCGGAGTTTGTTTCTCCGGGGTCTGCCGAAGCTATTCGTGACATGATTCGTGATGCCTCAGAAACGACTGAGCCGCGATCGCTGCAGATCTTCGGCATCAATGCCAACGGACGACCTTGCTCTTATGCCGTGCGAATCGAACCGCCCGCGCACAAATCACGATTTCGCATCGTCACCTTGTATCTGACAAACAACGATCTCGAACGTGCACACGAAGCAGAACTGTGTGATCTTCGCTCCCAACTGAGCCGAGCGGCAAGACTGAGTATCCTTGGTAACATTGCCACCGAGTTTGCTCACCAACTGGCTCAGCCACTTCAAGCCATCTCCAATCACGTATTCACGATTATATCGCGAGTCAAAAAGAACGAATCTCCGGAATCGTTTCTGAAGTGTGTTGAAGCAGTAGAAACCAGTGCCAACCATGCCGGCGATATTATCAGAAGCCTTCGAGATTTCCTGACGAATCGCCGCGTTCCAATCGCCCCGGTTCGCCTCTCCAAAATGATCACACACGCAGTCGCGATGGTCGAAGTTCAGATGGATCGATTTGGAACAATCATCAATGTGCTTGATCCGGAAGAATTACTGCACCCGAGGCATGGTCAGGACGTTTACGTCGATGAGGTCCAGACGACCCATGTCCTGATTAATCTGTTGGTAAATGCGATGGAAGCGTGCTCCGATGCGGAAACCCTGAACCCGGAGATTACCATCACAGCCAAACTGGATTCTTCTCGGAAGAATGCGATTGTGGAGGTGTCTGACAACGGCCCGGGGATTCTGCTAAAAAATCCCGATGGCGTGTTTGATCGCTTCTTTACCACAAAATCAGAAGGCTTCGGTATAGGTCTGGCCATCTGTCGCGATGTGATTGAACGCCAACATGGCAGCATTCACGCTCACAACAATCCCGAAAAGGGATGCTGCTTTTGGTTTACTCTGTCTCTGGGACCGACCGAAACTAAACTCGATGAGTCATCGACAAGCCATTGACGGCGTTATTGCTCGGCGACTCAGATGCTGTCTGATTTCTCGAACAAAGTCATCGAATGCCTCGTTCGAATTGAATGCTCTGCGTGGCAAAATAATGGCCGAAATTGACGTTACGTAGATGAAGCAATATTCTGAATTCACGCGGATTTGATCGGTTGCGTCCCAGCCATACGTTGAGAGACTTGAAGGACGTTGAACACTGATCGAATCGTCGTTCAATGTGAGTAAGCAGTTTCCGAGCAATGAGCGGGTTGATCCTTCATTCAACATTCTCCGTATCAATCGTGCCTGTCTGCGCTTCCACGCAAATGGGGCGCAAAAGAACAGGACCGGCGGTACCGCAAAAAACCATCTCAATTGGGTCAGACCATCCAGATAGCCGCGGTCATTTCTCTGCACCAGCAACGGCGTCAGCAGTAACGCAAGAATCATGAACAGCGGGATCACGATTCGTGACACCAGAAGTCTGCGGCGCAGTTCCGGGGAATGTTTGTGGTGGAAGTGATTGAACTCCACAAAATCATCCGCAGTGAGTTCATACTGAATCGCAGTCATGGAGTTTTCGTCTCAGCGGGAACCTGCCCATCACGCAGTTCTTCCTGCACAGCATCAGCCTCACGGCCCTGAGGTCGGATCATTTCGAAGTATCTTCGAATGGTCTGACGATGCCCCAACGGGATCGACTCAGATTCTAATGCGGATTCACTGAGTGCTTCATACTGCCCGGCTTTTTCACGATACTGTCGCACCGACTCCTGCTGTTCCATCTCACCAGTAATCGTCTCTTTGTCGACATCTCCCTGGCCCGAATCCTGCCCGGTCAGCTTCAACTCATTCCCGGTCTTCTGCAGAGCCGTCTTGCTCCCGGCCATACCGGTCGAGCCTTTGCCCGCTTTGTTACCGCCCTTCCGGCTGCCCTGCGCCAGATTACGACTTTCACTTTCACATTGAGCTTTGCATTCGCCAAGGAATTGACTTTGCTTCTTCAGCAGGTCTGATAACTCCTGTTTCTTTCCCTGTTGCTCACATTCTTCCGCCAGAGCTTTGGCACCTTCTTCAAACTGCTCTTCGTCACCGTTGGAAAGTCCCTTGGTCATCTTGTCGAGACTCTTCTGGATATCCTTCGTCTGATTATGCTCGCCCGCTTTCTGTTGAGCCTGTTCCAGCTTCTCTTTGACAGCTTTCTCTGTCTTGCGGTCCAGTTGCGGCTTTGTCATCTGAGATAGCTCTTCCGCTGCCTTCTGCATGTCGCCCTTCGACAAAGCAGCACCTGCTGCGGCCGTAGGCTCGGCCAATGCCAGGGCTTCGCCAATCTCCATGAGCTGTGATTCGACAGCCGGATCGCTTAACTGCTGCTGCATTTCCTGAAGAGACGCTTCCATCTCCGATAGTTTTGCCAATGCCTCTTTGGGAGTTGTACCGGGAGCAGCCAGAACTTTGAGTTGCTGGTTCATCTCCTCCAGCATCTTGTCGAGTTCCGCGTCCTTATGCTGCTCCTGAAACTCCTTCAGTTCTTCCAGACTCTCAGAAGCCTGAACAGCCTGCTCCGCGACGACTTCATTCGCTGTTACAGAAGCCTGCAGAATCTCACGAGGAGCAGCCAGGAATCCGAGCAAAAACACAAAGACCGCTCCCACGACTGCAACGTTCCACAATGGAGGAGCTTTGACAGGCAGAATCTTCTGCAGGTCCACTGATGCCAGATGCGCAGCCGCATCTTCAATCTGCAGTCTGCGAACAGCATCTTCACCAGGAGCATCGAGGAACTGTAGTGCGGTTTGAATTCGATCCTTCAGGTGACAGGTGCTGTCGATGAACCTTGCCGCCGTGACCAATGAACATGATCGAAGGAACGCAAATCCGACGGCGCCTAAAACCGGCAAGGCGATGGCCACGAGAATCCAGATCCATGAAAACGCGCCGTGGCTCATGATTCGCAGGATCGCCAATACGCAGCCAGCACCGGCTCCGCACAACAGTCCAGTGGAAGCACATTGCCAAAGCCACTGTTGCTGCTGATGCTGCCTGACAGCCTGCAATTGTTGTTCAAACTTATGCGTCACAAACTCACCCTTGAAGCCCTGAAGGATTCCCTGACGGCGCTGTCGAACAATCGATTTCCAGACCCCGAATCGGTGGCTGAGGATCTACGCCACGAGAATCATGACTCTACTACTGAGAACGGTCCAGCGACAGACAGAAATTGAACGTCTTTCCACGTTCATCGCATGCAAATTCCATTCAATGTCCTCCGCGAGCAGCATGTGGATTGAATCATGCATTCGTGTTGCGATTAACGGCCCGACAAAGACGAAGTCGAGCGACGACGCGGCGGCTTCGCCGCTAAACGATAAAATCAACAGACCGTTTCGGGATGTTGAGACCGCTTTCACGAGCAGATGCAGGTTAAACCGTTTCGCCCCGAGAGCAGATTTGCTTACAATCGGGAACCCTCCTCGACTTTACGCCCGCCGCCATTCACCGGATCCTGCACATGCCCGTTACTGATGGCTCTGCTCGCAGCTTCAGAACACATACCGTCATGATGGTTGTGTTCCTCTCAATTGCTGTTGTTTTGGTGCGTGAAACAGTGAACGCTGCCGAGGACATGCTGCCGCAGGAAACGGAGATCGTTACCGCCATCAATCATTACGTGTCAGCCCACCTGGCGAAAAACGGTGTGACCCCCGTTGCTCCTGCTGACGACGCGACGTTACTCAGGAGGACAATGCTGGATCTGGCTGGACGAATTCCTCACGCATTAGAGCGAGATTGGTTTCATTCCTTGCCTGAAGCCGATCGAAGACGCATGCTGGTTGATCGTCTGATGCAATCTCCGGATTTTGATTTTCATCATCGCAATTGGCTCGACGAATCACTGTTACCCAATCAACCCTACAACGATGAGTTTCGCAACTATCTTCTGACTGCGGTTCAGGGACGCCGTTCCTGGGAGTCAATCTTTCGGGAGCTGATGAAAGCCGGCGTCGCTGAGGGCCCGGAGAAAGGAGCCGCACAGTTCCTGAAAAGCCGAGTTCAGGAACTGGATGATCTGACCAATGATACTGCGATCCTGTTCTTCGGCGTCAACATCAGTTGTGCGAAGTGTCACGATCATCCGCTGGTCACTGACTGGAAACAGGATCACTTTTACGGCATGCAGGCTTTCTTTCAGAGAACCTATCAGACTCGCAAAGTGAGTGCTCTGGCAGAACGTCCGTTCGGTGAAGTCAAATTCACAACAACAAGCGGCGAAGAGAAGAAGGCCGCGTTTATGTTTCTGACGGGCGATCAGGTGACTGATCGAACGCCCGAGTTTCCGGCCGAGGAACGTAAATCACTGGAAGAACGTATTCGAAAGCTCGAACAGGAAGATGCTGAAGCGGAGATCCTGGTTCCCGAATTTCGGCCACGTGATGAACTGGTCGAAGTTGCGCTGCGTGACAGCAAAGACCGTTTCTTTGCGCGGAACATCGTGAACCGTGTATGGGCTCGGCTGCTGGGGACGGGACTTGTCGATCCGCTCGATCAGATGCACAGCGGAAATCCGCCGAGCCACCCGGAATTGCTGGCCTGGCTTGCGAATGATCTTGTCAGTCACGGCTATGACCTGCGGCGACTGATCCAGGGGATTGTACTCAGTGAGGCTTATGCTCGATCCAGCGAGTGGGCTCAGCCATCAGAGCAACCTGCCGCCAACCTTTTTGCCGTGGCCAAAACTCGCCCGCTTACACCTCGGCAACTGGCTGCGTCTTTACATGTGTCTGTCAGAAATCCGGAGCAATGGCCCGCGATCGATGCCACGGACGAATGGATCAGACGCCGCACGGACCTCGAGAATCAGGCGAACGGCTGGGTTCGAGAATTCGAACAGCCTGGCGACAACTTTCAGGTGGCGGTCGATGAAGCTCTGTTCTTCAGCAACAGTCAGCGAATTCAGAATGAGATGCTGAGTGATTCAGACGATCGGCTGTTGGGAGCACTCAAGAAAGGCGAGAACCAGAATCAGGCGATCGAAGTATTATGGCTCACAGTTCTCGGGCGTGTTCCGCAGGTTGATGAGATCACCTCGGCCAACAATTGGCTGGATCGAATTCCGGAGAAGAAAAACGAATCGCGAACTCAGTTGCTCTGGGCGCTGCTCGCAGGACCCGAGTTCCGCTTCAATCACTGATAGCCGTCTTGCTCCTGTATCAAAAAGAAAGCCCGGCGATGAAATCAGCCGGGCTTCACTTTAAATCCTGTCGTGGCGAACTATCCGCAACAACCTATGGCAGATCGGTTGTCCCCATCAGGAAACGATCGACTTCCCGAGCGGCTCCGCGGCCTTCGTTGATCGCCCATACGACAAGGCTTTGACCGCGACGGCAGTCCCCGGCAACGAAGACCTTTGCGTTGCTGGTGGTGTACCGTTCATGCTCGGCGTCCAGCCAGCTCATGCCTCCACGGCCTTCCTTAATCTTCACGCCAAGCTGATCAGCGACCGGGTGTTCCGGACCAAGGAACCCAAGTGCCAGGAAGACCAGATCAGCCGGATACTCTTTTTCAGTGCCCGGGATCGGTACGAATGGTGGACCGCCTTCGGTCATGACCTGCCAGTCGACTTCGATCGTCTTCACGGCCTTTACGTTGCCATGGCCGTCGTCCACAAATTCTGCCGTCTGAATACAGAACTGACGAGGATCGTCGCCGAACTTTGCAGCGGCCTCTTCGTGACCGTAATCGACGCGGAAGACTCGTGGCCACTGAGGCCATGGATTGTTAGGTGCTCTTTGGAGAGACGGCTTTTCAACGATCTCGAAATTGACCAGCGACTTGCAGCCGTGACGCAGCGAAGTGCCGAGACAGTCGTTTCCGGTGTCACCGCCACCGATTACGACGACGTTCCTGTCCTTCGCATTGATAAAGTTGCCATCCGCCAGCTTGCTGTCCAGCAGACTGCGAGTATTCGGACGCAGGAAGTCCATCGCATAATGCACTCCCTTCAAATTGCGGCCGGGAATAGGCAGATCACGAGGTCGAGTTGATCCCGTAGCCAGCACGATCGCATCGAAATCTTCCAGAAGTTGCGATGCCGGAACATCCTTACCAACCGCCGTGTTGGTGAAGAAGGTAATCCCTTCCTGCTCCATGATGCGAACTCGACGATCAACAACTTCGTGCTTTTCAAGCTTCATGTTCGGAATGCCGTACATCAGCAGACCACCGACACGATCATCGCGTTCGTAAACCGTGACCCAATGGCCGGCTTTGTTGAGTTGGGCAGCCGCAGCAAGTCCTGCAGGGCCCGATCCCACAACAGCAATCTTCTTGCCCGTGCGAACCTGAGGTGGCTCCGGAATAACCCAGCCCTTCTCGAAGGCATGATCGATAATCGAACATTCTATATTCTTAATCGTAACGGCTGGTTCGATCACGCTCAGACAGCAGGACCCTTCACAAGGCGCGGGACAAACTCGCCCGGTGAACTCCGGGAAGTTGTTCGTCTTGTGCAATCGGTCCAGTGCATCGCGCCAGCGTCCCTGATAGACGAGATCGTTCCATTCCGGAATCAGGTTGTTGACCGGGCAGCCTGAGGCCATATTGGCCATCATGTCACCGGTATGACAAAACGGAACGCCACAGTCCATGCAGCGAGCGCCCTGTGTTTTCAGAGCAGACTCTGGCATGTGTTCGTGAAACTCATTCCAGTCCAGAATTCGCAGCAACGGAGCTCGGTCTGCGGGAACCTGGCGAGCAAACTCCTTGAAGCCGGTCGGCTTACCCATGACTCATTACTTTCGGTGCAATATCGTTCTTCAGGAATCCGGACCCGATCACAGCCTGCACGGCAGACAGCGGGATGCGCGTACATCGAACCGGGACGTTGGAAGTGACATGATAAAACTCAGACACGGCTGCATTCGAGCGAACGACGGTCGGACGTCTGAATTCCCGCGAATTTCAGAGAATAGACCGCGTATCCTGCCGAAAAACACCGTCCGCCCGGGGCCTAAACCCGCGTCGGCCCGCGGAATCAGCCGCTCAGGGGACGACGCCATTCGATCAGTGACCGTTTTCGGGGTTCCCCAGGAACTGGAAATACAACTGGTCAGGCGCGGAGAAATCGGAGCAATCTTGACTCCATGGCCCCGCAAAACCCTTCGCCCACATCTTCCAGATGGACCCGAATTCCAGCGTTCTTAATGGATATCGCGCGAGAACTCACTCAAAACGAATCTTTCGTCTCGAATCAGAATAGCTCGAAAAAGTTCGTCAAACTGCCAGAGAGCTTCACAATAAAGCGAGCCGCATCCGCCCCGTTCACCGCACGGTGGTCATAGGACAGCGAGAGAGGAAGCATCAGGCGTTCCACCACCTGGCCTTCTTCCAGCACTAGCTGATTAATCCCGCGAGACATCCCAAGGATCGCCACTTCCGGATAATTCACGATCGGAGTAAACGCAGTCCCGCCGATGCCGCCAAGGTTGGTGATCGTGAACGAGCCGCCCTGCATTTCTTCCGTTTTGAGTTTACGATCGCGGGCTCGACCGGCGATGTCTGTCAATTCCGCAGCGACTTGAAGCACGTTCTTCTGGTCACAATTACGAATGACCGGAACAACAAGACCGTTAGGCGTGTCGACGGCAACACCGATGTGATAATACTGTTTCAGAACCAGCTCACCAGTCACCATGTCGACGCTGGAATTGAAGTTCGGGTAAGCCTTCAACGCTCCGACAACGGCTTTGATCATGATGGCTGTCATCGTGATCTTGGGTGAGTTCGGGTTCGCCTTCACGTAACGCTTGCGAGCCGACTCCAGCTCAGTGATGTCAGCCAGATCGTGCTGAGTCACATGAGGAATCGTGACCCACGCGTTGCTCAGATTGGCCGCGGAGACGCGGAAGATCTTGCTCATCGCGACTTTTTCAACCGGACCAAACTTGGTGAAGTCCGGAAGCGGTTGAGCCTGCACGACTCCAAATCCCGGAGCCCCCGCAGCGGATGTCGCTGCTGGTTGAGCCATTCGGTCGCGGACGAAAGCTTCGACGTCTTCGATCGTCACTCGACCGCCAGCCGCAGAACCCTTCACAAGTTTCAGATTGACGCCCAACTTGCGAGCCAGTCGTCGAGTCGCCGGACCTGCCGCTGCCGGCGGCCCATCAGACTTTGATCCTGTCACGGCTGGAGTTGGAGCGGAAGGCGCTGCCGGAGCAGCCGCCTGTGTCGACGCTGCTGGTGCGACTACCGCTGGCGCTGCCGGTGATGGAGCCGAGGACGCCGCCGGGGCACTTGCACCGGACGTCGCGTTGATCGTCAGCAGCAATTCACCAATCGGGATGCTGACACCCGGCTTCACATGAACAGCAGTGATTGTCCCGGCGTGCGGACAGGTGATCTCAGCCACTGCTTTGTCGGTTTCGACTTCGCAAACCACGGCCCCGCTGGCGATCGTGTCACCGACCTTCACAGCAACCGACGCGACGTCGACCTTCGTTACACCTTCAGACACTTCCGGCAACCGGAAATCTACAGGACCGGACGCCACCGAAGCAGCGGCCGGCGCGCTTGCCGTTGGAACTGGTGCGGAAGCAACTGGTGCTGGTGCAGGAGTCGTGGCGGCTGGTGCTGGCTTTGCTGCGGGAGCCGCCGGAGCAGAAGCTCCGCTGGTCTCCATCAGCAGGATCGGCTGACCCACATTGATCTTGTCACCTGACTTGATCAGGATCTTCGTGATCGTGCCGGCATGCGGACACGCGATCTCCGCAACGGCCTTGTCCGTTTCGACTTCGCAAATGATCGCGCCGGACGCGATGACATCCCCTTCTTTGACTCGCACTTCTGCGACATCAACCGAGGTGACTCCTTCAGACACTTCCGGCAGTTTGAATTCGAGAGACATAGGCGTATTTAGTTCTCAGTGTTCAGTTTTCAGTGTTCAGTAGGGCAAAAGTGAAGTGTTCAGTTTTCAGTATTCAGCATCGCTTCCGATTGGTCCAACCGCGATTTACTGAACACTGCCAACTGAACACTGAACACTCGCGTTACGCATTCAACGGATTGATTTTCTCCGCGTCAATTTCGAGTTGCTTCAGCACCTCAGGCAGCTTCGATGCATCGAACGCACCCATGCGAGCGAGGCCTCGCAGAGTTGCGTAGGTTGTGCATTCAGCGTCGATCTGGAAGTGCCGACGAAGTTCCGGACGCGTTTCGCTGCGTCCAAAACCGTCTGTTCCCAGCACGATGTACTCCCCGGGAATCCACTCACGGATCTGATCAGCCACCAAACGAACGTTATCGCTTGTTGAGATGAACGGCCCCGTGACACCATCCAGCACCTGTTCGAGGTAGCTGTGTTTTGCAGGCTGACCCGGATGCAGATCGTTCCAGTGCTGGCAATCCATCGCGTCGCGACGCAATTCGTTGTAGCTGGTGACGCTCCACACGTCGCAACCGATGCTGTACTTGTCCTTCAGAATCTGCTGAGCCCGGATGGCTTCTCGCAAAATCGTGCCGCTGCCAAACAACTGCGGACGATGACGCTGCCCGTCGCCGCTGTCGGTTGAGCTGTGTCGATACATACCGCGAATGATTCCGTCAATAACGTCGCCACGATCCGGCATTGCAGGCTGGATGTAGTCTTCGTTGTAGACAGACAGATAGTAGAAGATCTCTTCGCCATCCCCATACATCCGCTGCAGACCATGCTGCACAATCACTGCCAGCTCAAAGCCGAACGCAGGATCGTATGAACGAATGGTTGGAACGGTTGAGGCCATCAACTGGCTGTGGCCGTCTTCATGCTGCAGGCCTTCGCCATTCAGCGTTGTTCGACCAGAGGTTCCTCCGCAAAGGAAACCCTTGCAACGAGTATCCGCTGCGCACCAGATCAAGTCGCCGACTCGCTGGAAGCCGAACATCGAATAGTAGACGTAAAACGGAATCATGTTCATCCCGAGATTCGCATACGCGGAACCAGCTGCGATGAAGGAACTCATCGCACCGGCTTCGTTGATGCCTTCCTCGAGTAGCTGGCCGTTCTTGGCTTCACGGTAGTAGATGGCGTTCTTCGCATCCACTGGCTCGTAGAGCTGACCCTTGCTCGAATAGATCCCGCACTGGGAGAACAAGTCTTCCATCCCGAATGTTCGGGCTTCGTCCGGAATGATCGGAACGATGCGTTTCCCCACGCCCTTGTGCTTAATCAAACCGCGCAGAATCTGACCGAGTGCTCCGGTCGTTGAACCCGGAGCATCACTCCCTGGCAGCAAGCCTTTTGCCTGAAATGCTTTGTCAGCAAGGGCCGGGATTTCAACAGGATCTGACACCACAGTTCGCGACGGCACAAAACCACCGAGAGCCGCTCTTTTCTGGCGCAGATACGCCATTTCCGGGCTGTCTTCAGCAGGCTTGTAGTACGGAAGCTTCTCCAGTTCGGCATCGCTGATCGGCAGATTGAAGCGAGTTCGGAAGGCTCGCAACGGCGCCATCTCGACGTTTTTGGAGTTGTGAGCTTTGTTCTGCCCTTCTCCCGCATCGCCGAGACCGTAACCCTTGACCGTCTTCGCGAGAATAACAGTTGGAGCCCCCTTGTGATTAACGGCAGCGTGATACGCGGCGTAAACCTTCTCCGGGTCGTGACCACCACGACGAATGTTCTGCATGACGTCGTCAGAAAGATGCTCAACCATCTTCAGCACTTCCGGATCAGCACCGAAGAAGTGCTGGCGGATGTAGGCACCGTCAGACACCGTGTACTTCTGGTACTGGCCGTCGACGACTTCGCCCATGCGTTTGACGAGTCTGCCGTTTTCGTCCTTATCAAGCAACGGATCCCAGTCCGTGCCCCAGACGACTTTAATCACATTCCATCCCGCGCCTCGGAAGGCGGCTTCCAATTCCTGAATGATCTTGCCGTTGCCGCGAACCGGCCCGTCAAGTCGCTGCAGGTTGCAGTTGATGACCCAAGTCAGGTTGTCGAGGTTTTCGCGAGATGCCAAAGTCAGCGCGCCGAGTGATTCCGGCTCGTCACATTCGCCGTCGCCAAGATATGCCCAAACGCGAGACTTAGAAGTATCAACCAAACCACGATGTTCCATGTATCGCAGGAAGCGAGCATGGTAGATCGAACAGATCGGACCGAGACCCATCGATACCGTTGGGAACTGCCAGAACGTCGGCATTAACCATGGATGCGGGTAGCTGGACAGACCGGTGCCAGCCGGAAGTTCCCGTCGGAAGTTATCGAGATGCTCTTCCGTCAAGCGACCTTCAAGGAACGCGCGGGAGTACATCCCTGGTGACGCGTGGCCCTGAAAGTAAACCATGTCGCCGGTGTGATCGGCTGTGCGAGCATGGAAGAAGTGATTCTGTGCCACTTCGTACAATGTCGCCGACGATGCAAACGTCGAAATGTGACCGCCGACCCCGCCGCCTCTTTGATAGGCGCGGACGACCATGGCCATTGCGTTCCAGCGAACGTAGCTCTTGATGCGACGTTCCATTTCCCGATTGCCCGGGAACTTCACCTGATCGGTATGATGAATCGTGTTGATATACGGAGTGTTCGCCGTGAAAGGCAGTTTCACGCCGCGAGCGTAGGCACGCTCCTGAAGACAGACCAGCAGGGCTTTCAGATGATCTTCACCGTATCGATGAAGGATGTCTTCCAGAGACTCGTACCATTCATCGAGTTCTTCCGGAGCAATCCCCGAAACCTGACCTTGAAATGCCTGATCCGACATTCGCTTCCCCAGAGATAATTTCAGCCAACAGGAGCAATGATAGGTTTTGAGCCGGGACCGTCACGAAGGCTTCGGCCACGCCAGAACACCATGCGCATGGGGGAAACCCATGCCAGTTTCGACATTGACGATTATGTCGAATATCCGGACGCTGGTTCTGTACTCACAAATCGTCAATCTGTTCGCAAACCGTGCTGGGCACGGAGTTTTCGCAGATTCTGGACGGACAGCAAACGCCGTCCGGCAGGAAATGCTCCTTGCGGGGCAGCCTGCCCAAATTTACTAAAGCGGCGGATTGTAGGTTTTCGGTCCCCTCCATTCAATCCGGCTTCGGCACGGTCCCCGATTCTCTCGAAGAACGCAGGGCGGCGAGCCTTTGGACCTCAAACAAAAAAGGCTTACGGAATCCGCCAATGAGAAACAGGCTGTCTTGGCTGCCCAGAATTTTAAGCGGCCGGTACCCCGCGGCGGTGGCGAATGACAGCGTGTTACTGCCGATAAAGAAAGCTAGTATCGCGCAGAAAACCCAATAATTTTGCCCTGGGGGCGATAGTAGAGCCTCGAGAGTGAAAATGCCCATGATGGCAAAAATCCCGCCGATCCAGATCCAGCGAATTCTTCGGATAACGCGGTCAGAAATGGACCATGCAACGGTGACTGTCTGCCCCATCAGACGCCCAATGACACTGACGCAAACCACTCCAATCGCCGCTCCCGTTCCCACAAAAAATGGCAGCATTTCAAACAAACTCCTACCTTTGCCAACTCCTGTGAAGGTGGAGTTAATCGGCAGCAATTGAGCGATCGAAATAATTACCAGACCGATCAATATTTTCCCCAGGATAGTCAGCCACCGACTGCACCAGCGTAAGCAGGTCTCACGACGAACCAAGCCCTTTCGTTCTCCTGAAATGACACAGACATTCGGCAACGAAACTCGTCCAATCCCTGCGACGACCTTGTCGTTGAACAGAAACTCGGTGTCCTCCGCCAACGACACCGGCGACATATCCACAGCCGGTGCTTCGTAGGGATTTGCTGAACCAGTCGGAAAAGACATAGACCGATCGCCGAAACAAGGACTGTTCCAATTACCGCCGGCACCGAAATTGTCGCGGAGTTCCACCTAGTGTATTCTCGACGCTGTCTCTTTCGAAGCCTGCCACTGCCTTACTTGCTTGTTTGAGTTTTGGCAGGCCCAGCTATTTGGACTTCTGCAGCCCGCTGCAGCTTTTCGATTCATGGCCTGATGTGGATCAGTCTGCTCACGTTCTGCAGGATTTTACACGAGTGGCCTGGCAGCAGGCTGCCTGCTCAAAAGCGGCAGCAGGCTGCCGCAGTCCAAATAGGGCAACCGATGACAACCTCAACTCCCTCACCTCGAAACATCACTGTCGAACTGTGTGTCGGCGGAATCGACGACGTTTTGCTGGCAGCCAGTCGATGTGTTGATCGCATCGAACTGAACTGCGGGATGGCTGTCGGAGGATTGACCCCCACATCAGCACTAGCCGCTGCGGCGCGAACAATATTCCCTGGACCGATCATTGCCATGGTGCGTCCTCGGGAAGGCGGCTTTGTTTACTCCGACGCCGAATTTCGCCTGATGCTACAGGAAGGTGAAAGCTTGCTTGAGAAAGGGATCGATGGACTGGCGTCAGGCTTTCTGACGCAGAGCAACCAAATCGACGTGATCCGATGTGCAGAAGTTCGCCGAACGTTTCCCAACGCCACTCTCGTTTTTCACAAGGCCTTTGACTTTTTGCCTGACCTGAACTTTGCTTTGCAACAGCTTGTTGATTGCGGCTTCAATCGAATCCTGACAAGCGGCGGTGCAAAGACTGCTGCGGAAGGAGCCGTTGAACTTTCCACGCTGCATCAACTGGCACGCGACCGAATTGAGATCCTGCCGGGCGGAGGAATTCGAGCCGACAACGTCGCCTCGCTGATTCGAGCCACTGGCATTCAGCAGATCCATTCGGCTGCGAGAGAAATCGCTTCCGAGATCTCCGCGCATTCAACATCGATGGGAATCGGCCTGCCCGGCTGTGATGACTTCTACCATGGTCGCACTTCGCAGCAAAAGCTGGATGAATTGCTTCATGCGATCGAATACTCTGATCTCACTCTGTGACTCACGAGCTCTGCGGAGACGTCCGTGAAACCAGATCGAGCGATCGTCGAAAACACTACTTCTGCTCGGACTTCTCTGCAGCCGATTTTGCGTTTTGTTCCGCGTTCGGGTCCGCGAGATCCAGCATGTTTGAAGAACTGGCTCGTTTCACTGGCAGAAACAATCGAACCACGGTTCCAGTGGAAGTCGGCTCTACGGTTTGATCTTCGAGACCGAGCTGACTCAGTGGCGTATCGATGACGCCGATCAGAAGTGCGGTGTTCAGTTGCAGAGCGGTTCCGACTTCGTCGCGGCGAAGGTATTCGTTCTTCAGCTTCACATAATTTTCAGCACCGGCCGACTGATAGAGTGACGTCATCAGCAATATGTCGAACGGATTCGCTCCATTGACATTGTACTCAGCCTGAACCTGTGTTGATGTTGGACCGTCCGCGTTAGATTTCTTAGGTCCCCCCGCAATAATTCGCGTGCCTCTCAGAAAATCACGAATTTCTGCAATGCGAAGACGACCTGATTCTCGAGTCCACTTCTGTCCGGGTTCTATACGTCGGAAATCTTCGTCGGCCTTTTCCGCCGGGAAATAGGCTCGATTACCAAACACTATCACCCAGTCGCGGACAGCCCCCGGAAGATGATGTTCAAAACTGCCTTCAAGCAATCCAGTCCCTGGCATCACAAGCTGTGACTCAAACAAGCGTGCATCGCTCGAGCCCGAAAACGACTCCGCCAGAAACGCTCGGGAACCATCAGCCATTAAAGGCACAGACGTAAATTTCGCGTCCCCAATTTCTGTTCGTCGACTGGACTGCTGCCCCAAACCGGCCCCACCCGGACGATACAATCCGCCGTACACATCCTCGCTGCGGCCATGCCACATCAAGGTTTTCTCACTTAAATTGGCCGAGGCCAATGCGGGAGGAAAGTCTGTTACTGACACACTTCCATATTGCGATTGTGATGTCGATAAACTGCTCCACGAACGCGTTCGCACAAATTGCCTTGATTCTCCCTGCGACACATCCAGCAGGTGTATCTGACGAACCGTCGCCGCCGCGCGCTGACTGCCAGACCACCATAGGGTCAGACCACAGGCCAGCACCAGCATTGACGGAAATGTCAACCACGTCAGTCGAGGACGTTGCAGCAATCTGACTACCAGAAGATAGTCGAGGGGGCCAATGACGACCAGATAGACCAGCATCATTAACATCGCATGCCAGCTCGACCATCGTTCATTCGCCGGGATAGCATCAGCAGCATTTGCCAGTTGAGTTGCAATATCAGTAACTCCGCTGCTGGAGATCCTGCCGCCTCGACGCGCCTGTTCGGTGCCGACTTCCAGGATTCGGCCAAACAGCAGAGTTTCATAAAGATCAGAGAGCGACAGCCATCGATCCAGGGGCTTGAGATTCAGATCGACGGCCAACATGGTGATGACGCCAGCCCCGGAACTGATTCGAGAAATCAAGGGCCCATTGATGGAGTTCACAATAATCCGCGGCTGGTCAGAACCGAGCCTTACGATGGGTACTTCATAGCGATTTGTCTGAAGCTGACTGGACCCTGAAACAAAGTTTTGCAGAGCAGTCAGATCCCTGCTTGCCAAAAGATTTTGATCGATCCCAAACACCGGCTGAAGCCACTGACCAATCGGACTTGTCAGAAATTGAGGCAGGTTTTCACCACAACTGACCAGAAGATTTCCCCCGGTCAACACCCATTCTCGAATCGCTTCTGTCTGACTTTCTGACAAGCCATATTCCGTTACGAGCAAAATCGTGTCGACGGAATCAAGACCACGACGCGTCTCCGGAAAATCGCTCAACGCACCAACTTTCAGCAATGACAATTCATCGCGAGTCGATTCATTCGCAGCCAATTCTTTATCAAGCTCGCCAAGCCCGGCTGGCGTTCCGGCCACGAGAACTGTTTGCGAGTGATGACGAAGCAGTTTCATCTCGGCAACAACCGGAACCGTTAAATCGGATTCTGATCGTTCTGTTTCAGCGGAATTCCCAACTGCTCGACAAGGCACCAAATGTTGCCAAAGAATCTTTCCGTCAGCGTCTTCGAGGCGAAGCCGCACCGGACTATCGAGACGGCCGATCATGAAAACTCCTCGGATGTCCAGTGCTCCGGAGGAATCGGTGACTGCAGCCGCCACCTTACTTTCACACTGGTCCCCACGGGCATCGCTGGCAATAACCGTCAGGATACATTCGTGCGTTGCTGCAAATCCGTGCACCTGCAGGCGAATGGGAAGCCAATTGCCGACTCGCCCCACGCCATTGAAGCCCATCGACAACCGATCAATTGTCACAGATCCATCGACAGCGGCATCCTGCGCCGCGACCGGCCAGCACCAGACTGACAAAACCACAAGAATTGCAGCGAATCGCATCAGGAAACCGGGAAACATGGAGGTGGAGGAATGAGGCACGATCACGACTTCTCGAGACATCTTATTCAGAAACGGCCGGGTAACAGGGTACCGCAGCTTCTCGCGGAGTACGCTCAAACCACTGAACTCGGGGGAAAATTCGCGATTATTGAATGTGCGAACCCGGCATCATTCAACCCAAACCGGATTTCCGGCTTGAAGTTGACGATAGATCCTGATACCACAGGCACTAGGCGAGGCATGGATTTCGTAACTTGGAGGCTCAAATGTCCAGTTCCAGCCCAATCCTCAACTCGGCGAGCCATCTCGCCTCGAGCCGGATCGTATCACATTCAACTAACGCTATGGGGCAGCTCTTCGGCCCGGAAGCAAATCCGCTACTCCGAATCGGCCGCCGCCGCTGGATTCTGCAGGCTGGCTTAACGGGGGCTGCGGGGCTATCGCTTCCCTCACTGTTGCAGGCAAAGGCTCAAGGTGGTCTTGCCGAAAACAAAAAAAGAGCCACATCGGTCATTCAGATATGGCTTTCCGGTGGCCCCAGTCAGATCGACATGTGGGACATGAAGCCGGAAATGAGCCCCGAAATTCGCGGGCCCTTCAAGCCAATTTCTACTTGCGTGCCGGGCATTGACATCTGTGAACACATGCCTTTGCAGGCGGCCATGATGGACAAGTTCGCCATCATTCGTTCAATGGACGCAGGTGCAAGCAACCATACTCCGATTACGTTTCAGGCCGCAAACCCGAAAGCTCAACGCAGCGAAATTGGTCGGCAGGGTGGCGGTTACCCTTCAATGGGTTCAGTGGCCGCAAAATTCAAAGGCCCGAATTCTCCCGGAATGCCTCCGTTCGTCGCGCTGGCGAACAGCATGGGTGCGGATGTTTACGGTGCCGGTGATTTAGGACAACAATACGAACCGCTCGACGGCATGCGCGTTGATGGCAAGTTTTCGATGCCGAAAGGTGTTGAAGCACCTCGCTTACAGGATCGCGATTCACTCCGACGTGAGCTGGATCGCTTTCGTCGCAACCTGGATTCGTCCGTCAGCTTCCAGCAACAGGACCGTTACACTCAGGAAGCGTATGATCTCGTGCTGGGCGGGACGGCTCAGAAGGCTTTCAATCTAACCGAGGAATCGGACGAAGTTCGCAATCGCTATGGGCGAGATTCGTTCGGTGACAAAGCTTTGCTGGCACGTCGCCTTGTTGAATCCGGTGTCACCTTCGTCACCATGAGCGATGCGTGGGGACATTGGGACCATCACGGCGATGAAGTCCAGTGGGGCGGAATTGCCAAAGGCCTGACGCCAATGCTGCCTGTCCTTGATCGCGGCATCACAGCCCTGATCAGCGATCTTGATCAGCGAGGACTGCTGGAGACGACTCTTGTGATCGTGATCGGTGAGTTCGGTCGCAGTCCGGTCATGACAAAAACCGCCGGCCGAGATCACTGGCCGGGCGTTATGTCATTCCTGATGGCTGGCGGCGGCACCAAGGGCGGTCAGGTGATCGGTGCGACCGATCGTCGAGGTGGCTCGATTCACGAACGACCGCTGGGACCCGGCGATCTGGCGGCGACGGTCTTCAGCCATCTGGGAATTGATCCCGGGGGTCATTGGGTCAATCCGGCTGGTCGCCCAACTCCGCTGGTTGAGGTCGGAAAGCCAATTTCTGAGCTTGTCTGAGGGATTTCGCACTCGATTCCCCGCATTTTCGCTCCCGGCTGCCTGAATATCGGTTGAACCGTACACCCCGGCTTTGTGTCGAGTGGGAACGCCCTTAGAATGCGCGCGGCCCAAACGCTCGCTGTCCTCTCTCCGATCGTGATCGCCGCGCTATCGCGGAATTCCCGTCGGCGGAGCGACGGGCGTACGGTACACCCGTCGCTCCGCCGACGGGACTCTATTCGGCGCCGCCAAATCTCAAATCTCAAATCAAAAATCGAATGACTCTCAACCGCCCTGATATTCGCGAACTTCTCGAACAGCGTATCCTCGTCATCGACGGCTCGATGGGTGCGCTGATCATGTCGAACAACCCAACCGAAGAGGGTTATCGAGGGGCGAGGTTCAAAGATCATTCGATTGATCTTCGCAACGCCACTGACCTGCTCGTGCTGACTCAGCCGGCTCTGATCTCCGGGATCCATCAGCAGTACCTCGATGCAGGCGCGGACATTATTGAAACCGACACATTCAACGCCAACATCGTGTCGATGGAAGAGTTCGGGCTGGCTCACCTGACTTACGAAATCAACAAGACCGGTTCCGAGCTGGCTCGCGCAGTGGCTGATAGAGAGACTCTAAGGAACCCGAACCAGCCGAGATACGTCGCCGGCAGTATAGGGCCGACCAAGGTTCAGCTCTCGATGAACGCTGACAAGCCGGGAAGTCGGCCGTTTCAGTTCGACCAGATGGTTGAATCATACGCCGAACAGATTCGCGGCCTGATGGACGGTGGTTGCGATCTGCTGTTGCCGGAAACCAGCTTCGACACGCTGAACATGAAGGCGTGTCTGTTTGCGATTGGGCAAGTGTTCGAAGAGAAAGGCCGGGAGATCCCGGTGATGATCTCCGGGACAGTGTTCACCGGCGGAGTGACTCTGCTCGGCCAGTCTGTCGAAGCGTTCTATGCAGCCGTCGAACATTTTCCGGCACTCAGCATCGGCTTCAACTGCGCGCTGGGGCCGAAGCAGATCAAGCCGTATCTCGAAACGCTGTCGAACATGGCGACGAAGTACGTCAGCTGCTATCCCAACGCCGGTATGCCGGATGGAATGGGTGGCTTTGATACGAGTGCTGAAGACTTCGCGGAGATCGTGCGGACTCTGGCGACAGCCGGTTTGCTGAACATCGTCGGGGGCTGCTGCGGAACGACTCCGGCCTACATTCGAGCGGTCGCGGAAGTGGTCAAAGATATTCCGCCGCGAAAGATTCCACAGGGCAACGGCTGGTCAACGTACTCCGGCTTCGATTATCTGGCCCTGCGTCCTGAATCAAACTTTATGAACGTCGGCGAGCGTACAAACGTCGCTGGTTCACGCAAGTTCCTGCGACTCGTGCGCGAAGACAAGTTCGACGAAGCGATCAGCATCGCTCGCGATCAGGTCGAAGGCGGCGCGCAGGTGATCGACGTCAATATGGACGAAGGGCTGCTCGACGGCCCGCGTTGCATGGAGAAATTCCTGTGGCTGCTGCACGATGACAATATTCGTGTGCCCATCATGATCGACAGCTCGGACTGGAAAGTTCTGGAAGCCGGCCTGAAGTGCGTTCACGGCAAGAGCATCGTCAACAGTATCAGTCTGAAAGAAGGCGAAGCCGAGTTTCTGCACAAAGCGAAGCTGATTCGTCGCTACGGTGCGGCAGTCATCGTGATGGCGTTTGATGAAGTCGGACAGGCCGCGACATGCGAAGAGAAAGTCCGCATCTGCAAACGAGCGTTCAAGCTGCTGACAGAGAAAATCGGTTTTCCGCCGACCGACATTATCTTCGATGCCAACATTCTGACCGTTGGCACGGGGATGGAAGAACACTCGAACTACGCGGTGGAATTCATCGAAGCGGTTCGTCAGATTAAGAAGGAATGTCCCGGAGCTAAGACATCGGGCGGCGTGAGCAACGTGTCGTTCTCCTTCCGAGGCAACGATGTTGTTCGTGAAGCGATGAACGCGGTCTTCCTGTATCACGCGGTGCAGGCGGGTCTCGACATGGGCATCGTCAATCCGCAGCAACTGGAAGTCTACGACGAAATCGATAAGGAACTGTTGGTCTATATCGAAGACGTTGTTCTTAATCGACGTCCCGATGCGACCGAGCGACTGATTGACTTTGCCGAAAAGGTCAAAGCCAAAGCCAGCGGCAAGGAGAAGGTCGAAGAATGGCGAAGCGGGACCGTTGAACAGCGTCTGCAGCATGCTCTGCTGAAAGGCATCACGGATTACATCGACGGCGATACCGAGGAAGCTCGGCTGAAGTACGGACGTCCTCTGGATATCATTCAGGGCCCGCTGATGGACGGTATGAACGTCGTCGGCGAACTGTTCGGCGCTGGCAAGATGTTTCTGCCGCAAGTGGTGAAGTCCGCGCGAGTGATGAAGAAGTCGGTTGCGTGGCTTGAGCCGTTTATGGAGGCGGAGAAAGCTGCGAAGATCAACGGTAAACTGGAACGATTCAACGACGCCGGCCTGTTTCTGGGTCAGCGCGAAGAAGCCGTTGCACTGGCGGAAGCTGCTGAAAAGCTGGCGGATCCGAATGCCATGGCCAGCAGTAATCGCGGCACGTTCCTGATCGCTACGGTCAAGGGCGACGTCCACGACATCGGCAAGAATATCGTGGCGGTCGTGCTTCGCTGTAACAACTTCAAGGTGATCGACCTCGGAGTCATGGTACCGTGCGAACGGATTCTCGAAGAAGCGATCAAGCACAAGGCTGATATCATCGGACTCAGCGGACTGATTACGCCGTCTCTGGAAGAAATGATCATCGTCGCTCGCACGATGAAGGAACAGGGTTTCACAGTTCCTCTGCTGATCGGCGGAGCGACCACCAGTGCGAAACATACCGCAGTAAAGATTGCTCCGGTGTACGATCAGCCGGTCGTGCATGTGGGCGATGCGTCGCTGTCCGTCGGTGTTGTCGAAGCACTGCTGGATCCGGACCACAAAGCCGGTTATGCAGCGAAGAATCTGGAAGCTCAGGCGAAGGCGCGAGCCTCCTTCGATCAGCGCCAGCAGGTGACTTTGATTCCATACGCTGACGCTCTTGCGAAGCGAATGACGATCGACTGGGCGAATTACGCGCCGCCGAAGCCGGAGTTCCTGGGAACGCGAATCATTGAAGACCTGCCTTTGGAGGAACTGGTTCCGTACGTTGACTGGTCTCCGTTTTTCAGCTCATGGCAGTTGATTGGCAAGTATCCGAAGATCCTGAATGACGCCATTGTCGGTGAGGAAGCTCGCAAGCTGTTCGCAGATGCTCAGGCAGAACTACAGCTGATGCTGAAGGACAAGAGCATCAAAGCTCGCGGCGTCTACGGTTTCTGGCCGGCGAATTCCGATGGCGATGACATCGTGCTCTGGACGGATGAGACACGAACAAAGGAACTGATGCGTTTCCCAATGCTGCGTCAGCAATGGGAACGAGTCGGCCAGACGAATTATCGATCG
>CAIXQV010000277.1 GCA_903921605.1 uncultured Planctomycetaceae bacterium | reverse complement strand
GCTGATCGGGCCTCCGCGTTTATCAAGAATCACGACGTAGCCGGGCAGGCTCTGATTTTCTGTGCCAAGTCCATACACGCACCATGAACCCAGCGACGGCCGACCAATAAACGTCTTGCCTGTATTCATTGCAACAAGCGCGGAACCGTGAGCATGGCTGTCGGTGTGACACGACTTGATGACCGCCAGTTTGTCGGCATGCTTGCGGACGTTTGGAAAGTAGTCCGAGACCAGCAATCCGCTCTCACCGCCCGGTTGGAACTTGCGAAACGCGGGGGTCAGGTAACCAACCTTGCGACCGCCGGAGTTGATGTAATCTTTTCCGGCCGGTAACGGCTTGCCCGCGTACTTTTCCAGCGAGGGCTTGTAGTCGAACGTATCCACCTGGCTCGGCGCGCCGTTCATCATCAGGAAAATGCAGGCCTTCGCCTTCGTCGGAATTTGCGCGGGGCGAACGGCCAGAGGACCATTGTTGTCGCTTGCAATGGCCTGTCGTCCAAAGAAGCCATCTCGATCCAGCAACGACGTCAACGCAAGGCCCGCGAATCCGCCGCCCATCTGCCAGACGAATTCGCGTCGAGAATTTCCGCAGGGAAACATCTTCATGGGGGATGGCCTCAACTGTGGTTTTCAACGCGTCTGCACGCAGGGCCGCAAGCGGGAGCATTCAAGCTTCCGTTTCGTAGGTTGTGACAAGTTCGCCGCGGCGAACTTGTCACACCCCACGGCACTGTTTCGACTGAACGAATCTTCAGGCCGCAGTCTACCAACCCGTCAGCTGATTTCGATGCCTCGGCGATGAAGTTTCTTCACCAGCTTCGCGACCAGAGCTGTCCAGCCAGTCTGATGGCTGGCTCCCAAACCGCGGCCATCTTCGCCATGGAAGTACTCATGGAACAATACCAGATCCTTAAAGTGAGGATCTTCGGAGTAACGCGGATCCTCGCCATGACACGGTCGATTTCCGTTTTCGTCCGGCAGGAACAGGCGGATCTGACGCCGCATCAGTTCTTCGGCGACCTGCCCCAGTGTCATCATGATCCCTGAACCCGTTGGGCATTCGACCTTGAAGTCTGCTCCGTAGAATTCATCGTAACGTTCGAGGGCTTCGATCAGCAGATAGTTCATCGGGAACCAAACCGGCCCACGCCAGTTGCTGTTACCGCCGAACATGGACGAATCTGAATCCCCCGGCACATAATTGACACGATGTTCCTCGCCGTTGGCGTTGAACACAAACGGATGCTTGTCGTGAATTCGCGAGAGCGATCGAATGCCGTACGGTGACAGGAATTCGTTCTCGTCGAGCAGATACTTCAGCATTCTTTCCATGCGTTCGCGTGTTGGAATCGCCAGCAGACGCAGTCCGCGGGCCGGGCGAGTCGCGTCGGCTTCCTTAGACACCTGCATGAACGTAATATTCTTGATGCGATCCTTGCGATGCTCCACGAACCAATCCATGCGGCGGCGGAAACCGGGCAGCTTCTGCAGCACAACGTCGCTCAGAATGATGGCGGTAAACAGCGGGATGATGCCGACCAGCGAGCGGACTCGCAGAGGAATATGTTCGCCGTTGTTATAAAGATGGTCATAGTAGAACCCATCCTGTTCGTCCCACAGTCCGACATCGCTGATTGAATTCATCGCATCAGCAATTTCAATGTAGTGTTCGAAAAACTTACTGGCCATGTCTGCGTAGGCGGGATTCTCACTGGCCAGTTCCAGAGCCATCGTCAGCATTCGCGCGCAATAGAAACCCATCCACGCAGTGCCATCAGCTTGATGCAAGTGACCACCGGTTGGCAGTGGCTTCGAGCGATCGAATACGCCGATGTTGTCGAGCCCCAGAAAGCCGCCGCTGAAGACGTGCTTCCCCAGCAAATCTTTGCGATTCACCCACCATGTGAAATTTACCAATAGCTTTTGAAAGGTCCGCGCGAGGAATAAGCGATCGCGGCGTCCCGGC
>CAIXQV010000276.1 GCA_903921605.1 uncultured Planctomycetaceae bacterium | reverse complement strand
TGCTCGAGCGATGGTAGATCAAAAAGAACGAATCCTCATCCAGCCAAATGACGTTGTCATGTTGCAGATCAAACCGGGGCAGGCTGTGTTCAATGGAATCATAAACACCTTTAACTTCAGCGTCCTCATAGACCCAAAGAAGTTCTAGAACTGCCTTTCGAAATCCTCTAGAGATTCAATAGGGCGGATTCGTGGTTTGTGGGCATCAGACGGCAAGTTCTGGCGTGACGTAAGTTGTTTGGTGGAATAGTTCTTCAGCTCGGCCGGCCTTGATCCATGCTCTGAAGCGGATGATTGTCTCGGCGTTTTCGCGGAGCCAGTAGGTGGCGTTGCTTTTGACTCGCAGGTTGATTACTCGCCGCACGGCGCTTTCGATCGCGCCACTGCCGATTGGCAAGTGGTCGGTCAACGACACCGAGTAATCCATCCGGCGGTGAGTCAGACCGTGGTTCACAAAATAATTCAACCATGTCGTTTGCTCCTTTGATGGTTTTTCACCAATCAGCTCTCGGATCGCAATGACCACTGTGCCAATTTCGCCACGGTACAGGCGGTTCTTCTGGGTTTTAAGCCATTGTGTTTTCGGCTTGCCTTGCTGTGAGGAACTCTCGACGATCTTGCCCAGATATTCGACTGCGTGCCAGTAGTCGATTCGTTGTTGAGTTTGTTCCTTCGTCAGCTTCAGCGATTTGATCAGCAGCGGCACTCGACGCCAGATCCAGGCCGCGCCGTCGGCGATAAACAGAACTTTCGAGGCGGCTGTCACGTTCAGTGCCTTCAGATACGAGAGCATCACTCGAAACAGCTGATCACACGATCCCAGCGAACCATCAATGATCGGGGGAAACTCAGGGTCCAGCTTGCCGTGTTCGTCGGTCGCGTAGATCATGAACAGTCGCGGCTCACGCCATGCAGGTTTAAATCGTTTGTGACCCTTCTTTGTTTTGCCTCGACGCTTCTCGCGCAAACGAACTCGACCACCATCGGTGGTGACAACAATGCGTCGTCCAGCCGCATCTCCGGAGACTTTGACAGTGCCCAGCTTCGTCAGACGAGCCAGCATTTCTCCCATACCAGCGGTGACTTTTCGAAGCGTGTTCACACAGATTTTGAGGCCTTCATCTTCAAGCATCTGCACGGCCTCTTCATACGATCCCAGCAGCGCCGCACATTTCATCATGCGTTGCCGCACTCCCGCCGTGAAGCCATTGGCGATGCCGAGCAGAATCAGCATGGGATACATGCCGCGATTCGCTTTCTTGTTTTTTGCCTTCTCCGGGCACTGCAAGCGATGATAGTAGGTGATGTGAATGGTGACCGTGACACCGCCCGTCAATTTCACAGTTTTCGGGCGTGTGCCCTGAGAATGAAACGTCTTCGGCTGAGACTTTGCCAGCTTCGCCGCCTGTGCCTGCATGCTTGCGGATGCAACCAGTTTCAGCAGCCCCATTCCCTGCCGAAGTCCGGCGAGCCGTTGATGCAGCTCGGCGATTCTGGCCTCAAACGTCTGGAAATCCGCAGCGACCATCTGCCCGCAGGATTTCACAAGCCCGTCAATTTGATTCTGAACGTCACTCGCCTCGGCTTCAAGCCGCTGATATTCTGCGTTCATCCCTGAATCGCTCCCTGAAAAAGCTTTTTCGCTATCGCCTTTTTACAGCGATTCAGGGATCCTGGACCAGATCATTTCTCTCATTCAAAATTCCCGACAGATCGTGAATCCGCCCGATTCAATATGAACGCGATGCTGTACTAAATACAGCATCGCGTTTTTTTATTCACATACGGCGAATTTACGCAATTTCAATAAACCAACATCAATCTGCATACCTCCGTGCAACTTCGAACAGACGGGTACGCCGCATTAGACATCTAGAACACGGCGATTCGAGCA
>CAIXQV010000275.1 GCA_903921605.1 uncultured Planctomycetaceae bacterium | reverse complement strand
AGCGAACTGATGACTGCCGCTCTGCACTATGCCGAAATGGGTTATGCGGTCTTCCCGTGCAAGCCAGGCACCAGTCGGCCAGAGACGAAGCATGGATTCAAAGACGCGAGTCTCGATCCTGAACAGATCGAACGCTGGTGGTCGCAGAATCCTCGCGCCAACATTGGCCTGCCCACGGCTGGTCTCGTCGTCGTCGACATTGACGGGCCAGACAACACATGGCCCGGTCCGGAACGAGCTCATGAACTGAGCGTTGGTCCGATGGCGACCACGCCGAGCGGCGGCAGTCATCGGATCTTTCGCCAGTCGGAAGGAGCCGGCTGGCGCTGCACACAAAGCGTACTTGCCCCGCACGTTGATACTCGGGCCAATGGCGGTTATATCGTCGTGCCGCCATCGACGCGGCCGGACGGCGACTATCGCTGGGTGCCTGGGATGGAACTGGAACCAGTCGACCATTTGCCGGAACCTCCGGCATGGCTGGTCACACTTTTGAATGAACCCACCGAAAAGCCCAAACGACCGGATAAGCAGCGATGCGCATCACCTGCGTCGCCTCCTCCGACTTTTCCTTCAGCAGCAAACACAATTCCTCTTGGGCAACGCAATGCCACACTGGCCCGTCTGGCCGGTGCGATGCGCCGTGTGGGAATGTCGCAGTCAGAAATTCTGGCAGCTCTTGAAAAAGCGAATATCGAACGATGCACACCCACGCTCCCGCTGCGGGAAGTGCAGCAGATTGCGTGGAGCATGGCCCGCTATCAACCGGACGAGATCTCCGTCGCTCTGGCGGAAAACCACTGGGAACAGATGTGTGCGGACGCGGAGGAAGATGACGAAATTCCGAAACTGCAGGATCCGGGACCGATTCCAGAACGATTGCTTCAGGTACCGGGATTCATGAATTCGGTGATCGATTACACGCTGGAGACGGCACCGTATCCGGAGCCAGTGCTCGCATTCTGTGGTGCCCTGTCATTGCAATCATTGCTGGCCGGCCGGAAGGTCTGTGATTCGGCCGACAACCGGACCAATCTCTACATCATGGGCCTGGCGAACTCCGGCTCAGGAAAAGATCACCCCAGAAAAGTCAGTCAGAAGATTCTATTCAACATCGGCATGGCCGACTGCCTCGGAAACTCGTTCGCGAGCGGAGAAGGCATTGAAGATCGACTGTTTACTCAGCCGGCCTGTCTGTTCCAGGTGGACGAACTGGACGGTCTCCTCTTGAAAGTCACTCAGGCGAAGGATGCCCGGCACGAACAGATCGTCAGCATTCTGCTGCAGATGTATTCAAGTGCCGGCAGTATTTATGTCATGCGGGCCAAGGCAGGACGGGAACGGAATGTCATCGATCAACCGTCACTGACACTGTTTGGGACGGCGGTACCGAAGCATTTTTATGAAGCCTTCTCTCCTCGTTTGATGACCAACGGGTTTCTGGCCCGCATGCTGATTGTCGAATGCAAAAAGCGGGGTCAGGGGCAGGAGAACACAACAGCACCGGTGCCGGAATCGATTCTGGACACGGCTCGCTGGTGGTCGGAATTCCGTCCGGGAGCCGCCGGCAATCTCAGCGATTGGCATCCAGAACCTCAGCGGGTGGAAGCGACCGCAGAGGCAAAAGATGTCTTCCGTGAGTTCCGTCGATTTGCTGACGACGAATACTCCACGGCCGAGGAACAGGGTGATGTCATTGGCATGGCGATCTGGGCACGTGCGTATGAGAAAGCTCGTCGCCTCGCTCTCATCTATGCCTGCAGCGCTCAGCACCAGAATCCGTCGATCGATCTTTTCGGAACGTCATGGGCCTGT
>CAIXQV010000274.1 GCA_903921605.1 uncultured Planctomycetaceae bacterium | reverse complement strand
CGCCGTACTGACCAGAATCAACTTTGGCAATTACAAGCCAACGATTGTTACAGGACAGGGAACGCTCAGCCAGATCCCTGCGTGGATCAGGAATTCGCCCACATTCACGGCCGTGCTGAAGCCTGGTGGAACATCCCAGCCGGGTAGCGGTGCGCAGGTTTATGTGTGGACAATTTCTGTTGTTGATCCAAATGCCCGAACGGACGAACTGATCCATTACAATTCATCGGCCGCCAAGGGTACGAAAACCGTCGGCACGAAGACTCCAACAAGCACTTCAAGGACGACGTCAACCAGCACTGCGGCCTCAACACCGGTCAATCTCAGCTCGATTGATCAGGGCAGATTCATGATCATGGATGTCGTATTCGCAACACTCTGACGGCCGCTGGGACCACCGAGCAGTGCACTGTTTGGGCATTGCCTCGATAGGGCTCTGTAGATCAATAGTACTGAGCGACACTGTAATGCCCGACGTTGTCCCGTGATTGCCTCGTCGTGGCCGGGATTCTGGTCGAACTGGTATCCCTGAAATGGTGTGGATTCAGGTTCGCCCGTCACACCCTGGAAATTCCATTATTCTCCTGCAGGGCGAAGCCGGTGAGCTTCAGCGAATGCAGGCGCACCGGCTCAGTCTCCATTTGATTCAAGTCGGAAGCGACTTCGAGACTGGTCCCTACCTGAGCACTTCTGATTTTTGATTGTCGACAGACAAAAAACTACGGCGACAGCTTTTCATAAGCCACCCGGAACAGCTCATCGCAGTCTTCAAAGCTGCCGGTCTTAAGGCCTTTTTTGAACCAGTATGCTCGCTGTGCTGATGTTCCATGAGTAAAGCGTTCAGGCCTGACATATCCCTGAGATTCCTTCTGCAGCGTATCATCGCCAATGCGATTCGCGGCATTGATGCCTTCTTCAATGTCGCCGGCCTCCAGAATGTTGTAGTCCTTATCCGCAAAATGAGCCCAGACGCCTGCCAGGTAGTCTGCCTGCAGCTCGAGTCGCACTGACATCTGGTTCGTCATTATTTCATCGCCCTGAGCCCGCACTTCATTGACACGGTCACTATAGCCGGTCAGGTTCTGCACATGATGAGCGACCTCGTGAGCAATCACGTAAGCCTGTGCAAAGTCTCCGGCCGCTTTGTGTCGCTGAGCCAGTTCGTCGAAGAAAACCGGATCGATGTACACCTTGGAATCGCCGGGGCAATAAAACGGGCCCATGGCCGCACTGCCCATGCCGCAGGCCGTACGCACGCTTCCAGTATAGATTTCCAGTTTTGGAGGTGTATAACCCCCGCCCTGAACCTGCTCGCGGAACAACTTCGTCCAGACATTCTCGGTGCTTTTCAGGATGCGAGCGATGAAGACTTTGGCTTCATCATTGATGCCCTCACCTGGCTCGGCAGGAGCCTGGGCAGCTCGTTGCTGCAGCGCTTTGGCGGCCCCAACGGCCAGCCTCTGCTTATTCTCGTCAACGCCCATGAGGTTCATGACGATCATCATCACGACCAGCAGGATGCCTCCGCCACCCGCAGCCATCACTGGCCCGCGACGACCTCGGCTGTCAATGACGTTTTTACTTTCCTCGTGTCCATCAAGTCGCATGGATCTGTCCTCTATCGATGAATGCTTGTTGAATGTTGTTTATTTGAAACTAAGGGCACGGAAAAACCGGCTGATCTCCGATGGACGCAAAAGACGTCGCACCGATAAAAAGACAACCGGCATTCGGATGCTTCTCAAGCTGCTCGGCCGGCATATGTTCGACCGCAGAAGTCAGCACCAGACAAACTTGACCGTTACGTTCAATCAGTTGTGGACATGTGACGCGAGGAGACCCCGGGCATGCCCAGACCGCCTCCAATTCGCCTGTGCTGACGGAATACTGTCGAGCAGCTCCGGCGGTTGGATCACCGGGGTTATACAGAGCCACAATCAGGCTCTTGTGATCGGGCGTCAGCAGCATACCATCCGGAAAGACAGATTCGGACGTCAGATCAACGACCACCTCAAGCGGCCCAACGGTTCCTTCGGCAATATTCAGCGAGCATCGTGTGATCTGCTTTGTGCAGGAATCGATATCGAACAACGTCAGATTTCCCGACGCATCGCTGATGATCGCTTTTCCATTCGAACAGATCTGGTCGTTTCGCAGTTGGATTGTTTTTCCATCACTGCGTCGCCACAAATACAGACCGGCCTTCTGTGTCTTAAACTCCAGTTCCTTGCACCCGAAAATCAGGTTGCCATCGTAGACCACGGCATCATTAATGATCGTGTTAGTTACAGCGGACTCAAGCCCTTCAACAAGCGGAGTAAACTGCCCACTTGAAGTGTCGAACAGCCCAACGGACCGCTCAAACCCCGTGACGAAAACTCCCGCACGATCCGTTGGAAATGCAAACCCCGGACGCCCGGGAAGATCAAAGGTCTGGTTGGTTCCGTCGTTTAGGTTCAGAATATTGATCGAGCCAACAGTGGAATCTGCTCCGTGCTGGATTCCGACCCAGCTCATGTGCCCCTTGCCCAGTGAATAAGGGCCTTCCGGAAGAAATCGCAGAGCCGCCGACTCGGGACGAAACAACACTTCGGCTTCAATAGTATTCACAGGAACGTTTGCCTTCATTTGTGGACAATTTTCGGGACTGGTCAGATCACCAACAGCATCCGTCGGATGGCAAATCAGAATCTCTGTTGCCTGCTCAACAACCTGAATCATGACGATGTCGCAGGTCGTCTGTTCACCGAAGCCTTCCTCTTCAGCGGGGACGTTTGCATTTT
>CAIXQV010000273.1 GCA_903921605.1 uncultured Planctomycetaceae bacterium | reverse complement strand
ATGTCCGTGCCGAACTGCAGATCAAATTCCTCAGTCGGAGCGTCTGATCGAATCCGTTCGCCCACCTGAAGATCTTCAATTCGCGTCAGTTTTTCCACTGACTTCAGGGTCGAAAGGTCTGCGTTCGTGAGGACCAGATCTTCGAACTGATCCAAGCTACTGCCGCTGCTCGATGGCAACTTCTCTGCACCGAGTGATGCCTGCTCAGTATGCGAACCGAACCCCAACGCTCGGTGAACATTGTAGCCACAAAATATCAGTGCCGCGAAAATTACCAGCACCGACGCCGGTCGCATCTCGCGATAGCGGCGAAGCACGTCAAACATTGATGAAACTCCCTCAGAACGACGACAAATAGTAGCACACGCCAGTTATCAATTCACTCGGAATGGATTAGCTATGTCACCGCAAGTGCTCCACATTGATCCTCCGGTTGAGGCTCCCAAGGAGACTCAGAAGTAAACAATTCATCTAGCAGGACGATCTGCCGACTTTGTGCAGCGCCAAGGCTATGCCTGAGCCGCCGTCTCTCTAGTCTTAATGCGGCAATCGCAACCCCTGCTGCAAGGAGCGACAAAATCCATGCTTCCATGCGATCATGCTCTGCATCATTCGTCTGGCCTGTCACACCTGCTGCAAGCAATGGTTCCGGCTTGGCCTCAAGATCCGCAACCATCTGTCCTGGCAGGAAGCAACCGCCGTCGATTTTTGATGCATCCGCGAGTTCGTCTGCGGACTTGAATGCTTTTCCTAGAACTCCGCCGCCGATACCGACGGCACCGCCGATGAGTTCTGCACCATTGGAGAAATTGAGTTCACCGTCTCGGTAGACGCCGTAACCGCCGCGGGCGACGGCGGTGGAGTTGCCAGCCATATCAACGGTGAATGCGATCTTTCCAAGCTTGCCGGGAGCACTCGCGGCGGCACCGAGTCCCAGACCAGCGAGCAGCTCGAATCCTCCGCGTGCAAACATGTACGACGTCGCATAGCCTTCGCCCGTGGTGTCGAACACATTCCATGGCTCACCAAAACCAAGCGTTACGAACCCCCAAGCCGTGTCGATCGCACCATTTCCGGTTGCACGTGCTCCGACGCCAAGCCCCTCCAAAAATCCAGACAAGGCAGCGGTGGCGTCATTGTCAAAATAGTTTTCGTATGTGGGATCCTGCAGAGCCAGCTCAACTTGCCACATGTACCCGTAGAGCCTTTGGGCCACAACTGCTCGACTGACGTCATAATTGGACTTGTACGTATTGATTTCAAAAACTCCGTTGCTCTGAATCCCTTTCTGTTTCTTCTCGGCTGCCGGATCACTAACGTCTCGCAGAATGGTGCGAGCCCTGACCATCGCATCCACAGCGGCTGCCTGAGCGGCATCAGCTGATTCCCGCATCGAATCGCGAAGAAGGCGGATCTCTGCTTCCAGCTTGAGATAACCGGCTTCCGTCTGCCGCAACATATCTTCGGTCGCATTGCGAGATTTCGCCAGAGATGCTCTGACGAGTTGAGCGGCCACGGAGACCGCCAGATCAGCCGCCTGCATAATCAGATCGGCTTCTGTACTGAGTTCCGAGCGGACTTCTGACTTCTCTGCTTCCGCTGTTGCACGTTCTTCCGCGATCGCCGCTTGTTCGTCTTCGATAGCTCCCACAGTTTCTGCTCGATCAGCCAACGCTTCGTCCCTCGCGGTGTCAGCGTCAGCAAGAATCTGAGGTCGCTCTGAAGGATCCAGCACTGGCTTTGGCACGAGGGTCGATAGAGTCGTCTGGTTTTGCAGGATGATCAGCGTTCCGTTTCCGCCCGTCGCCGTGCTGCCATCATTGCTGGCTGCAAATGACGCCGCACTGGAATTGACGGATGCCGTTACGACTCCGGCTGTACGTATCCGATTGATGTGCTGTGCGGCGTACGAACCACCGGCATTACCAATCGAACCGATTGTTCCGATTCGCCCTTTGTTTGGGTCACTGCTGGCGGCTGTTCCGGCCAGCAATTGGGCCATGATGTCGCCATGTGAAAATACATCGTCGATTTCCGTGGGGTCACCCGGCGGAGATGTTGATCCATCGCCTATCCACCGACCAGCGGTCAATGAGCCTCTTAACGACGTTCCGGCGTATGCGAAGACGATGTCGCGATCGGCCGTTAACGATGCATCGTAGGTGCCGTGCGAAACAACCGCTGCATCTCTGCCTGCGTGGTATGTGCCGTTGACGTTGCCACGAGCCCATACCAGTAGATCTTCATCGGCAGCGACATCAACATTGACTGAACCGTCCGCAACGACGACCGCTCCCTTTCCGGCGGACACTGTTCCTGTCGCATCCAGCAGCGAAATGATGCCTGCATATTCATCATCGGCTGTCACCGTTCCACTAAACGACCCCACCGTCATCGCAATTGCATTCTCTTTTCCATGAACGATTGTATTGACCGTATTCCCAATCGATGAAGCCACCGCACTGCCTGTTGACGATACGACGGAGCCACTTAGATCTCCGTACGCCCACGCAAATGCTCCTTCGGCTCCGGAGACCTGGACGTTTAAGCCAAACCCAAGGGTTACCAGTCCGGCGAATTCGCTGCCACTAACGATCGATTCGGATGTCGACCCAAGTGCCACCAGCATCGCATTCGGGTCCATTTTCGTTCTTTCGTTCTGGAGCTTTGCTGAGCAGCGATTCCGCCAGTTCGAGCAGAGTTTCGCCATGTTCTTT
>CAIXQV010000272.1 GCA_903921605.1 uncultured Planctomycetaceae bacterium | reverse complement strand
CTTGTCGAACATTGCCTTGAGTGTCATTCAGGCGATTCAAAGATTCTGCGCGGCGGGCTTCGGTTGGACAGTCGGCAGGAATCTCTGAAAGGTGGTGACAGTGGACCGGCCGTCGTTCCCGGAAAGCCCGAGGACAGTCTTGTCATTTCCGCAATGAAATACGATGGACTTGAAATGCCGCCCAAAGGCAAACTGTCGGACGAGGTAATCGCTGACTTCGAAATGTGGATTCGCGATGGTGCCACTGACCCCCGAACTGAAAGTCGACCCGCCAAACTTCGCCCTGTCGATTGGGATGCGGCAAAACAACACTGGGCTTTTCAACCTCTTGCGGATCCTCAGCCACCGCATGTCGCTGGGTACGAGCAACACTCTAATCCGATCGACCGATTTGTGCTGCAACGTCTGGTCGCGGAGGGATTTTCTCCCGCACCAAAGGCCGAAAAGCGAACATTGATTCGCCGAGCAACTTATGATCTCATCGGACTCCCGCCCACGGTTGAAGAAGTCCGCTCCTTCCTTGCTGATGATTCAGAAAACAGCTTCGAGAAAGTTGTTGACCGCTTGCTGGCCTCTCCGCATTACGGAGAACGTTGGGGGCGACATTGGCTTGACCTGGTTCGCTACGCAAACACCAACGGTGCTGATGAAAACCATGGATTGCCGAACGCCTGGCGATACAGAGACTGGGTTGTGCGAATGCTCAACCGCGATCTTCCGTTGAATGATTTTATCGTGCATCAACTGGCCGGAGACCTGCTTCCAACTCCTCCCGATGAAAGCTCGGCCGGAGATCTGCTGACCGCCACGGGCATGCTGGTGATCGGCCCCAAGATGCTGGCCGAACAGGACAAGGATAAAATGATCATCGATATCGTCGATGAACAGATCGATACGGTCTCACGCACGATGCTGGGATTGACCGTCGGATGTGCGCGATGTCATGATCATAAATTCGATCCCGTCAGCACTCGTGACTACTACGCGCTGGCCGGCATTTTCTACAGCACTCAGTCGATGGCCGACCGTGCCTTCGTCTCAAAATGGATGGAGCGTCCTCTGCCATCGATAGATATCGACATGCGCAGGAGAACGCATCAGCCTTTGATCGATCAGGCTCGCGCCGAATTTGAACGTCTCAAGGCAGAACTCAAGGACGAGAATGCAGAGCCCGTCAAGAAGCAGAAAGAAGCCCTCGAAAAACTGGAAAAGGAAATGCCGCAGTTTGAGATGGTGATGTCGGTGCTGGACGCGCAGCCAAAGAATCTTCCGGTACATATCCGTGGTAATCATCTGGCTCCGGGACCTGAGCCCGTTCCCCGAGCGATGCCTTCGATTTTAACTCAAGTCCACGCAGCGCCCGCGATAGAAGCACCGCACAGTGGTCGCATGGAGCTGGCTCAATGGCTCGTATCGCCCGATCATCCATTGACAACGCGTGTGCTGATGAATCGAGTCTGGATGTGGCATTTTGGAAAACCGCTGATGCGAAGTCCGTCCAATTTTGGACTACAAAGCGAACCACCATCACATCCCGAACTTCTGGACTGGCTAGCCCGAGAACTAATGCGAAGAAACTGGTCTTTGAAGGAAATGCACAAGGTGATCCTGTTGTCGGACACATGGCAGATGTCCAGCGCGGCAGTTGGCCCCGACGAAGAACGTGACCCCGACAATCGATTTTTGCGGCGACAGAACAGACGGAGACTGGAGGCGGAACCAGTTCGTGACTCCATCCTCTTTGCTGGCGGAGAACTAGACCTCACTGCAGGAAATATTGCTCCGAACACAGCGGCAAAGAGACGTGCAATTTACCTCCCGATCGATCGCAGCGCACTTTACGAAATGTTTTCAACATTTGATTATGTCGAGACCGCGAATCATATCGAACAGCGACCGTCGACCGTGGTACCTCAACAAGCTCTGTTTATCATGAACAGTCCACTTGTTTTTGAGCAGTCGGCAGCCATGGCCGCCAGCATCCTGAAGGAGGCGTCATCCGAGTCGCCGGAAGGACAGCGAAGAATGATTGAAATGGCCTTTGAACGACTTTATTCCCGGCTTCCAACGGATGCAGAAGTTGCTCGATCAGAACAATTCCTGAGTGACGCTGATCGACAACTTTCACGAATCGCGGATCCTGCCGCTCGAAAACATCAGGTCTGTGCAGGACTTTGCCGTTCATTGATGGCTGGGAATGAGTTCCTGTTCGTGGATTGACCGACGCTGTGGAAAGACCACCGTGAACTATTGCCAGAAATAAAACATCGACGCCAGTCAGCAGGTACGCAATGAACAGACGACAACTATTGCATCAATGTGGGGCTGGATTCGCGGCCCTGGCTCTCTCCGACATGATCGTCCGAAGCGGCTTGTGCGCCGGCGAGCCTGCTGCAAATCCCCTCGCAGCAGCATCCGTAAGTAATCCACTCTTGCCAAAGTCCCCCCACTTCCCGGCGCGGGCAAAACGTGTGATCTTCCTGTTTATGCATGGCGGGCCATCGCACGTTGATACCTTCGACTATAAACCCGAGCTCATGAAACGTCATGGGCAACCCCTGCCTTTTGAGAAACCGCGTATTCAGTTTGCTCAGACAGGCAATCTCCTGCGCAGTCCGTGGACGTTCCGCCAGTATGGCCAAAGCGGAGCATGGGTCAGCGATCTTTTTCCACACGTCGGCCGCTGCGTGGATGACATCACATTCATCAAGAGCATCCATGGCTCCAATGAAGCTCACGGCGGTGCGTTGCTCAAGATGCATACGGGATCTGACACTTTTGTCCGACCCAGTATGGGCGCATGGATCAGCTATGGCCTTGGCACGGAAAACGACAGTCTGCCCAGCTTCATAACGATCAGCCCAACGCTTGGTCACGGTGGAGTCAGAAATTTTGGCTCGGCATTTCTGCCGCCAATTCATCAGGCCACGCGGATTGGATCAGCAAAGAAGCGAAAAGCAGAGGAAGACTCTGTCGTCCCAAATCTAACGAACCCCAACATTCCGGCGGAACTTCAGGCTCTTCAACTCAACTTTGCCAGAGATCTGGATCAACTGAAAAGACCAGTTCCTCATTCAATGGCTGATGCAGATCTGGATGCGCGTATTGAATCCTTTGAGCTGGCGTTTCGAATGCAGACCGAAGCCCCGGAAGTCCTGGAAATTGACAGCGAGAGTGAGTCGACTTTGAAGCTCTATGGTATCGACGGCGGTCCGACCGACAGCTTTGGACGCCAATGTTTGCTTGCACGCAGACTGTCCGAATCCGGAGTGCGTTTTGTACAATCGTCCCACGCCTATTGGGATCAACATTCCGACTTGAAAGAGCAGCACGGCACGTTGGCGGAGCAGGTTGATCGTCCAATCGCAGGCCTGCTGACTGATCTTAAGCAGCGAGGTTTACTGGATGAAACACTCTTGATCTGGGGCGCTGAGTTTGGCCGAACTCCCACCGCGCAGGGCGATAATGGCCGCGATCACAATCCTCACGCATTCACATACTGGATGGCGGGAGGCGGAGTCAAAGCCGGATTCAGCTACGGTGAATCAGATGAGTTCGGTTTTTATGCGACACAGGACAAGGTTCATGTCCATGATCTACACGCGACAATTCTACACTTGCTCGGATTGGATCACGAGCGACTCACATATCGATACGGTGGAAGAGATTTTCGATTGACTGATATTGAGGGATCGGTCGTCAATCAGATCTTTGCGTGACCACAAGGACTGTGGGCATTCAAACTTCAGGCCGATAACAGTCAGCGGGGCAAATCTCCAGTTTGGAGTAAACTGCTCGGCCTTTGATTTTGAAGTGGCAGATGCCGGAAGCACCACGACCAGGCGTTTCGCAATGTGATTCAAGAACTCAGAGTTCCGAAAGTCCCGGCGGCCTCCTCATAATGCACTCGATCTGCAAAGTGAGTGCCATTGGTATCTCGACCCAGAAACTTTCCCTGAATGTAACACGTTCCTGAGACTGGGCTTAGGGGCGACGACAAAAGTATGACGGAATAAAAGCAGGATTCGCCGGAATTTTTGTGTCGATATCGTGTAGACTTGCGTCAAGCAATCTGTGAAATACCGCTGATTCGATCAGTGTGATCGCGATCGGAAGACGAGTCTTCCAGTCCACGGTCGCCTTAGAACGTCGGAACTCTCACTCATTCGAGAAGAGTTTTTCCTCTGCACTCACGTCTCAGGGAATCGAGTTCAACAAAGGTAAATTTTTACGCCTTGGACTTCGAAGGTCCTTCAACGGTAGATTAGGCCAGTTCAGTTTCAGACAACTCATGTTGTGTGCCTGAATTTCCCAGCTTCAAGTGACGCGAGCCGAGTGCTGTGCCTGTCGCACTACCTGCCCTCCCTCAACTGACGGCAGTCTCTTTTAGAGTTTTCGATCGATCTGCAACTGCCCAGCAACTCAGTTCAGGGCAATCAGTTTGCTCAGCAGATCCGTTATTAACTTCAGTGGCCAATGCCACTCAATCGCCCCAGACTGGGGCTGGATGATTTGAATGACAACAATATTTGTTGGCAATTTGTCCTTTCAGGCGACTGAAAGCGAAATTGAGCGAATGTTCGCACGATATGGTCGAGTCTCCTCCGTCAGGATGGCCACCGACCGAGGCACTGGTTCCCCCCGAGGATTTGCCTTTGTGCAGATGCCCGGAATGGACGATGCGGAAGAAGCAATAGCCCGCCTCAATGGCCAATCACTCTGCGGACGTTCGATTACCGTGAACGAGGCTCATGCCAAGAGTGATTCCGGGCCGGCCAGACCGGCCCCTGGTCGCCGATCGGCTTTGCTCGATTCGCTATAGCGATTCGTTCCCTCTAGTCGAAGTCCTCGAATTCACAACACGTTAAGTCCTCGTAAGGAGCATATTAATGGTCAAAGTCACCGCAACAGCCTTCTCAAGGCTGAAACGAAAACTTCGTCGGCAGCCGGAAGGAATCGCCGTGCGGATTACGATGGAGAACGGCCATGTCGAGTTTCGTCCGGACAAAGAGCAAAAGGGCGATGTTGTGTTTGCACATCGAGGTCAATCAGTACTGCTCGTCGGAACCGAAACGGCAGAAAAGATCGCCCGAAAAACTCTGGATGTCGTCAAGACAGCCGATGGGAATCGCCTGCGATTTATCCGCCCAATCTAAGGCGTTTGAGAGAAAAACGCTGGCCATATATCTCAGTTGAAGAGCTCCTGAAGCCCTTCGAGACTCTCGATCAACCTGAGACAACCTTTTGATCCGAGGCGTTGTTCCCCACGACCGATCAAGCTGAATCCTGAAGAGCAGGGCACTCTTGATCGGTCAGTGCGTGTAAATGCGATTCACGGCCCGCACCGCGTCCACGACGTGCCCAGGGCCACCAAAGCCGATGATTGCTGAATGAATTGCCTGGTGAGACAGCGCGAACTCAATAGATTGTCGTAGAAGGCTCGCCCCGCTCACACCGTCGTCCAGACTCGCCGCACGGTCCAGATCTCTGCGATACAAATCAAGCGGGAAATAGGGCGTTTTCAGAGTGTGATCGCTTGGTGGCTGCCGCAGCAAAGCACCACCTGCGAAGACTCGAATTGCAAAACAGCCCATGCCGGCCGAACGACAATCGTCCAAAATACTCCCGTAATCCTGTTCTACGAAATCGTTAGCAACCTGGCAGCCAGCACTTGGATTAAACAGATTATACGGCACTTGGATCGTGTCAAACTCTCTGGTGTTCACGACAGCTCGCATCTGCTCAGCCGCTCCAGTCCCCGTTAATCCAAGAAAGTCGGCTTGTCCCTCGACTTGCACAGATTTCAACGCATCCAGCAGGCCCCCGGAATCAAGCACATCCGCCATTCCAATAGAGCTCGGCTGGTCATTTCGCTTGGCCGTGACTCCATTATGCAATTGCAGCAGGGTGACTTTCGGAAGCTGAAGTCTTTGCAAACTGCCCTCCACGCTGAACCGAACTTGATCTGCAAATGAAAGGGGGGAGTTGAAGTCGATTCTGACCTTGGTCGCCACATGGAACTCTCGGGACACTTCGATCGGCAGCATTGCCAGAACTCGACCAATGCTTTTCTCCGATAAACCGTTCCCGTAACCGGCCGCTGTATCGATCCAGTTTATCCCCGAATCGTAAAGTGTCTGAAGCGTCTCAGACTGCGATTCAAGATCATTACCAGTCATCAGCCCCGACACAGGACCAGTACCGAACGCCAGACAGGAAACCTGTAGCCCAGTTCTGCCGAGCACTCGATGAGGAACGCGGGAGAAACGGCCAGATTTCTCAACTGCACCCGACATAGAAAGTCTCCGCCACGTGATTCAGGAACCAATGAACAAAGAGAAAGAAACCACTCTTGTCGGAGAACCGGCCATTCAAAGGGGCCTCGATGCTTGACAGTCTTTGCTAATGCCAGTAATTTCCGCCTAGAACCTTGGGAAAATAGCGTGACAGTGGACACTTTTCCGGCTGTCAGGCGTCTTTTTCGGGGAAGTTTGCTGTTTGTAAGATCCTGAACCGCCTTCAAGGAACCTGAAATGGACAAGATGTAGATCTTACTCCATTTCCCCGTTTTCCATAGAACTTCGCCAAGTGACTCGTTCGCTGTGCGTGGGTCGTTGGGCAACGGAAAGGTGTTCGGCAGAGCTCTCTGTCGACTTTGAAAAGTGGGACATTGCTCCCGCTTTTTTTTTACCCCGCACAGCACAACCAGACACCCAGTCATGAACGGCACGGAAATCCTTAGAATTGTCGATGCGATTCACCGCGACAAGGCGATTGACGCCGAAATCGTGTTTGAGGGGATCGAGCAGGCAATCTTGTCGGCAGCTCGGAAGCACTTCTCAGAGGAAGAGCAGCTTGAAGTTCGCATCGATCGAGAATCTGGTGAGCCAGCTTTGATCTGCGACGGAAGGATGCTTGATCCTGAGTTGCTGGGAGACCTTCTGGGCCGAATTTCTGCTCAGACTGCCAAGCAGGTAATGATTCAAAAGATCCGCGAAGCGGAAAGAGATACGCTCTACGAAGAGTACCTTGAGCTTCGTAGTCAGTTGATTTCAGGTCAGGTGACTCGCGTCGACCGCGGAACTGTTATTGTCAGTCTTGGCAAGGTTGAAGCGATCCTTCCTCGCAGCGAGCAGATCCGAAAAGAGAACTATCGGACCGGCGATAGAGTGCGAGCGATCGTGCTCGATGTTCGAAAAGCAGGCTCTCGTGTAAGGGTTATTTTGTCCCGCACGCACGCTGATTTTGTCCGTCGACTCTTTGAAGTCGAGATACCAGAAGTAAACGACCGCGTCATTGAGGTCCGTTCGATCGCCCGCGAAGCAGGCAATCGGTCAAAAGTGGCCGTAAGCTGTGGCGACGCATCAATTGATTGTGTTGGTGCCTGCGTTGGTGTCCGCGGAGCTCGAATTCGTGGAATCGTTGAGGAACTTGCTGGTGAACGAATCGATATTGTTCGCTGGAACGATTCGCTTTCCATTCTGGTCCCGAATGCATTGCAACCAGCGGAAGTGGAAGACGTGATCCTTTGTCCAATGTTGGGTAAAGTGATTGTCTTGGTTCGCGAGGATCAATTGTCACTGGCGATTGGCAAATTTGGTCAGAACGTCAGGCTTGCTTCCAAGCTGGTCGGCTGGGACATTAATGTAATGACTCAGGATCTCCTGGATCAGCAGCTTGATAAATCCATTGAAGCATTTTGTGTGATTCCGGAAGTGACGGCGGAGCTCGCGGAGAACTTGGTGTCTCAAGGGTTCTTCACTTTTGATGACTTGTCAGTGATCGAACCCGATCAATTGGCGGAAATTGGTGGACTTTCGGACGAAGACTGCGACAAGATCGTGGAATACGCCGACAGGGAGAGTCAGCGGCTTGAGGCAGAGGAAAAAATTGCTGCGGAACTAAAGAAACAATCAGCTGCTCAGGGAGAAGCTCCAAAACCAAAGGCTGCTGCCCCTGTTGTGGAGGCCGCAATACAGGAGCCGGAAACTGTGCCTCCTGAGGTAGTTGTGGATTCTTCGGCTGCGGTGGAAGAATAATGATGGAATAACGAGTGCGGTCGCAACATACGGAGCGACCATTTTTTGCCTTGATCTTCGCAACGCTGGGGCGGATGTCAAAAAACAGAGGAGTCACGGTCTTCAGTAACTGAACTTGTTTATCGTCAATATCGTGCGTCTTCGTTTTTTGGCTGTGATCGGCATTCGCCGGAAACTGGTCGAGACTGGGTGGTCAGTAGGTGACTGCCAAGAGACTGCAAATGAGTCTTCTCAGTTTGTTTCGTCCAGTCGTTGTTTGAGGTTCTGTGCCGCTGGTATGCCAGAGTGTTTCTGGAAAAATACCTTGTCGGCCTAAGGGGTTATGTTTTGAAGATTAGAATCTTTGCCCTTGCCAGAGACCTGGGCCTCGACAGCAAGGTGTTGATCGACCTTTGTGAAGAAGCCGGCGTCAAGTTGCGCAACGCTCTCGCGACCATCAGCGAAGAGGAACGAGATCAGGTTGTCGCTTACGTCCGCAAAAAGGGGACTGTCGTCACACCTCAGGCTCCGGCTGCTGATGTAACTCCAGTTCGTGAGCAAACCGCACACGGCGGTCGAGTGCGGGTGATCGGGACTGGAAGTGTTCGAACTCAGTCCGGAAGGTCGCATCAAGAAGAACAACTTGAAGACCTACAGCAGTCTGAAGAAGCAATCCCACAATTAGTGGAAGAACCTGCTCCACAGCCCGAGGTGATCGCCGAGACTCCGGCAGCAGCCGATGTGGTAGAGGCAGTCGTTCCTGTCGCGGAGATTCCCGAGGTTGCTGAAACGGTTGTTGCGGAAGCACCGGCCGAAGCAGAACCGGCCGCAACATCCGCTCCAACCCAAACTATCACGGTCACCCCCATCGCCGCTACTATTGCTCCTCCTGCACCGATTCCACCGACAACGCCGGACAATACTGCTGCGGATGCGATGCGCCGTCCTCGGATGCAACAGGTCCGAGAAATGCGGCCAATCGGTTCTGTGAAGGAGCCGGCCCCTTCGTCGAATACGCCTGCAAAGCCATCCGGGCCGATCAAGGTGGGAAAAGATCGACAGCCAGCTCGTCAGCTCGTGGCGTCCGCTCCAATTATCGCTCCTCCTCAGGTTAAGAAGGTCAAACCGAAGGAAGAGAAGGCCCAAAAGCCTGACATGTCGTTTAAAGGCATTGTCGATAGCAGCAGTCCGCTTTCTGAGCAATTGAAAGCATTGCGGAAGGCCAGAGAAGAACATGAAGGCGGTGGTCCGGCTCCAGCCGCAAAGCCTCGTGGTCAGGCAAACCGTGGCTCGCTGTTGAAGGAGCTGCGAGAAACGCGAGAAGCCGAGCGTCAGGCCAAAAAACTCAAGCGGAAGAAGAAAACTGGTGGAGTGGAACTTCGTACCACAGCCCAGATTTCTTTTCCAATTACCGTACGTGCTCTCTCAGAAGCCATTGGTCGACCGGCGAAGTCAATTCTTGGTATTCTCTTCAAACAGGGTCGGATGGTCACCATCAACGACGAGCTTGGTGAAGAAGAGTCGATGGAAGTCGCCATGGAGTTGGGCGTTGACCTGTCCTTCAAGCGAAGTCGAGATATTGAAGCTGAACTTCTGGCGTCACTCGACCATGAGGATCCGCCTGAGCTGATGCGTCAGCGTCCTCCGATCGTGACGATTCTTGGTCACGTGGACCACGGCAAGACAACGATGGTGGACCGGATTCGGTCGGCAAATGTGGCTGCAGGAGAAGCGGGTGGCATCACTCAGCATATCGCGGCCTATCAGGTGAACTATCAGGATCACCTGTTGACTTTCGTCGATACACCTGGCCACGCGGCATTCGGTGAAATGCGATCACGCGGTGCCAACGTGACGGACATAGTGGTACTCGTCGTTGCTGCGGACGATGGTGTCATGCCACAAACGGTGGAATGTATCAGCCATGCGAAAAACGCTGGTGTGCCAATCATTGTCGCCCTGAACAAAGTGGATCTTCCGGGGATTGATGAGCAGCGTATCCTGCAGCAATTGGCCCAGCACGAACTTCTCCCGGCCGAGTGGGGCGGCGAGTACGAGGTTGTCAGAACATCAGGTGCGACAGGCAAGGGCATCGACAAACTGCTCGAGACACTGCTCTTGACCGCAGAACTTCACGAAATACAAGCCAATCCAGAGCGAGAGGGATTGGGCGTCTGCCTCGAAGCGTTCCGTGATGAAGGTCGCGGAGCGATCGCGTGGTTGATTGTTGAAAAGGGCACTCTCAGAGTTGGAGATGTCGTACTCTGCGGGTCAACCTACGGTCGAATTCGTGCCATGTACAATGACCGTGATGAGGCGATTACGGAAGCCGGACCTTCGATGCCTGTCAAGGTATCGGGGCTCTCTGAAGTCCCTGGTGCCGGTGACCATTTCTTCGTGATGAAAGATATCGAAGAAGCTCGCGAGACGGCCGAAAGCCGTCTGCACGAAGGTCGCACAGAATCGTTGTCATCCCGCGTTTCGCCGCGAACTCTGGAGGACATTCTGGCTTCGCCAAGAAAAGGCCAGGGCGTTCAAGAACTTCCATTGATCCTGAAGGCCGATACTCCAGGATCGATCGAAGCTCTCCGCAGCGAAATTGGAAAGTTTGAGCATCCGGAAGTCAAGGTTCAGATTATTCACTCGGGTGTCGGTGGTGTGAACGAAAGCGACGTTTCTCTGGCCAGTGCTGCTGGTGCAATCATCGTTGCGTTCCACGTCATCGCAGAAGACCGTGCTCAGGCTCAGGCCGATCGCCAGGGTGTTGAGATCCGTCGCTATAATATCATCTATGAAGTAACAGAGCATATTAAATTGGCACTGCAGGGACTCCTTCGCCCAGAGCGAGTGGAAGTCTCTACAGGTCGAGCCATCGTTCTGCGAACATTCGCAATCAGTCGTTTCGGGACCATTGCAGGGTGTCGTGTTCTTAATGGGACGATTTCGCGAGATAGCAGGGTGCATTTGATTCGTGACCAAAAGGTCATGAATGATTATCGCCTCGGTTCACTCAAACGCGAAAAAGATGATGCCAAGGAAGTTCGCGAGGGCATGGAGTGCGGAATCAGGCTTGAAGGGTTTAATGACGTGAAGGAAGGTGACCTGCTCGAAGCATACCGAATCGACGAGATCAAACGGACGCTGTAATGTCGGTGCCAGAGGAGACTGTTCTGGTCTCAACTGGCGCGGGAAAAAGGTTGAGCATTTGCTCAACGAACCGCTGACGCCCTTGTTGTGTCCCTGTCAGCTCCCTCTATTGGAAAGCTTCCGTTTATGTCTTCAACCCGTCGAACAGCGCGAGTCGCCTCAATGATTCGCGAGGTGGTCAGCAGTGCAATTCTGTTTGAACTACGTGATCCACGTATCAAAAATGTCACAGTTCTGGGGGCCGATGTAAGCCCGGATCTGCGTCACGCGAGCGTGCGAATCTCAGTCATGGGAGATGAAAAAACTGCAGCGCTGACGATGCACGGACTTACCTCCGCCAAAGGGTTTCTGCAGTCGAAAGTCGCGGAGTACATCAAGAGTCGGTATACTCCGGAACTCCGTTTTATAATTGATGACGGAATCAAAAGGTCTGTTGAAACGGCAGCCCTGCTGCGAGAACTTATCCCTGCCGAATCGGACGACCTGGATTCGAATGAGGACGAGAAAACAGAGATGGTTCATCCGGGTTTCGACCTGAATGACGACGATGACTCGGAAGACGCGATGGACTCCGCTGACTCTGATCACAAATAGTTAACTAAACGTTGAAAACAAATTGACCGGGAACAAAGACTCTTTGTCCCCCTAAATGCTTAGTTGCATATATTGGCAATCAGTTGAATCAGGATCAGCAGGGAATAACAATGGGAACGGCCAAAGCCACCAAGGCAGCCGACAAATCTCAGATCTGTCGAAAGCTCGTGACAGCTTTGCAGAAGCTCTACGGCAAGTCCGTGCCAAAGATTGAGCTGTCTGTCGTTGAAACCATGTTGTTTGCTGCATGCCTTGAAGATAATCCCTGGGTTCCGGCCGAGGCTGGGCTGAAAAAGGTTTTGACTTCGTATTTTGATTTAAACGAAGTCCGAGTCAGCTCAGTATCAGAGCTTGAACAGTCACTTGCTCCATTGAAGGATGCAGACTGGAAAGGTCTCCGAATACGCTCTATTCTTCGGTTTGTCTTCGAGACGACTTACTCATATGACTATGAAAAGCTGCGACGACAGACTTTAGAGCAGGCTGTTAAGACCCTGAAGAAAGTGAATGACATCACCCCGTTCATTCGGGATTTCATTCTGCATGAGATACTTGGAAGTCATATCATTTGCCTCGACACCTCCATGCTGACAGCTGCACGCTGGCTCGGACTGGTGCCAGCAAAGGCCGACTTGAATGACGCTTCAGAGTTCCTGAAGGGCGGTATTAAAAAGTCCGAGATTTCCGAGTTCTGCCATTTGTTGCGCTGCCTTTCAACCGACCCAAAGTACGCGCCACGGTTCTTGGATCCGTCTGACACAGAATTGTCGATGGACGACGTAATGGATCGATTCGTGGAGTTGCAGTCTCCTCCGAAGAAGAAGCCCGCAAAACTGGTTCCCCCTCCAGAGCCGCCGAAGATTGAGAAGACAGCTCTGCCCAAAAAACCTGCCACAGCGCCGGTGCTTGAAAAGGCAGCTCCATCAAAATCTGTCACCCCCGCAGGCACAGCAAAACCTTCCCTTGCTGTTCCATCCGTGCCAGCAAAAACTCAGCCGTTGAAACCTGCGGTAAAACTTCCTACACCGCCAGCCAAGGCCCCGGCTAAGAAAGCGCCTGCCACGAATCCGACACCAGCCAAGCCGGCCACATCAAAAACTGTGGCAAAGCAAACTGGAAAAACGGTCTCAGGGACGTCTGCAAAGGCACCGTCAGCCAAACCTGCGGCTGGCAAATCGACCAGCAACAGGAAGCCAGCGGCTGTTTCAGGTAAGCCAACGCCCAAGAAACCTCGGAAGTAGCGTTTCCGGGGCTCAGCAAGAACCGAACTCGACAGACTCTGCCTGCATACCAATAATGCACTTGTTGCAGTGATTGTTGTCGTAGTTGCCTAACCTTACTTCGCTGAGTCTGATCATGAAGCCATTCCAGTTTCCGTCGTCAGTGATTTCTCGTATTGCCTCCGCAAGATTGTCCGCACACGCGATCGTTGCTCTGATGACCGTGATTTGTTGCGGAATGTCAGCAGGATTGCTGGCTGATGATGAAGCCAAAACCTCTTCCGATGAACCCAAAGCTGGAGCGGACGAGCCGCTAAGCCCGGATGAAAAAAAACCGGCCGTTGAAGGACTTGCGGAACCCGATGAGAAACCGCTTGAAGTCAAAGATGAGAGCGACTCCATTGACCCGACCAACAAGGATGCTCTGGCGTGGTATATGTCCGGCCAGAAATCTCTTAAGCGGGGAGATTTAGAAGCGGCTTCCGAAGCCTTTGAGAAAGCTTCCGCTGCGGACCCAAAATCGGCCGTTCCTGTGCGGGCTCTCGCGATGGTTCTGTTCCGAATGGGCAAAGCTGAAGAAGGAAACTCCACTGCCGAAAAGGCGATGCAGCTTGATCCCGACGATTATCAAACACGACTCGAGATGGCCGTCCTCCGTGGCACTGCTCGTCAGTTTGACAATGCTTCAAAGCTTCTCGAGGAGGCATTGGCTTCGAAGACGCTCGATAAGCAATCGCTGGATTTCGTGCATATACATCAGGTTCGTGCCGCTGTCCTGCTGGAGATGCGAAAGATCGGCGAAGCGGCCAACAGTTATGAAGTCATCTTGCAGGCGCTTGAAAGACCTGAAGACTTCAAACTCAACGAACGGGAACATAAAACACTACTGAAGAATCGACTGACATCTTACGAAGTCACGGGACGCATTCTGTTGGAGTCGGGGCGAATCCCAAAGGCGATTCAGGCATTCGAGGCCTTATCCCGCACAGAAAAAGACGCGCCCGGAGACCACAACCTGTTGCTCGCCAGAGCCTATTTCCAGCAGGACAAACTGGACGCTTGCGAACAGAACCTGAACCGCTATTTTGAAACTGGACGACGGTCAGCTGAATCTCTGCTTCTGCTTCGTGATTTATTCGAAGCGTCAAGCCGATCTGATTCACTGACAACTCGCTTGCAGGAGTTAACAGAAGACGCGGCCGACGTTGCAGCAGTGAAAATGTTTCTTGGCCAGATTCTGCTTGATCAAGGCAAGACAACAGAGGCCGCTGAAGTCTATCAGTCAATTCTCGATACATCGGGGGAAGCAGAGGCGTATCTGGGGTTGGTCCGCGTCGAAATCGCCAACAGGAATCCTGTCGCCCTGATCGAAACAATTAATCGTGCCGCACGATCTCGTATTACCGTGGCGGAAATGGCCCCGTTGGTAGGTAGCATCGCGACGGTGGATGGTTTTGCCAAAGAGACCCTGACAACTTGCCAAAAAATGGTCACCGAAAAGCCGGGAGACATACATCCGGCGGTACCATATTTCTGCTCTCTGGTGGCAGAACAACTTGAGATGACCAAAGAAGAAGGTGACCTTCTGAAATCATCGTTGGAGTTGAGCCCTGACCGGGAACTGACGATGCAGACGCTCGATAAATACGGGATGAATCAACTGAAGCTGGGCGAGTACGAGAAATCAGCAAAACTCTTTGAACAACTCCTGCAGACACCGGGCCTTCCTCCGGGTGCTCGAGTCAACACGCTTTTCCGCATCTCAGCCGCATATGCTTCCATCGAGAATATTGACGGAGCCCGCAAGGCCCTGAAGCAGGCACTAAAAATTGTTCCTGATGAACCTCAGCTTCTTAGCCGACTTGCACTCGTCGAAGCCGCGGATGGCAAACTTGAAGAAGCCGTCGGACTGCTCCAAAAGGCTATTACAGGACTTCAGGGCAACACAGAATTGCTCACGGAATCCCATTTGCGGCTCGCAGGAATTTACGCTCAGCTCGATCAGTGGAACAATGCGATCGAACAGTATCAGCAGGTCCTGGAACTTGACTCCGTTGAAAAAGACACCGTCCGCCTGACAAAAATGGGGCTCTCGAACGCATACGTTCAAGGCGGTGATATGGAGAAGGGACAACAGGTTCTCGAAGAGGTCTATAACGAAGACCCGGCCGATCCCGGAGTCAACAACGATCTGGGTTACCTTTATGCAGATCAGGGCAAGAACCTCGAACAGGCTGAGAAGATGATCCGAATTGCGGCGGAAGCGCAGCCGGATAATCCGGCCTACCTCGACAGTCTCGGATGGGTTCTGTTCAAACAAGGGAAGAACGAAGAAGCACTTGAACCCCTTAAGAAAGCGAATGGAAATCCTGAGTATCAGGACGCCACACTGCTGGAACATCAGGGCGATGTCCACCAGGCATTAAAGCAAACGGAAGAAGCCAAAGTTCTGTGGAATCGGGCTGTCGAAGTTGAGCTGAAAGCTAAGAAGCCCGATGACACCGTACTAAAACGCCTGAAAGAAAAGCTTGGTGGACCGGCTGAAGAAAAAGCGGAAGTGGAAAAGAAGTAGCGAACTCTCCTTCGCGGTTCGCTTAGCGTTTCTTTCGCTTTCCTGCTTTCACTTGCCACTGGGATAACTCATCTGTAGTTCATCTGGTGGCAACGTCTTCTACGTGGCTTTCCTCTACCGACGACTCAGCAGTTAGAACACTCTCCATGGCACGGAAGACCACAATCCGCAACGATGACGAAGAACCGGACGAGCCAAAGCGCCCGACTTTTGGGGGCGATAACGCAGGTGCCGGTAACTTTGAGGATCCCAATCAGCAGAGATTCGATGATGAACTGCGACCATCGAAGCTGGAAGACGTCGTCGGTCAGATGGCTGTTGTAGAGCGATTAAAGATTCTTCTGGAAGCCACTAAGAAGCGTAAGGAGCCATTGGGGCACTTGCTTCTCGACGGCCCGCCGGGACTGGGAAAGACCACTCTGGCAACTGTGATTCCGCGTGAACTGGGCACCGAATTACAGATCACTGCCGGACCATCTCTGGGTGCACCCAAGGATTTGCTCCCGTACCTGACCAATGCCAGCTATGGAAGTGTATTGTTTATCGATGAGATTCATCGACTTCCGCCGACGGTGGAAGAATTCCTCTATCCCGCCATGGAAGACTTCCGCATCGACATTACGCTTGGTGACGGACTAAATGCCCGTACGATTAACATGAAGCTTCAGCCGTTCACGCTGATCGGAGCGACCACTCGCAGCGGAATGCTCACAGCTCCTCTTCGCGATCGCTTCGTAAATCGTGAGCATCTGGACTTCTATACAACTCCCGAACTGTCGACCATCATCGCTCGCAATTCCAATAAACTTCGAACAGAAATTGCCCCTGAAGCCGCGCATGAGATCGCGATTCGTTCACGAGGAACTCCGCGAAAAGCCAACAACTGGCTTCGCTGGACACGTGACTTTGCCGACGCTCGCGCTAACGGAAAAATTACGCTCGAAGTCGCGCGTGCTGCGTTGAAAATGAAGGGGGTTGATGATGCGGGTCTTGAAGAACAGGATCGGCGTTATCTGGAAACGATCATCTCAGTTTTCAGCGGTGGCCCAGCCGGTGTACAGGCCGTGGGTCACACGCTGAATATTCCCGCCGATACGCTGGAAGACGAAGTGGAACCCTTCCTGCTTCGCGAAGGCTTTATCCAGCGAACACCTCGCGGACGCATGGTGACGGCCAAAGCCCTCGCTCATCTTGGCGTTTCACAAAGGTCGAAAAGCAAAACAATTAAGAGCCAGTCGGACCCGCCGGCAGATCAACTGGAGCTGTTTTAGTTTCGACAGGTTAATGAAAACTACCAGAGCTTCATTTTTCTAACAGCAAACGCCTGCAAAGAATGGGCGTCGTCAATCCGAAGCTTCTGCATAATGTTGCGACGGTGAGTGTCCACGGTCGCACGAGACAGATCCAAAACCTCTGCGATTCTTTTCGGAGACATGCCTTCTCCCAGATGCTTCAGGATCTCCCTTTCCGATCCCGTCAGCGTTTTTACACGCGTAGGCAATCGCGTACCGGTCGCAATAATCTTTGCCTGGTCGATCTCGGTCGACCTTAACCAGACCTGCATGTCCACACTTCGACCATCAATACTAACTTCTGCCTGAAACTGCTGTGGCTCGTTCAGAATCAGACATCGGGAATAGGCCGTCTTGACGGCCTCGACATTATCGCTGCTGACCCATTTCCAAGCGGGAGTGCCCATGATCAGGTCGCGGCAAAATCCCCAAGGCGCGTGCTCGTCAACCCAGACGAAGCAACCGTTCCGATCAAGTAACGCGATGGATTCTATCATTGAAATCGTGACAATGGACAACAGGAACTGACGAAACGCGTGATAGTCGACACGGCGATTTTCGCGTAGAAACGCGTCGGAAGCTACCACAAGTCAGTGGCAGTCGCACAAAAAACTGTCAACCGGGTCATTGTTATCATGTCCACGACTCTGAATCAAGCTCTTGCAGAAACTCCTGAATTTTCAGACGCGCTGTGGTCTGCAAATCTGCGTCACGAACTGGCAAACATCATGACGGTCATCAGCGGTTGCTGCGATTTGCTTGAACGCCCGAGCGGGATGGACCGGAAGCAATTGGTCGATCACATCCACAACGCTGTAAAGCGAGGGCACTCCCTGCTGATGAGTGATCTCAATCGAAGTGATCGAAAGCAGCATTTCAGTCAGGTCTTTCGCTCATACCCTGATGTTGTCTGATAACCGGGTTGGCAATGAAATAACGATCTGCTCGAACATGCAAGCCGAGGAGAACCTGGCACATCGAAGATCATGACTACCACCGGGCTGACTCTACGCTGCTTTCGCTGTGATGACGCAACTAAAAAAGGCCATGGCATGGTCAATGCCCAATGCTGAAGCGGGTTGTGCGGACTTCCGGAGCGCAGCATACTCCGTTGCACATGCCCAACGAGTGGAACATGTCATCATCGAATCAGTTCTGAATACGCTCGTTCGCCAAAATACTGGTAAGCCTGTTCTTCAAGCGGTGTGCCAGCCAGCAAACTTTGGATCAAACCGTTCTTCTCAACCTGCACGGTATGAAGAATCTTATTGGCAGGATTCGTGTGCAGCAAGAACTGAATGCGGCGATCAGCACTGATGACTCGCACGAATTCGTTCTCCGTTTTTTCGGTGAACGGAAATGAGGCCGCAAGGTCATCTCGCATCAGTCGACTGCGATACCATGTTCCACCGGTCGCACTCACGATGCGTTTACCATTCAGAACGACCTCGTCATCCTTGTAAGCCAGCACGCAGAGCGACTTACCGGGCCTCTGAAGCCAGTTCGCGATCTTTGAACTGTGACGCTCGGTCTCATAGCCGTAAGTAGCATCAAGAAATGTAATCCGAGTGATATCGGCGGGGATTTCAGAACATGCGTTGATAAATCCAAAAATCAGACTTCCTCCGCCACTATGACCACTCAGCACCACGGTCACACCTTTCGATGAATATCGTGCTCGTATTTCGGTAATCAGCTTTGAAATCAGCTCGTCATTGTGCGTTTTGCGCCATGCTGGCCAGCTCAGACCGTTGGATTCAAGCAGAATGAGTACCACATTTTTTCCGGGCTGTTCAAGTCTCAGAAAACGCGTCTGAGCGGCGATATGCTGAATGTCGAAATGCCAGTCATCGCCCGGCCGCATTTGTTTTCCCAGCGTCTGCTCAATCGTGTTGCCGTTGGGCAGAGCATAGAATAACAGCTCTGTGTTCTCCGGACGTTTCTCCGTTGACGCGGTTGATTCATTGATGCAAACTCGCACATCAGGAGTCCACTGAAGAATGGTTGTCGTTTCGCCATTAGCAAAAGAACTCTGTTCTCTCTGAGAAGGCTGATTGTAACTGGCGACTTTCAAAGGTCCTTCATCACTCAATAGTTCGCAGAGCTTCTCGTCCGCCAGCAGATCTCGCAGATCACAAGGCGTCCCATTCAGAAATCCTTTTCTGGCGACCAGCCGAATGCCGTGACTGTAATCAACCCACGTTTCTGCATGACCAACATACAGCGGCTGGATGGTATGGTCTTTCGCCTCGTGCCAACCGTAAATGGCCACACGGCCACGCGAATCCGCAAGTCGAGGCGTCAGGACGACATCCTTCTTGTGTCCTGCCAGCAGTTGGCCGGAACGACGTTGCGGATAACTCTCCGTCAGTTGTTTTTCAATCTCCTGATTGTGCCGAGCGAAATAGCTGACTTGAATCATCTCATCCGTCGGCACCATCGGCTGAGGCTTAAGCACAACCTCTGCGGCCGCATAGATCTGATCCACCATACGACGAGTCGGCAGGAGACACTCCAAATGATCTGCCACCTTCTGAGCGACTAGCGGGGAAAGCGGCATCCTGAGGAAGTTCTCGTCGCTCCCGAGCGAAAGATAATCGGGTGCGACAAACATGATCAGAGTTTGCTCTTTGCCCTCAAGATTCGCAGTGATCCTGACCGGAACAAATCTCTTCCAATGACTCGGGACATTACCTGAACGAATCTCGGCTTCGATCTGTTGCTCCCGATCCTCTCTTGAAAGAGAAGCCATAGCCTTTGCCAGCTCACGGCCACTCCGCGCTGACGATGGAGATTCTGCGATCGGAACAATCCAGTGATCGGGAACCGAATCATCAGCGGATACTGTAACAAAGTGCGGAACCGTAACGAAGTACATCAGCAGAGCAGCGAGTCGTTGGAGGGTCGAAGTTGACTGAGCTCTTCTCATCGAAACTCGTTGCACGAGGAAACTCCCGAGGCGATACCGATTTGTCGTTGCTCGCCAAGCCAATGTCGACGGCTGTCGCAAATTCTACATGACTCATGCCTTACAAAGCACCAACAACCATGGCACGGACAACCTGCGTTCAGTCTTCGACATAATCAACACCTATCCGCTCGACTTGCTGAAGCATCACGAGCGACTCCGCGCCAGTTGCAGACAATTCAAACGCACCAGCAATTTTGTCTCGCGGGATGACCACGTCGTCGGGCATCTTCCGAGACTCGCGACCGACGCCCGAGTTCCTGAACATTCGGCTCACATAGGGGATCTTGCTGAGGACTGGCACCGAGTGCATCGATCGGCCTTCGATAATCTGAATGGCATCCTTGAGCACAATAGTCTGGCCATCGACGGATTCCACAGTGCCCAAATACTGCGTCCCATGAAAGCGGACTTCAGAAAGCGACTCGTCCTCTTCGATCTGGCGGTCCACCAACAACAACTGAACCTGCAAACCAGCTTTCAGGCCCTCCGGCGAAGGTTGCTTAGCCTCTCGATCGAATTTGCTCTGATGGAGTTGATCAAAGTCGGGATCTTCAGCCGGCGCCTGCAATGTCTCCCAGTACAACAGCGTTGATGGGGTGAACGTCGAACATCCGCTCCCGGCGACGGTCAAGAACAGGCCCATGAGTTGCGGTCGAAGCATAAAATTTATCCTGTTTCCTGAATGACCGCCGAGACGCAGCGTTACGATCTACAAGGCCAGAATGAGGTGTAGCACCGCCCACAACGCCGAAACAATGGCCGATTCGCGTTCCAGTCGCATGGAATTTCACGACACCCGCAGGTTCCTACGCAGTTCGGCCGAAATTGCTTGAGAATGGCGTTATACTATGGCTCGTTCTGAGGCTCTGAACTCGGAACCACCCACAAACAGGATTCCAGCCTTGCGTGAATCCTGTCGCTGGAGGCCGAGACCTCCCTGCAGTGTGTTCCATGACTGGAGCACTGGAACAAGGTTAGAAGCATCATGTCCCACAAATGTGTTTACGATTTCGATGTTGTCGTTGTTGGTGCCGGCCATGCGGGTACCGAAGCGGCTTTGGCCTCCGCACGCATGGGCGCGAAGACGGCGCTGCTGACGATGAACTGCGACACCGTCGGCCAGATGAGTTGTAACCCGGCGATCGGTGGCGTGGCTAAGGGTCAGATTGTGCGCGAGATCGACGCGCTCGGCGGTGAGATGGGGCGAGTCATCGATAAGACCGGCATTCATTTTCGAATGCTCAACAGCGGCAAAGGTCCCGCGATGCATAGTCCGCGAGCCCAGGCGGACAAGAAGGCTTACCAGTTCGAAATGAAGAACCGGGTCGAGCTGCAGGAGAACCTGACGCTCTGCCAGGAGACTGTCGAGTCGATCGAAACCGCAGACGGCAAGATCACCGGCATTCGCGTTGCTGGCGACGCATTCTACAGAACTCGCGCGGTGATTTTGACGACCGGTACGTTTCTCAAAGCCATCATGCACACCGGTGAATCCAAAGCCGAAGGTGGTCGAGCCGGTGACAAATCCTCTCACGGAGTCTCCGGGGCTCTGAAGTCACTCGGCTTTGAGTTGCGTCGTTTCAAAACAGGAACACCCGCACGACTGAACGGGCGCACGATCGATTTCACTCGATGCGAACCTCAGCCCGGCGACGAAAATCCCGAACCGTTTTCCTACATGACGGATCGCATTGACCAGCCTCAGATCCATTGCTATCTCACAAACACAACTCACGAGATTCACGAGATCATCCGCGCAAACCTGCATCGTGCGCCGATGTATTCGGGGCAGATTCAGTCGACAGGACCGCGATACTGTCCTTCGATCGAAGATAAAGTTGTGCGTTTTGCGGACAAGACATCGCATCAGATTTTTCTGGAACCGGAAGGCCGCAACACTCAGGAAGTTTACGTCAATGGTATCTCAACCAGCCTGCCGCGCGATGTGCAGGATGAGATTATCCGTCGCATCCCGGGCTGCGAGAATGCTCAGATCATGCGATATGGTTACGCCGTCGAATACGACTTCGCGCCGCCGACGCAGTTGTATCCTTCGCTGGAAACACGACTTGTCGAAGGACTATACTTTGCCGGACAGATCAACGGCACAACCGGCTATGAAGAAGCCGCAGGGCAGGGCCTGTTAGCGGGCATGAACGCGGCGATGAAACTGCAGGGCAGGGGACCGTTTGTTCTGGATCGCAGCCAGGCCTATCTGGGAGTTTTGATCGACGATCTGGTAACTAAAGGTGTCGATGAACCGTATCGAATGTTTACCTCCCGCGCCGAATATCGCCTGTTGCTTCGTCAGGACAATGCTGATCGTCGACTGACTCCGCTGGGCATTGAACTGGGCAGCGTGACCTCAGAGCGAGCCGATCGTTTTCATCTCTACGAGGAAGAATTTAACCGAGCATTTACAGCGATGACCAAACTGCGAGCACAGGGGCAGACGCTGGAGGAGCATCTGCG
>CAIXQV010000271.1 GCA_903921605.1 uncultured Planctomycetaceae bacterium | reverse complement strand
CCATAGCCTGTATAGACTGCAGCTTTACCCATACGGCCACCGTGAGCTGCGAGGCTAGCCACGCCTGTTGGCGCAGCGATGAGCAGAAGCTCCCCGCCGCCCCGCGCAAACATCAACGCAGTCCCATACCCACCGTTGAGGTCGTCTTCATAGACAGCCCAAGGCTCTACAGAGTCGACGTATCCAAGCGTAAAGGTGTTCGCGACAGCACTGCTGATGCCGTTGACATTTGCCTTCGCTCCGGTCTTTAGGCCATTCGCGAAGCCGTAGGTGCCAGCCAGGAAAACGCTTTCATCACCAGAATGTATATCAACATAGTTGATACTCGTGCCGTTCATTTCCTCGATACTTGATTCAAGAAACAGTACGCGCTGGGATGCGGTGTCAATCATCGCTGCGTTTTGGTTCCACCACCAATCGTTCTGAGCCTGATTCAGGTTATGGCGGGCTAGCGGGAGCTCCGCTTGATATCGCCAGAGCAATTGTTTCTCTGCCAACGTCATGGGCATCTCAGCTGTTGCGGGATCAAATTGCAAGAAATCCTGCACAAAGCCAAAATCGCCTGTGTTAAAAAGCAAATGGACAGCAGGGTCATCTGCATCGAAGCTTAAATCAGACTTCAACTCGAAAGGGTTGCCCTCTGAATCGCTCCACGCCATCGCGTGACTGACGCCGCTCGCGGACTCTGTCGCACCATCTTCTGAGTACCCGATCTGTCTAATGCTGCCAGTGCTATTCCGATGGTTGGATTGGGATCGCTTGGAGCCAAGTATCGATGTTCCTCTAGCCGCAACGCGTCGCGGTTGCACTGTGGCATTCACGGTCCTGACCGTGGCGCTAAACGATTGCTTGGCCGCAATAAGCGAGCTGCCAGTATTCCACACCCCACTCGCAATGCTCAGTGCTCGCAGTGATTGTTGCAGGCTGCGGTCGCCGGAGGTGATGACGCTGGCGGTGCCGACGGCGAGGTTGAGGCCTACGCCGAAACGCTGGGCATTCGTTGACGTCGGGCTGAACATTGTGCCGCCCTGATTGACGCCCAGATTCGAGACATGGAATAAGCTCGATAGCGTGCCGTCACCAATCGCGTCGCCGCTGGCAATCTCATAGCCGGAGATCAGGCCGCTGGCTCCGCTGAGCGTGCGTCCGACGGTGCCAAACGAACGAACTCCGGCGGCAAAGAAGCCACCGGTGACGGCTGCAGTTGCTCCCAGATAGCGAGTGAAAGATCCGTCGCCAATACGATTGCCCGAGAAGACCTCGTACGAACTGCTGAGTCCCGATGCAAAGCCCAGTCCTCCGGCGAGAATTTGTGTTCCCATCAAGGAGCCAGATGCCAGTCCGAATCCCAGCATGCCGCCCGAGGCCAAAGTTCCTGCAGCCAACAGGCCTTTCTGGATGTTTCCGTTGTCCCACTGGTCGCTGAAGAAATCTCCGACATCTTCAACGGCGTCGCCAACGGCATCGGTCAACTTGTTCCATGCGTGCCCGATCGAAAACAGACCATTCCGGTCAACATAGTTGATCGGATCATTGGCCGAGTACCGACTGACGTTATCATCACCCGCGTCAAAGCCCAGCGGATCCTCGGACATGAACTTGCCGGAGACAGGTTCGTACCAGCGTGCTCGAGCGTAATACAACTGGCTGTCGGCATCCCACAGGAGCCCGCTGAAGAATTGCTCATACTTCACATTTGGTCCGGACTGGGAGTTCACAGTCCCAAAGCTGTCGAGAACTCGATGATCCAGAACGGTTCCAGCCGTGTTGATAATGTCGCGAGCTGTCCCTGTCCGATCTTCCAATGGCCAGAGAATGCCGCTGACAGAACTCTGGTCCGCAAAGATCTGGTCCAGTGAAGTCCCGTCGAAGTATTGGTGCTGGATTGTTCCCGATGCATTCAACGTGGCAACAAGCTGAGCTCCGTCGTAAACGTAGTTCTCCGTGGTGATCGTGGTTGTTGTGCCAAACGTCGTCACCTTTTTGGAGATGCGATTGTCGTCACTGTCGTAAGTATGTTCTACTCGTTTCAGCAGTACGCCGGCCGCACTGTAGAACTCAACCTTCGTCAGATGATTGCGATGATCCCAGGTGTAGTTGGTGTATTCCTGAAGCGTATCGACACCCTGAGCCGTGATGACTCGCTGTCGACGCGTGATGTTGCCTTCGGCGTCATACGTGTAGGCAAAGGT
>CAIXQV010000270.1 GCA_903921605.1 uncultured Planctomycetaceae bacterium | reverse complement strand
TAAAGCTGCGACTTCTGGAATCGCAACTGGGAATTCTGGCCGTTGTGGCCGGGGCGTGTTTTGCGATCCGACGAAATCTGTTTGTCACCATGGACCCCGCGATCGGAGAAGATTGCATCGTCCCGCTGGACATTGTGACACAGGGATTTCGAGTCGTTCATGAGCCGCTTGCGATCAGTCGTTTCGATTCCGAAGAAGATAGCTCAATCACGCTGCGACGGCGAATCCGCATGACTCTTCGCAATTGGCAGGGAACGTGGACTCGCAGTCATCTGCTGAACCCGCTGCGTCATCCCGGCTACGCGTTTGCATTATGGTCGCACAAACTTTTGCGTTGGCTTTCACCCTTGTTTCTGGCCACGGCGAGCTGCTGCTCAATGGCCCAGCTTATTGTGGCCCCGTCGCTGGCGTCGGCCCTGATTTTTGCTCCTTTCGGCGGGCTGTTTGCTTTAGCCGGGATTGGCTGGATTTCCGCACGGCGACACCTGCGAGTTCCCGGCACCGGGGCTGCGTACAGTTTTCTCCTGGCGAATGTGGCGTTTCTGATCGGCATCTGGCGCGCTGTCACCGGGCATCGGATTCACTCCTATCGCAACGCTTAGACGCAGTCCCGAAGCTGGATTCTGCCCTCATCACCAGAACTGATGTTGCGGTTCGGCCGATTTTGCTGCTACCCTTCATTGCCGCACGAAAGAACGAGCATTGGACAGGGCTCGGATAAATTCAGGAGCTGTGCGGCGGGAAGTGATTTCAACGGATGATCACCACAAATTTTCCACATAAGACCCGTTTCGGATCAGGCCGTTCACGGCTTGGACGGCGGCTTTCTCTGCTCGGCGCTGCCGCGGCAATGATGGTGATGTGTGGTTGTATGAATGCTCAGAACACGCGGTTCCCGTCGTTGTACACGTGGTTCCCCGCAGCCGAGAATGAAGCGTTTGAGCGAACTGATCCGTTCCCCGATCCTGACATTGGCCCGTCGATGGATTCGACTCCTCGCGGATACGATCGCCCCCGCAGTGAATCTCGCAAGGCCGCTGAACAACGCATGTTTCAAGGGCTGCCGGTTGGGCCGGAGTATGTTCGCCCGGGCGTTCCGCAGGGTGGCCTTCGCACTGATCGCGTCGTTCATTAAACGGGAAGTGCTCGCGGCTCGTTAATTGATGCTTCAAAACTCGGTTTGCCCTCGTGCCAACTTGTCTTACCAGCACGAACGGTCACTTTGCTTCCTTCCGGAGTCGGTGCAACGGGAATGCGACTTAGGAACAGTCCGGGAATAATCTCCGGCTTGCATCAAGTGGAGACTCAATCGGTGTGCCCGCGTTCGCTAAGGCTCACTTGTCACACCCTACGAGAAAACAACGAAACCTGTAGGGTGTGACAAGTTTGCGATAGCGAACGCAGGCACACCACATACGGATCTTATTTCGAACCAGTTCTTTAGTCGTGAAGTAAGCGTGACCGTGATATGTCATGGCAAAGCGGGATGTGGCTCTGAACGGCTCAAGAGTGTGCTGAGCTTCGGAGTGTAATCTTCCCCAGCGTTGTGAAACAGATCGGCGTCCGACGAACATCATGAGTCAGTCAAATACACAAACAGCCGGCTATCAGAGCTGGCAGAAACTGGCATTTTTACATTGGAGAGTGCCAGCCTCCACCTTGCAGCCTCTGATCCCGAACGAACTCAGGATCGAAGAGTTCGACGGCAGTGCGTGGCTGGGGCTGGTGCCGTTCTCTATGGAACGAATCCGGCCATGGTGGTTTCCTGCGGTGCCGGGGATTTCGTGGTTTCTGGAAACGAATATCCGTACCTATGTTGTCGACAGGAACGGTGTTCGTGGTGTGTGGTTCTTCAGTCTGGATGCGAATAAACAACTGGCGGTCACCGTCGCACGAACCTTCTGGCATCTGCCTTATCGCATGGCACAGATGACGATGACTGTCGGAAAATCGCCGGACGGATTGACTCTGTTTCAATACACGGGAACGCGAACTGATCAGCCACCAGCCGAGTACGACGTATCGCTGTCAGTCGACCTGCGAGCACCAGCGACAGCAGCGGCCACAGCTACGCTCGAGCATTTTCTTGTCGAACGTTACATCCTGTTTGCTCAGAAACGCAACGGAGAACTGATGAGCGGTCAGGTTCATCATGCACCTTATCTGCTTCGACCAATCGTGTCTTGTCGCGTTTCTCAGTCACTGTCCTCGGCGGAAGGCTGTCCATCCTTGATAACTCCGCCTGATCATGCGGCGTACTCAGAGGGCGTGGATGTTCGAGTTTCTCCGCTGAAGTAATTGCCGAGCTTCAATTCTGGATTGAACAACCGCTGGCAACTCGCCAAAGTGCGGCTTCGACTCTGTAAATCAGCTTTCACTGATTCATTGCGGCTTCGCTCAATCAGCTTTCTGTTTTCCCTGACAGCCACATTCCTTTTCCGGGCTGTGCTCGTTCATGCTTCAAGTCAATCCTCGCATTCAGATCCCCGATACAGAATTCCAGCTTGCCTACGCGCGGAGTGGAGGACCGGGAGGACAGAACGTCAATAAAGTCAGCTCGAAAGCGATTATGACGTGGGACATCACCAACACGGCGTCGCTTCCGGCCGACGTCAAAGAGCGTTTCATGGCTCGCTACGGTCGGCGAATCTCCAAAGAGGGATTCCTGCAGATCACCAGCCAGCGTTATCGGGATCAGGGTCGCAATGTTGAAGACTGCCGAACCAAGCTGGCCGAGTTAATCCTTGCCATTGCCACGCCACCCGTGATACGCAAACCGTCAAAGCCATCCAGGGGTGCGAAGCAACGGCGCCTTAATGAAAAGCACGTTCAGGCAGATCGGAAACAGAATCGTCGCCGCCCGGGATTGGGTGATTAGTCCAAGCTTGCACCGATCCGAGTGTCGGTTTGATCACATGCCCATCAGTTTCTTGCGGAACACGAAAAAGGCGGCTCCCAAAAGGCAGAGTCCTGCCCAAAGATAGTCCAGTGATGGCTTCTCTTTCAGGTAGATCCACGCGAACGGGACAAAGACTGTGAGCGTTATGATTTCCTGCAGGATCTTCAATTGCCCCACGTTCATCACCTGGTTGCCAATCCGATTGGCTGGTACCTGAATCAGATACTCGAACAGAGCGATCCCCCAACTGATCAGAGCCGCAACCAGCCAGGGCTTCTCTTTGAGCCCCTGCAAATGACCATACCATGCGAAGGTCATGAAAATATTGCTCAGTATCAGCAATCCGACCGTCGTCCACACCTGTGACATGAATCCATCCTTATCACATCTCTGCTAACCGAACTTCACCTCGTGCAAAATTCTAGCGTTGCTGCGGGATCGCGAGAACGGCGTTTGCAGACTGTTCCTTTCAAAGCAGAAATGAAAAAAGAGCCACGCCGAAACGTGACTCTTCAAAAGTTCAAAGTGGAACAGGTTGGCGTTGCCGTGATTAGAAGTCGCCGACCACTTCTCCATCCGCATGTTGAATCAGGCGGTTTAATGTTGCATCGTCGATTTCACTGCTGATCTCTCTCACAGACCCATCAAAGAACAGAATTCGAAACGTCTCCGCGAGTTTTCCAAGAGCGGCTTTCGGGGCCTTCGAATTGAACTCAATGCCCGACGGTTTGGTCCAGATGTCAGCTTTGTCGGGACCGGCCTCAACCACCATGATTGTATTGGACATTCCGTCTGTGATGTTGCCGAACCTGGTTGGCTCTTCACCACCCAATGGAGTTCCCTCACCTGTGAACACATGCAGACTCGTGTGACCTGGTTTCTCTACGCCTTCGCATTCAAAGATCTTCGGCATGCGTTCAATGAGTGTCTTGTTATGCTCGCTGTCCCAGGGTTCATCGAGATGGAACTCCTGAAACAGCGCAACTTCTTCCATATACGGCAGCAAATACACACGCCAGCTCAGCCCTTTATTCACACCATCATCGTTTTTAGCAGCGCAGTAGGAAGGGAGACCATTAAACGAATCATGGTAGTTGTGAAACGCGAGCCCGATTTGTCGAAGCGGCATTGTCTTCGCGCGGCGACCAGCAGCTTTCTGACTTTCCGCAAATCCCTTCACAAGTTCCTTAAACGCCGGAGTGACGTCCTTGAAGAACTTTTCAGAATCCGAAACTTTGGGGATATCCAGTTCCACTGATTCTTCAACCGCTTCGATCGTGACAGACTCCAGCAGCTCAGACAGAGCTGTCACCAACTCTTCGCCCACCGGAGAATTGTCGCCGGAAAGCTGACCAAGAGCCTGAACCTTCACCATCTGAAAGCCGCCCATGGCAATCGCGTTCAACTGCTGAGCACTCGCGTTATCGCTCATTTCGACATTCAGATTCAGGTGCGATTCACTCGCCCCAGTCATATCGATCGTTGCCACCAGGCCAACGATGTTTTGGACGAGGGGAGCCATCGGCATTTGCTGTGATAATTGCTCTACCAGTTCTTCCACGGGCTCGAGGTCCACGACAGCCACGATATCGTTCGCGGGATAGAGCTTTTCAAATTCGGCCTTCGTTTCTCCGCTCTTGACTCGCGGGGAAAGCATCGCCTTCAGAGTCTTCTCCGGGCCCAGCAGCATTGTTTTGGAGTCAACGAAAGTCAAAAACATTCCGTCGGGAAGAGCGTAAGCCACTTTCGACTGGATCATCATCGTCTCGTCTTCGTTTCTCACAGGCAGCTTCGCCAGCAGTCCTTTCTGATCAAAATCACTATTTGCACAAACAATGACGCCCGGCATAGGCTCGGACGACGGCGTAGCCTGATAGTAGTCTCCAACAACATGGCCATCATGATGCTGAATCAAATGCAGCAGTTCGCCGGCTTCGATTTCTGAAGGAAGGAATTTTGCGGAGCCGTCTGCAAACACCGTAACAAAGCGGTCACCGATTTCGCCAAGTGAAGCAGCAGGATCTTCTCCGTCAATTTCGAGTCCACCGGGTTTTGTCCAGACGTCTGCCTTGTCGGCCCCGGCAATGACGGCCATGATCGTGTTGCTCGTGCCGTCCGTGAACCTGCTGATCCCCGAGGCCTCCTCACCTCCAAAGGGCGTTCCTTCCCCCGTGAAGACGTGATATGAAGTCATCCCTGCGCCTTCCACGCCCGCTGTTTTGAAGAACTCCGGCATCTTTTCAATCAGCGGCTTGTTGTGTTCGCTGTCCCATGGCTCATCCAGATTGAACTCGTTATAGAGTTCAGCCTGTTCCAGATAGGGCAGCAAGTGAACTCGCCAGCTCAGGTTTCCTTTGTTGTCGCCATACCCATCGCTGGCGGGAAACGTGTTGTTCGAGTCATGGAAATTATGCATCGCGAGGCCGATTTGTTTCACCCCATTCAGCATCTGAACTCGCTCGGCCTGCTCCTTCGCGCGGGATGACATATCTTCCAGACAAGCGGCATCCATGACGATGCCGAATTCTTCGATCTGCTCGACCCTGGCACCTACATTCTTTTCAAATTCCCCCAGGAGCGTCTTGAGGACCTCCTGGCCATCAGCGGCTTCAAGCAGCCCCTGAAAACCTTTGGCATTGATGACTCGCGCGGGTTGAGCCGCAACGATGATCATGGAATCATCCGGAACGTATCGCAGAAGGGCGGATTTGCCCTCCGTCGGAGCCACTTCTGCGCCTCGCACTGCCCCCTTCAACTGTTGTTTAGTTGACGGAGTCTTTTTCGGCGGGGCCGTCTTTGCTGCGGCCTTCTTTTCCGGGGCCTTCTTGGCCGCCGACTTCTGTGTCGTTGACTTCTGCTGTGCCGTCACTGGCCCGGCTAACACTCCCAGGAGTAGTGCCAGAATCAACAGATACGATTTGACTTGTCGTAGCATCGTGGGCGTCCTTTCATTGAGAAACAAAATGAGCAATTCAGACTCGAAGCAGAGCTCCCTACCATAGCGATCGATCCCCGCCCATATAGAGGTCTCCTGCGAAGCCCTCAGTCTGTCAGTATGCTCAGGAAATGCAACAGTCCGCACCCATCCACCTGCAGGATGCGGTTTGGGAATAGCCTTCTCCGGACAAAGCCAGCACCGGCCCCCGAACGCTGGAAAAATGCGTGAAGTACATTTCCGCGGCTGGGTGACCATCCCGGTTCTGCTCGGCCTGTGAACAGATATCGCCTTTCGGATCAGATGATCTCAACATGGCATCTTGTCTGGGAATCCACGTATTTTGTGACATTCCCTGCCGGTTCCATCACTTGAATTTTTCCGTATGCCGGGACATACCGCCCGTCAGATTTGAAAACGAATCCTGGCTTTCTAGGATGCGTTCAGGGCAGAACAGTCTGTTTATGGGGCGAAATGATTTTTCGCGTTTTCCGAGTCGCAATTGATGAGGGCCTGAAGTGACATCACTTGATGCAAAGTGTCAGCAGCAGAGAGAGCTGCTAGATCAACATACTCGCGAGATGGTTCAGTGGCATTTCGGTGATGATACCGGATGTGAGTTCTGGTTGGAGAAGAAGAAAACCTTCAACTTCGATCCTCTCAAGGACGTCAATTGCTTCGACGATCTGAAGAAGTTTCCGCTCTTCGAAGATGAATGGCTTCGCGGTGGTCCGATGCGTCGCTGGGTGCCACAGCCACTGCAGAATAAACCGATCTACGTGTTTGAAACTGGCGGCACAACCGGAGTTCCCAAGAGCCGCGTGGTCGTGGAAGACCATTGGATTGACTATGAACTCTTCAGCGCGACTTTGCCGGATGAGTCCTTCCCGAAGGGTGCAAACTGGCTGATGCTGGGCCCTTCCGGTCCGCGTCGTCTGCGACTGGCTATTGAACATCTCGCTCAGTTCCGCGGGGGTATCTGCTTCTGCGTCGACCTTGACCCACGCTGGGTCGTGAAGCTCCTGAAGAAGGGCGATGTCGAAGGCGCGAAGGCGTATAGTGCTCACTGTATCGATCAGGCCATGACAATCATGTCAGCCAATAACGATATTCAGTGCATGTTCACAACTCCCAAGTTGCTGGAAGCCCTGGCACTGCGGTTGATGGACAAGGGCAGCAGCGTGGAAGAAGCCGGGATCAAGGGCATCTTCTGTGGCGGCACCGAGTTCACTCAACAGTGGTACCGATTTGCTCGCGAAGAGCTGCTGGGGCCGAACGTGTACATCACGCCGACCTACGGCAATACACTGATGGGTTTGGCCTGCGGGAAGCCACACGATCCGGCAGACAATTACAAGATTACTTACTTCGCCCCGCAGCCACGAGCGGTCATTGAAGTCGTTGACTTTGATGATCACAACAAACTGGTTGGTTACGGTGCGACAGGTCGCGTCAAACTGTACACGATGACCAAAGAGTTGTTCGTGCCAGGGTTTCTGGAACGCGACGAAGGCGAACGCGAGAAGCCTTGCGATAAGTACACATGGGACGGCGTCAGCAGCGTGAGACCTTATCACGTGTTCGCGAAAACAACGACCGTGGGCGTCTACTAATCGCACCTGCAACCAACGGCCAGTAACGATCAGCCATCGAACAACTCTTTCCGAATTGTTCGATGGCTTTTTTAACGCCCCGGGTTCGAACGGATTCTCTTAACTGGTGAGCCTGCTTTGGCTGCGGCGAACTTGTCGCTCTCTACGAATTGCGATTCCCCAAGCCGCATGAGGCAGGTAAGCCTCAGCAGTTCTCCGGAATCCTCGCCATCGCTGGAACGCTCGCAGCGCCCCGGCTGCAGAGGTAATCGCACGATCAATAGCCGTCGGTAACGGCATCGGCATCGAAGTGAATCGCTGGCAGTTTCAATCGCAATCGGCACTCGTCAAGCATGGCCTGAGTCACACTGGCTCCGATTCGAGTCACCCCGATTTCTCGACACTGCAGCAAGGCATCCATGTCTCGCACCCCGCCAGCCGCCTTGACTTGTACCGCGGGCCCCGAATGCTTTCGCATGAGCCGCAGGTCGTCCATCGTGGCTCCGCCGGTGCCATAACCGGTTGACGTTTTGACCCAATCAGCCTTCAGCTCTGTGCAGATCTCGCAAAGCCGGATCTTCTGGTCATCGTCAAGGAAGCAGTTCTCAAAAATCACCTTAACCTTCTGGCCGGTGGCATGAGTCAGCTCAATCACAGCCTTCAGATCGGCTTTGACATAGTCCCAGTCGCCACTGAGAACTCGACTGATATTGCAAACGAGATCCAGTTCCTCTCCACCATCCGCCAGAGCTTGCTTCGCTTCCGCGACTTTTGTCGAGGTACAGTGGCCACCGTGAGGAAATCCGATCACCGTGCTGGCTTTTACGCCGGAGCCTTTCAGAATCTCCGCACAGCGTTTCAGATAATGCGGCTGGATACAAACACTGCCCGCCTGGTAGACGACCGCCATGCGACAGCCAGCTTCAAAGTCGGCAAAGGTCAGGGATGGCTTGAGCAATGAATGATCAATCATCCGGGAGATTTGTTCGTACGTATATTCCATGAAGAACCGCTTTCGAGCACGTCATTGAGGGAAAACAAAGCTGGGACGTGTTCTAAGTCCTCTGGGCGTTGTTGACCAGTCCAGCAATCAGACTTGCCGACTTTTCATGGCTCTGATCGCATGCGACGGGACAACGCCCTCACGATGAAAACCCAGCGTAACGTCTCGAGACGAACAACGCCGGATTCGCGCCTAACGGAGGTCATCCCTTCAGATTCGGGGCTACATGACTCAGCCAGCGTCATTCACCGCAGGCTATAAGCTCAGCCAGTCGTCTCAACGACGTCCTCGTTCTTCCTCAGCATTTCCAAAAACGCGGTTCGCATGCGTTCGACGGCAACGTTCAATGGACCGGACAGCGTTGCTCCGGAGGCGAGTTTGTGTCCGCCTCCCGAAAATTGCTCGGCCAGCGAGGCGACGTCGTGAGGATACCGGCAACGGAGGCTGAACTTGATTTGCGAGGTCTGCAGTTCGACTGCAATGAACGCAGCTTCGGAACCGGCCACAGTGAGGCACTGATTGACCAGACCTTCTGTGTCGGAAGGAACCGCACCGGTCTCTGACATGTCCTTCGCGTCGACCTGAACCCAGACCAGGCGTCCGTCGGCCTCAGATTGAGTTCTCCCGAGAACGCGCCCACCCAGCCGAACTCTGGACAGCGATGACTGTTCATGAACCAGATTGAACACGTAGTGAGGCGATGCCCCCCGATCAATCAGGGCCGCACTGATGCGCATGGTCCGGGACGTCGTGGAAGGAAACCGGAACCAACCGGTGTCCGTAGCGATCGCCGCATAGAGCCAGTTCGCGGTGTCTTCATCGAATTCAATGCCAAACGCTGCAGCCGCTTCACAAATCAATTCGCCAGTCGCCGCCGCTGTCACATCCTTCAGTTCGATCGCGCCCATTTCGTCGGAGCTGACGTGGTGGTCGATAACGACTCGTTTGGCAGGCGACGCCTGAATCACGTCGGCCATATTGCCCAACTGTTGCCAGGCACTCGTGTCAACAATGACGACCACGTCTGTCTTTGGGACGTTCGCTTTAGTGACCGTATCGTTCAGTTTCAAAATCACGCCTGGCGGATTCATGAAACTCAGATTCGCAGGCGGAGCTGACGCATTAATGATGGAAACTTTCTTCCCCAGGGCCAGCAGGATTGCTCGCAGCCCCAGTTCAGATCCCAACGCATCAGCATCAGGGCGGACATGACTCGTGATCAGGAATGAATCATTCTCGTCAATCACTTTCTTCAAAATCGTCCAGTCCATCGCCGGCACAGATGCTCACCTTGCAGAGGTTCCATTTCGTCAGAAAACCCATTTCAAACGGGTCTCTGCGGATGGTCGGACAATCTTGCATCTCTTGCAAGTCCGCAGGGAGCGGGTTTTCCGAAACCTGAACGCGACAATGCCTGCAGAATGCACAATCCGACCCGTCGACCCCGCATTTAGCGCTCGGGGTCCACGCTGCTCTGCAATCCGTGTTTCGGCCTATGACAGGCCCCTGCAAACGTCCGCCTCAAGCAGAAAATCGTCGCCGCATGCCTGCATTCGGAAAGCAGTCAGATTGGCTGTTCCGGGTATGGATGGCAACCCCACGCCACCTACAGGCGACAAAGCTGTCGCGCCGCCAATTAGTTTGGGAGCTACAAAGGCGTGGACTTCATCGATCATTTCACTGTCAAAGAATGCTCCCAACAGCCCTGGTCCGGCTTCGAGCATGACGTTGGTACATCGGCGGCGTCCGAGTTCCTGAAGGACTTCTCCCAGATCCACCGAACCTTCGCCGCTTGTTTCAAATATCTCGACACCCAAATCACGCAGCCGACTTTCTCCGGCGTCGTTACAGCGTCGGGACACGCAGACCAGAACGGGGGCCTGGCTGATTGTTTTCGCCAGCTTGCGATCTGCCGTTACGCTTTCCCCTGTCGAGTCAATGACAACTCGCAAAGCAGTTCTCAGCCCTGCGGGGCGAGCAGTCAGCAACGGATCATCCGCACGAACTGTTCCGGCTCCAGTAATGACTGCGTCAACGCGGCCTCGAAGTTGATGAACCCAGGCTCGCGACTGTTCACAGGAGATCCACTGAGAATGCCCGGTGCTTGTGGCAATGCGTCCGTCCAATGTCATCGCCCATTTGGCATGGACCCATGGACGTTGCTTAATCATCAGCATCTCAAACGGTGCAATGAGTCTTCTAGCTTCGACTTCGCAAACTCCCACTTCGACGGGAATCCCGGCCTCTCGAATCCTTTGGATCCCTTGTCCGGCCACATGCGGAGCCGGATCCTGACACCCCACGACGACTCGCCGAAACCCGGCCGAGATGACCGCGTCGGCACACGGCGGCGTCTTGCCGAAATGACTGCAGGGTTCCAGAGTTACGAACAGGTCTGCGCCGCGAGTCGCCTTGCCCGCCAGACGAATGGCGTTGATCTCTGCGTGAGCTTCCCCGAACTTCTGATGGTAACCTTCAGCGATCAGGTTTCTTTCGGCATCGACGATCACAGCACCGACCAGGGGATTGGGTTCCACAAGGCCGAGACCTGTCCGCGCAATCCGGATCGCTCGCTGCATTACGTCAATGTCAGTGGAGAACATATGATCTCTTCGCGAGGGTTATCATTCGGGACTCATTGGCGAATCTGGTTTAAGCAATGCTTGTTGAACGGCAAGCCGCAGTCGCCGGTGTTCGTTCTCTCCTCACATGGCAGTGTGCAGCTCAAGAAATCGCAGTCGCCTGCGGCTTGCCGCTAAACGAGGAGAATCAAGCTCCGCCGCAACATCACCCGCCATCACTGATCCAATCGTCGAGTCAACGCTATGCGTTTGCGATCAGCTTCGACCTGAACAACTTTAACTTTCACAATATCCCCGACCGACACAACTTCCGACGGATCGCGAACAAAATGATTGGCCAGTTGAGAAATGTGAATCAGCCCATCCTGATGAACTCCTATGTCCACGAATGCTCCGAACTTCGTCACATTCGTCACCACGCCTTCCAGCACCATCCCAACGGCCAGATCACCGATCTCACTGACCGTCTCTGAAAACTGAGCGGCTTTGAATTCACTGCGAGGATCTCGCCCCGGGCGAGCCAGCTCCGCGACCACATCGCGAACAGTAAATTCACCGGCCTCCGCAGAAACAAACTCGGCCGTCTTGATCTGTGCGACCAGCGTTGGATTGCCCACCAGAGCCTTCGCGTCAGTTCCCAGTTTCTGTGCCATCTTGCGGACCAGCGGGTACTGTTCCGGATGCACGGCAGAATTGTCCAGCGGCTGCGAGCCACCTCGAATTCGCAGGAACCCGGCTGCCTGCTGATAAGCTTTTTGCCCCAGACGAGGAACCTTCAGGAGTTCGTCGCGCGACTTAAACGCTCCGTGTTCGTCACGGAACGAGACGATCCTTTTCGCCAGCACAGCTCCGATCCCCGCGACATAAGACAATAACGCCGGACTGGCGGTGTTCGCGTCGACGCCGACTGAGTTCACACAGCTTTCGACTTCGCGATCCAGGGCCTTCTTCAGCATCGTCTGATCAACATCGTGCTGATACTGGCCAACGCCGATCGACTGGGCATCAATCTTGACCAGCTCTGACAGCGGATCCTGTAGTCGGTGAGCAATACTGATGGCACCTCGCACGGTCACATCCAGATCGGGGTACTCAGCAATCGCTGCTTCACTGGCAGAATAAATCGACGCTCCGGATTCATTCACCATGACCTTCGTGACCTTCAAGCTGTGTTGTTTCATCAGGTCTGAAACAAACTTGTCGGTCTCACGTGACGCGGTTCCATTGCCAATCGCGATCAGCGTGGCGTTGTGTTTCTTGATCAGTTTGAGCAGCGTGTGTCCCGCCCCATCAAGGTCCGAGCGTGGCGGAGTCGGATAAATCGTTTCATTGCAAAGGAAACGTCCGGTTTCATCCACCACGACAACTTTGCAACCCGTTCGAAATCCGGGGTCGATTCCGATGGTCACCTGAGGCCCGGCCGGAGATGCCATCAGGAGGTCGCGAAAATTCTTCGCAAACACTTCGACGGCTTCTCGATCGGCTTTCTCCTTCAGGGTTTGCAGCAAAGCACTCTCCGCCGAAGGCCGCAACAGCCGGTCATAACAGTCGACGGCTGTCGCTTCGAGCTCCGCCTTGAATTCGAAAGTTGGATTGGTCACGAGTCGAGACTTTAGATGTCTCTGATTCGTTTCATCATCCATCCCGAGGCTGATTCGCAACACGCCCTCGGCTTCTCCTCGCTGCATGGCCAGGAATCGATGAGCTGGCATCCGAGAAACTTTTTCACTGCAGTCAAAGTAGTTCTCAAACTTGCTGCCTTCTTCGGCCTTGCCCTTCTTGACGACTGAAACCAGTTCTCCACGTTGAGCCTGCTCGAGGACCCATTGTCGAGTAGCGACGTTCTCGGCCCATTGTTCCGCCACGATGTCACAAGCGCCCTGAATGGCGACCTTTTCATCGGGCACGTCTTTGTCGGCGCTGATGAACTTTCGAATGATATCGGCCCGCGATCCGGACAGTCGCTGTTGACTGAAGAGCAGATCGGCCAGCGGCTGCAGACCTCGCTCACGAGCAATCGCTGCTCGAGTTCGCTTCTTCGGCTTATACGGCAGGTACAGATCTTCCAGTACGCGCGGATCCATGCAGGTCACGATTTGCTTTCGCAGGGCTTCGGTGAGCTTTCCCTGCTCGGCGATCGTCTTCAGGATCGTATTCTTGCGAGCGGCCAGCTCTTTTGCTTTGGCAAGCAGATCCTCAATGGCTCGAAGTTGTCGTTCATCGAGCCCCTTCGTGACTTCTTTCCGATACCGCGCGATGAACGGAATCGTGTTGCCTTCTTCCAGCAGCCGTACGGTTCCCTCAACCTGAGTCGTCGAAAGACTCAGC
>CAIXQV010000269.1 GCA_903921605.1 uncultured Planctomycetaceae bacterium | reverse complement strand
CCGCCTCCGGCCAATAAACAGGAGGACACCTGAGGCCAGTGGTCGCGGCCTCCGTCCTTGTTAATGCGAGGAGTTCGTCCAAACTCGCCCCATGCGATGACACTGACGTCCTGGTCGAGTCCTCGCTGATGCAAATCCTCGACGAGCGCCGTAATTCCCTGGTCAAGCTTGGCCAACTGCGTCGGCAAGCGTTCAAAATTTGCCCCGTGCCGGTCCCAGCTTCCGAAGGACAACGTGACGCAGCGAACTCCGGCTTCGACCAGTCGCCGAGCCGTCAAGAACTGATCCATCCAATGCGGCCCCGCATCTTCACCAAACGCCGGATCCGCACTGCCTCGACCGTAACGATCTCGCAACGCCGCATCCTCTTTCTCAAGATCCAGCGCTTCGACCAGCCTGCTTGAGGTCAAAACGTCAAACGCTTTTTGAGTCAGTGCATCCGCGCCGCGGTAAGACTCCTGAGTATCGACCTGCCGGCGGAATTTATCGAAGCTGGTTAACAGACCCTGTCGATTGCGAAGCTGATCAAGAGAAATCCCGTTCAGCCGCATATCGGCCATCCCCTGGCCTTCCGGTTGAAACGGCGCGTAAGCAGTTCCGAGAAATCCTGCGAAGCCCGGATTGCAGTAAGGATCGTGTTTAGTCCTTATCGTCAGGCCGACGAAAGCTGGAACCGACGGATCAACAGGCCCTTGCAAACGAGCGACTGCAGAACCGAGCGACGGATGATTATCCTGCCGCCCTTTCGGTCCGATTGGATATCCGCTCATACAAAGATCGGACGCATGCTGATCAGGACAACCATGCAGCGAACGAATGATGGCAAACTTGTCCATCATTGTCGCCAGCTTTGGCATGTGTTCGCAGATTTCAATCCCCGGGACGTTGGTCGCAATCGGCTTGAACGAACCACGAATCTCCGGAGGAGCATCCATCTTCAGGTCATACATATCCTGATGCGACGGGCCGCCGGACAGATAGATCATTATCACAGCTTTGTGTGACAGCTTCTTTCCCGCCGTGCCTGCGGTTGATTGCTCAGCCTGAAGAATCTGAGGCAACGAGAGCCCGCCCATCGCCAGTCCGCCAATCTTCAAAAACTGGCGTCGCGAATGACCATCACACAACGCCGATTGGCGTCGGCCAAGAATATTCAGCATGGAAAACACTCGGGAGGGATTAACAGGAGAGATTAATGAGGCGGGGAAACGTGCAGCCGTTTTCGTGAGCATCTTCTGAAACAGCAGACCAGTCTACCACGGTTTTTAACAGGCTCCAGTCCAATCGACAATTCGCGACAAGTTCGACACTGGTTAATTGAGTGTTTGCAGGCGAAAATTGCTGACCAATTGTGTACCAACCGATGTTGCCCCTTCCTTGCTGCGATCTGTCAGACAGGTGAATCGGACAAGCGAATCGTCAGCATCAAAAACGCCCTTGCGAAGTTCCTTCCGCGAGCCAGAAAGCTGAGCCACGTTTTGCTGTCCGCCGCAACGCGAAGATTCGCCGTGCCGCAGTGCCCGCCTTCAACATAGAACTCATGAAAGTCGGATGTTTGCCTCATCCAGCCATCGCTTGCTCCAGACATCACTTCACGGGGCGTTCCGACCGTCACCCTTCTCTTACAAAACGCAAGCACGCTGGCGACCACTTGCATTTTGCAAGCTTAGCACACATTATCAAGAGACAAGTTTGAGAGAACAGTGGCGGGTCTGTTTCCCTGGTCTTCACATTCGGCAAACTCCAGGCGGAAGGAAGACACTTCTGGAGGTCCTTCAGCCTCGGGTGCTCGTTCGTTATGGGGGCCATCCATCAGCGGGACGTCAGCGACTTCCCTGACGTCAATTCGTCTGTTGAGCAACGCCTCGGAACCGCTTCACCAGCTCAACCACGAAAAGAACGCCGACACCGACAAGGATCCCCAGTACAGCATGGCCGGCCATCCCTGCAATCAAGGATAAGACACCACCGACGCCTTCAATCTGCTGCAGTCGCTGCTGTATGGCTTCGATCAGGTGGTGGGCGGGTGAAATTCCATGAGCCAGAATTCCACCGCCTACCAAAAACATGGCGGCGGTTCCGGCGATGGATAAGAACTTCATCAGATAAGGAGTTCCCCCGACGATCATCCGGCCCATTCGGAATCTCAGTGCTGACGGCTGAGTTGCCGTCACATCCGCGGGTGCCCTCATCAAGTAAAGTCCGATGTCGTCGAGTTTCACGATGCCAGCGACCAGCCCGTAAACGCCCACCGTCATCAACAGGCTGATCGCAACCAGCACGCCGACCTGCGTCATGAAGCCGGCCGTTGCCACTGTTCCCAGAGTAATTACGATGATTTCGGCCGACAGGATGAAGTCTGTCTGAACCGCGCCTTTGATTTTCGACTTTTCGGCGGCCACGATATCCGTCTGCGCGTCGGCGATGTTGGCTTTGTGTTGTTCTTTATGTTTCTGCTCTGTTTTAGAGTGCAAGAACTTGTGAGCCAGTTTTTCGCAGCCTTCGAAACACAGAAACGCTCCTCCGACAATCATCAGCGGTTCGATCAGCCACGGTACCAGTGAACTGAGCAACAGTGCGGACGGAACCAGAATCACTTTGTTCACAAGCGACCCTATGGCCACAGCCCAGACAACGGGCAGTTCTCGATTCGCCTGAATGCCAGTGACCTGTTCGGCGTTCAACGCAAGGTCGTCGCCAAGAATCCCCGCCGTCTTCTTTGCGGCGACCTTTGTCATGACCGATACGTCGTCCAGGATGGTGGCGATGTCGTCCAATAACATCAGAAAGCCGCTGGCCATTGTCGTTCCCGCATGAAAATGATTCTTACTTCCCGCTCAAAATCGCGGTCCCAGATTCTACAGGCTTGCCGCACACAATTCACTCGAAGTCCACGAGGCAGGAAATCTCACACACTCCCTGAGATTAATCCCCTGCTTTGACGAATAGGCTGAGATCGCTGAGAATCAGTGCTCTTCGCAATCGAGCAGGCTGCTGCGTTAGGGACGAGATTCGTAAAATCTTTATCGCGGTGGTGTCGGCAGCATTTCTTATGTTCGCAGCGTTTCCATTTTAACTGAGTGAAAATGTCAATGAGTATCAAGAGCTGCCTTCCGGTCTTATTGATACTCGCCTGTTGCAATGAAGCCACAGGTGATGAACCGGAACTTGTAAAGTCGTTGATTGGATACACCGAACTGCAGACAAATCTGCCCGGTGGTCGCCATGCCAATGTGCGAACAATGCGAGCGATGGTATCGCAGATTGATGGCTCCAATCGAGCGGAACTTGCTCCATCACTTGTGGATGATCCGAATGCCTGGACGCAGTTTGCAGGTTGGTCGCCGAGCGGAGCCGAAGCCATTGTTGCTCGAGGCTGGCAGGATCCCGAGAACGCGGAGTGGGAAGAGACGAACCGCACCTTTCGCATGGAACCCGGAAACTGGATGCTGGACAGCTTCCTCGTTTCTCTGAAAAGCAAAGAGTCGCGCAACGTCACGGCTGTTGATCGAGTCAGCCATTACAACGGAGGACTTTTCTTTCTTCCGGACCGGCGCACGTTGGGATTCACGGCTCTTATGAACGGCATTTCAAAACCGTATCTGATGGATCTCGATGGCCGCAATAAACGCGATGTCTCCGGCGACGGCAGCGGATTTGCCTATGGCTACAGTGCTTCACCAGATGGAAAGATCATCAGTTATCACGAGAACTATCAGATCTTCATCGCAAATGCCGACGGTACCAACAAGCAACACATTCCCACTGGTAATCCGTTCAACTTCGGGCCGACATGGTCGCCGGACGGTCAGTGGCTTCTATTCCTGAGCGGCGAACATGGGCACAGCAACCCGTATATTGTCCGCAGAGACGGTCAGGATCTGCGAAAGTTGGCTGACCAAAACAGCTACCAGGGATGGATTCTGTTCCTTGATGTTGACGACTTTCACCAGGGCAGCAGCGACACGCCAGTCTGGTCTGTTGATGGGCAGTCCGTGTTCTTCACGATAAAGACGGCGTCAACTACAGAACTCTGTCAGGTCGACCTGGAAGGTAAGTCCACGCAGCTAACTACTTCACCGGAGGGGACTCTGCATTATCATCCAAAACCATCGAACGACGGAAACTGGTTACTGTATGGCTCACTGCGAAGCGGCGTTCGCCAACTCTTCGTGCGCAATCTAAAGACATCAGTTGAGCACCAGATCACGCGACTGTCAAAAGGTCGTGGAGCGATGTGGCCGCATTGGCAGCCTGCTCAGTTACCTTCTGAACGTTGACTGCCGCTTGTTTACCCGCAGCCAATTATTGACCAAGCGCCGCAAGGGCCTGTTTCACGTGCTCATCCGACGCCAGTTGAGCGGAATAGATCTGGCGGATGATCCCGTCTTTGTCGATCACATAGGTCACTCGACCGGGGATTATTCCAAGCGTCTTCGGGACGGCAAACAATTTCCGCAATGATCCATCTGCATCACTGATCAGTGGGAATGTGAGCCGGTACTGTTTGGCGAAGCCGAGGTGTGATTCGTCGGAGTCACTGCTGATCCCAATCACCTCCGCGCCGGCATCGGTAAATTGCATGTAGGAGTCGCGGAAGGCACAGGCCTCTTTTGTGCATACAGCGGTGCCATCTTTCGGATAGAAGAACAGGACAAGTCCCTTCTTCCCGATGCAGTCCGCCAGGCGGATTGTGTCACCGGATGAAGTTTTTGCCGTGAAGTCCGGTGCTCGATCGCCAATTTTCAGAGTCGCCATTACAGATTCCGCAGAGAGGTTTGAGAAATTTCCGGATCGCGGAAACCCACTGATCGTCAGGATGTTCAGCAGCATGCCAATCAGGAGGAAAGATCGAAGACTCCAAAAGACCGTTCTGATCCAGTTCGTTTTGACCAGACGCTGATGAACGTTTTGATCAAATCCAGCAGCCAACTTTGTGTGACAAGGCACCTGCAGGAATTGAGTCGAAGCGGCGTTACCGAACATCAAAGCCGCTCCAAGCCAGAATCCCCATGCGGGAAACCACGTCGGGGAGAACCATAACAGCACGAGCCCTGTGATACCTTCCACCAGCATCGGCAAACCGACAACCCACGCGATTCTGTCACAATGCAACCGTTCGAACTCGGCTGACTCGGCCTGACCCACGAAGGCCATTAGCGGGTAACTGACTTTCTGAACCATCCAAATCAGGCCTGTCATGTACAAAGTAGCAGCCAGATGGGCCAAAAAGATTGCCTGGGCCATCAGATCACTCATGCACGGAACCTTTAGCCAGTTTGATCGAAGAAAAGTTACTGGGGATCGCACCGAAAGGCTATCCCGCACATCGAACAGAAGATTAACAGACTGACTCAGTAGTCCAGCGTCCAGTGGCTCCCCCCAACACTCAGTCGTAGTCAACACTGGCACTCATCAATGCGGAACAGGCAGACCTGAGTCAGTTTAGCGAGCTGGCTCGCGGCTATTTCGATGGCAACAATTGCAAAGCATCCACGACAACGTAGCCATCTGTGTCTTTATTCGAAACGGTGACGACAATCTTGTCATCAGTTCGCAGATTGTAGGTTCCAAGAGAACAGAAAAGACCATCTTGTGATGGCTGCTTTTTCTGATTGATGATGAGATCGGATACTGAGCCATTGACGCTGACCGTCACCGGAACATTGGACGCGCGATTCGAATGCGAGGAGTAAGCAAGGCGAAGCTCGTGTTCTCCCGTCGCCACCGCGGTCAGTTCCCAGCGGAGCGATTTCTGCCCTTTCTCCATATCGCCGTCATGCAGATAGCCGGTTCCGACATACTTTGTGGATGACGTGCTGGATGTCCACGTACCGGAAAGCTTTGCGTCGGAGTCGTCCAGCACAAGTCCTTTCAAAGACGCCTTCGTAATCAATTCCTGCTTCTTCAAACCCGGGGGAAGATCCAGCACCTGACCATCGTTCACGAGTTGTTCACGCAACGCGGCATAGGGCAGATCCTGAAGTGCTTTGTTGGCTCTGATCGCCTGAACAGCCGCTGTCGCTGTGCTTTGACCGAGAATCATAAAGACAGGCTCCATGCGGATGGAGCCGTAGGCGATATGGGAAGACGACAGACATACCGGAACGCTCAGATTAGTCACCTGCCCGCGTGCCGGAATCACGGACTTGTAGCTGATCAGATACGCTCCTCCGGGAGAAACCTGAACATCACCTTCGTTCTGCACGAACCCATCAGCCGTGATGTAGCGACGGACGTTGTGAGAATCCATATTGTAACTTCCCAACCCGACGGAATCCTCGGCAACTCGAGTTCGTCGACAATCAAGTTCGGTAACAACATAGTCGCTGACCATGCGACGAGCTTCGCGAATATAAAGCTGATGCGGCCAGTTTCCATTGTCGACGAATTCGTCGGCTGGAAGGCCCCACTGCGCCATGTGCTGTCGCACGACCTCTGGCACACGCGGATGATTGGCCAGCGTCCACATGAGTCCCTTCTGATAGTCTTCATGGTCTCGAATAATGGACTCACGCTCTTCGTAACTCGCCTCGGGATAGAGGTAATTTCCGCCCAGATAGTCGGTCGAGAAAGCACAGTTATTGTTCGTATCTGTCTTCCCGTTGGGCATCATGTCAGGACTGATCGGAACCCGCAGATCTCCGGCTTCGAAGTTGCGAAACAGCAGTTCATAGCGTTTCTCATCGTATTGATCGGGCTTCGGAAACGGGACACGATTGCCCGGAGCTTTGCTCATGCACATCCGGAAACAGTACGCCTGAACTCGATGATCGCCGGTTCCGTCTTCACCGGGACCGGCATTCTCGACTTCGGCCACAAGTCCACTGGACGGATCACCTGGCGTCAACCACGGATCAACATTCTTCAGGAAGCGATGATTATGCAGGTTCGCTTTGACCTGATTGCCATTGAGGGTTTCGCCATAGACTGAGTTGGCTTCACGCCCGACGGTATAATTCACGCCGGCTGCTGCCATCAGATCACCTTCATAGGTCGTATCGATGAACTGCTTTCCGCTGAAGATCTTTCCGGACTCCATTGTGATCGAAACAACTCGCCCCTCGGCGATCGTCACGCCTTTCTCACGATTCAGACGTTCTCGCATCAAGACTTTGACGTTGGCTTCTTTCAGCATCTGATGAAAGACAGTCTCTGCTACTTTGGGTTCGAACGTCCACATGGCATCTTCACTGGGCCGGTAACGAGGATAGTCTGAAGACTTCTCCTGAACCCATGCGGACGGCTGATCATAGTGCCGACGAATCCGCTGATAAAACTCCCGAGCAACTCCCCCGATCACCCTTTTGTCACCACTATCGGTGAAGCCAAGTCCTCCGGACGTGAGTCCTCCAAGATGTGAACTGGGCTCAATCAGGATCACAGAATGGCCCAGGCGAGAGACCTGAACAGCAGCAGCGACACCGGCCGATGTACCTCCGTAAATCACAACATCCACAGATGTCTCATCGGCAGAAAGCCGGACCTGTGGCAGTGCAACCATAAAGCTGGACATCGCCGCAAAGAATATGATGGTGCTGAAGACTGAACGTTCCTGAGACGCCCGCCGCGTTGATTGAGTGTTGAGTGGCATGAGCTGACTTTCCCTTAAAACATCCATTCACGTTTAAGTCGATACGCGGTTATGAGTCGAGCATGCAATGCGCCGTATCTCGAATCATCACGTTGCAATCGCGGAGTTACTAAAAACCAGGTTATCGCCGTTGTCACCATAAACCAGCCCTGTGCAACGCCCGAGGCTGATCGTAACGACTGGCGCGATCATGGGGAATTGTCGCGATAACTCCGCCTCGTTTTGATCAGGACAGAGTAATCCCGGCGTTGCAGATCCCCCAATCGATACCACGGATTCCCCGGATCTTGCGTGAATTCAGAATGTTTTGACGGTTCTGAGCTAATGTTGACGTGACACATCCTGCGCTGTTTTTCTGACGCGTATGAGGTACTGCGGTGACAGCACACCGCTGACTCCACGAGGAACGAGACCCGATGACTTCCATTTCAACTTTGAATAGTGAACCGCAGCTCAACCTCCAGGGAAAAGAAGGCCCTGGCGAATCCGGTTCGACTTCGACTTCGTCGCCGTTCCCTGAGGGATACTGGGTGCTCGTTCGCAGCTCTGCGGACGGGAACTCCAATCATCGTGTGAACGTGGGTGGACCGACATTCGCCGTTGGACGTCATCCCTCCAACAGCCTTTGCCTGAGCGACAGTACGGTCTCCGGACGACACGCAGAAGTCCTGACGATCAATAAGGATCTGTTCGTCAGAGATCTCAACAGCACTAACGGAACCTTGTTAAACGGACGACGAATTCAGCATCTGACTGGACTTCGTTCGGGCGATGTTCTGCACTTCGGCAGCGTGATGTATACACTTCAGTCATCCACCGACGAATGCACGAGTTCGACAGTCACCGCTGATGTTTCCGCAGATGCACTCGCTCAATTGCAGTTCGACAAACTTCTGCGTCGTCCGGCATTGCGGCCGTATTTTCAGCCCATCATACGCCTAAGCGACACGGCTCGAGTGGGTTTTGAAATTCTGTCGCGCAGTTATCTGCTTGGACTGGAAACGCCTGAGAAAATGTTCCGCGTCGCCGCATCACGAAACGTGGAGGCAGAACTCAGTCAGGTCTGCCGCACAGAAGGGCTTCGCATTGGCGAATCTTTGCCGGGCACAGAGTTCTATTTGAATACGCATCCGGCCGAGATTATCGGAACCGAGCTATTTCCTTCGCTGGAACAGCTTCGATCCGAGTTTCCGGAAATGCAGATCGTGCTCGAAGTTCATGAAGGTGCAGCAGCCTCAAGTGCCTTGTTGCTGGAGATTCGCCGCGTCACTCGAGAACTAAAAATGGGGCTCGCCTATGACGACTTTGGAGCCGGCCAGGCACGCCTCAAAGAACTCTTTGAGGTCCCTCCGGATGTATTGAAGTTCGATGTCAAGTTTGTGCATGGTCTGCCATTCACGACTCCTCAACACAGAGCCACGATTCAATCGCTGATCCGAATTGTGAAGGATCTGAACGTCGTGCCACTCGCTGAAGGCGTCGAAACAGTCGACGAAGCTTCGGTCTGCTTCGAACTTGGATTTGAACTCGCTCAGGGCTACCTGTTTGGCCGGGCGGAGTCCGCCGCGCACTGGATCAATTCCTGATCGACCGGATTGCCCTATTCGGTGCACAGCCTCCATATTTAGTCTCATTTTCTGTCGTTGAAACATCCCGCAAATGTTAATGCAACGCCCTCCCCAAGGCAGATCGAATGACTCCGCACTGCTGACCGCATTGCTGGCCGGAGAAAGTTTCTGGCCATCAGATCCGTCATCCATGCACGAGCTTGGTCTGCAGGAGCCATTTCTTGAAGCGATGGTTTGTCGCGTGCTTCGATCCAACGGGAACCTTTCCGGGCGAACGATTGCCGGCGAACTTTGTATCCCGTTCCGGATGATCGAAGGCCTGATGGAACGGCTGAAGAACCGTCGCATGGTCGCACATTGTGGCAGTGCCAGCCTGAATGATTACGTGTTCGGACTAACCGACGAAGGACGCCGTCGAGCTGAACAGTTTCATAGCGAGTGTTCTTATGTCGGCCCGGCTCCGGTTCCTTTAGCGGACTATGTAATCTCGGTTGAAGCTCAGGCCATCTGTGACCAGCCCGTTCGACGCGAAGAGCTGGACGATGCGTTCTACAACGTGTCGGTCTCTGAAGAACTGATGGACATGCTGGGCCCGGCGATTAACTCGGGCAGTGGTCTGTTCTTATACGGGGCTCCCGGTAACGGCAAGTCGACACTGGCTCGCTGCCTGACGAGCTGCTTCGGACAGGAAATCTGGATCCCGTATGCGATCATGGACGGGCGAGAAATCATCACGTTGTTTGATCCGGCGTATCATCAGGAAGTTCAGCAGCCAGGCGACGGATTGTCCTATGACCGACGCTGGGTTCGGATTCGTCGGCCAACGGTGATCGTTGGTGGTGAGCTGACTCTGGACAATCTTGAGATTCGCCATGACTCAACTTGCAACATTAGTGAAGCTCCACTGCAGATGAAGAGCAACTGCGGCTGCCTGCTGATCGACGACTTTGGTCGACAACGTGTTAAGCCGGAGGAACTGCTCAATCGCTGGATTATTCCTCTTGAAAACAAGCACGACTATCTGACACTGGCCACAGGAAAGAAGATTCAGGTTCCGTTTCAGCAACTGATCATATTTTCCACGAATCTTGACCCTGTCGACCTGGTGGACGAAGCCTTCCTGCGTCGTATTCCCTACCGAATTGAAGTTGACGACCCTGATGAACAGGAGTTCCATCGCCTGTTCCAGATTGCGGCGGAGAAGCTGGGCTGTAATTACGATCCGGAAGCCGTTGAGCATCTGATCAATCGTTGCTATCGCGAAGAGTCGCGTCCGATGCGCCGCTGTCATGCTCGTGACCTGTTGCTGCAGGTACGAAGTTTTTGTTTGTACCGAGGTCTGCAGTTTGAAATGCTGCCCGAGTACTTTGATCGAGTCTCCGAGTGTTTCTTTACACGTGTTCCGACTCGCCCCCTGAATGCCTCTTTTGAGATCGCTCAGCAGACTTGTCGCTGAAAGGAGCTTTCGCGTGTTAAAGACTGAAGTTCAATCGACCGCTTTGCTTGGCAACACCGAGCCACAGACTTCAAATGTATCCGGCATGACAGAAATCGCCGGCTATCGTTTGCAGGAACGTATTGGCATGGGCGGATTCGGAGAGGTCTGGCGAGCCATTGGTCCAGGCGGATTCCCCAAGGCCCTGAAGATCCTCTTCGGCAGCCGCAGTGGTCCGCAGGCGGAGACCGAACTCCGCTCGATGAACCGTATTCGCGAATTGCGACATCCGTTTCTGCTCAGCATTGAGCGAGTCGAAGTGGTTGACGGCCGAGTCGTGATTGTGAGTGAGCTGGCGGACAAAAGTCTCGACGATCGCTACCGTGAAATTATCGCTTCAGGTCAAAAGGGAATTCCTCGAGAAGAACTGATCGGATATCTTCGCGACGCCGCCGATGCGCTGGACTTTATGTCCGAACAGCATGGCTTGCAGCATCTGGATGTAAAGCCGGACAACGTGCTCCTTCAGGGCGCGCATGCAAAAATCGGTGACTTCGGTCTCACCAAAAGTCTCAATGTCACGGGGCATTCCATCGTCAACGGATTCACGCCGCTGTACGCGCCACCCGAATTATTTGACGGACATCCGGAACGTGGAAGTGATCAGTATAGTCTGGCGATCGTCTATCAGATGATGTTGACCGGAGTTGCTCCGTTTAACGGACGATCAGCTGCTCAGTTGACATCGCAGCATTTAAAAAGTCCGCCTGATCTTTCGATTCTGCATCCTTCTGATCGAGCCGTAGTCGCACGTGCTCTTTCCAAGAACCCAAAGACTCGATTTGCAAGTTGTCGACAATTCATCGACGAGCTCGCAAAACGACGTTACGCAAACTCTTCACTGCCGAAATCCGGCGGCATCCCGGAAACGGAAGCTCCACGTCCGCGCACAGAGTTCGTTGAAAATCTTCAGGATGCCAGCAACCGCGACCGCGTGATGTCTGCCGCGACACCACTGCGACCGCCGGGAAATGCGGGCCAAAGCTGGCTTGTACGCCCCACAGTTTTTATCTCTATCGGTGGGCTGGGTGCCTCCATACTTGCGGAACTGAGAACTCGCATTCAGCACGCGTATCCTGGCGGTTCACTGCCGTCCCTTCAGTTCGTCTGCATTGATGCCGATTCCGTGCATATCGATGCCATGGAACGTCGTGCGGCCAGCGAGACGACAACAACTCTGACGGCGGTAAGAACGCCACTGAAAACGTCGCACGAGTATCGCAAGGCTTCTGGCGAGCATCTGAACTGGCTCAGCAGACGCTGGCTGTTCAATGTCCCCCGTTCGGGCAAAGTCGAAGGCATGCGACCGCTCGGACGACTTGCGTTTGTTGATCATCAGGACCTGATTCGCACACAACTGGAGAAAGCCATCGATAGGGCCTTTAAGGCAGAAGCGGTCGAAGCATCGAAAAGTGCGTCACAGCTTCCATTCTCCCAGGATGCGATCGACATCGTCCTTGTGGGTTCCATTTCCGGAGGAACCTGCAGCGGATCACTTATGGATGCGGCATGGATGCTTCGTTCGATTCTTGCAGCGCGACGTCTGCCGCCCTGCTGTTTGTCGGCGATGCTGATTCATGGCACTGAAAACTTAAGTCAGACAGCCGACATGCAGGATGCGAATACTTTGAGCTTCCTGCAGGAACTTTATCACTTCAGTCTTCCGGGCGTTCAGCGTCCGGGAGCCTTAAAGAAATCAATCGGTGATCAGTCGTCCGCTATGCCGTTTGACGAGGCAGTCTTCGTTCATCTTGGCGACGATCTTGCGGATATCGATTTTAATAATGGGGCCGAGAAAGTCGCGGCCTATCTTGAACTTAGAAGTCTCACCCGCGCCCGTGCCGAAATCGATGCCTGGCGAAAAGCGTCAGCGACGCAGGATGAAGGTCACGGGAGTCTTCAATTGAGAACTTTTGGGCTGGCTAAGGTGGCCTGCGAATCGTGGGACGTCGCGAATAGTGAATCTCAGTCGCTGGCGCTGTCGCTGCTCCGTCGCTGGGTTGCTGTTTCGCCAACCGAAATTAATGAACCGATCACGCGAACGAGTCCTCTCGGGATCCTGCTGCATGAACTGGCTTTGACGGAAGAAGGCGTGGTCGAGCTTGTTCCGCGACTGTTAAACGCCGAGAGAACTCGCCGCGTCGATGAGTACGCGTCCGCCATCTGGAGCCGACTGGGTTCATTGTCCACCGTGGCAGAGATTCCAGGACTCGTCGCCGGGCTGATCAGTCAGGAGACAGGGTTAAGTGGGCAAAAGAGCGCTATTACCGCTGTTGTTGAAGATATCCGGAAAGATCTTTCCGCCGGTCTGGGACGCTCAATCACCAAAGCGGCATCTTATCTTCAGACCTTGCTGGAGACTCGCGGACGTCTTACTGCTGCGGAAAACTCCGTCACAATGCTGTTGAAATCAGTGGATCAGTCAATTGCCACAAACACGCGGCAACAATCTGAACTGCGTTCCGCATTTGCCGATCTTTGCGACTCATTGACATCTCAGTCCGGTTCGCCTCAGGGATCTGTTGACGGCAACTCTCTAAAATCATTCTCCCGGCAATATTGCATGTTGCTGGTTTGCCAGACAGTGTGTCAGAGCGTCGGCACTCATCTGCGAAATCTGCGCGATGGTATTGCAAAACTCGGCACCGAGAGACTGGCGAACGTACGCCACCGGATCAACGCGATGTCTTCGATGGGGAATGAGTCCAGATCGGGCGGCAATCCGAGCCCATCGCAGATGTTGGACGCGTTTGATGAATACCTTACAAAGAGCAGACGCTTTGAATTATCAGCACTGCTGCAAAGAGATCCTCGACCGTCAGATCTCCACGTTCTGAACTCAGAAGCGGCCAGTTTTCTTTTCCAGAGCATGGGACCACAGTCGGCTGGATTGCCGGATCCCGGTCCACAGACCACTGTCGCATTTCCAGCAACCGCACGGCCACTGCTGCGAAATCTCGGTGGCGGTCTGCGAGTCCTTGCAGCGCTCCCCGAACAGATCCCGGGAGAACCGTGGAAGCAGCGAATTCAGGCTGAGTTCGGGTCGTGCGTTTCGCTGTGCCCGATGAGTCGCACCGATATCACAGTCCTGTGTGAAGTCGAGGGCGTTGCCATCTCTGCTCTTATCGACAGCCTATCCCACCTGAAACCGAAAGTGGTGGAGCTGGCCGGACGACTGCACTCACGACAGGACATTCACTGGTAGTCCCGTGAGAGACTTCGGAAGTGGTCTTCCAACAGTGGTGACCACTCGTGGTTTTCCCGTTTTCAGCCGGCGTTGTCGCCCGGCGGTTCACTCAACAATCACCCCCTTCGCGACTGTAATTACAAGCGGTTCTACAGGGTTGAGCAATTGAGCGCCGCTGGGTTCTGGATCGCAGTGGGATATTGGATCGCACCAGTGTCCATATTGCATTTCGATCAACTATTCTCTTCCCATGCCTTCCGATTGGCGATCGCTGACGGACTCCGCTATGTTGCCGGCTCTGGCGATGTGCAGCGTTAGGAATTGCTCGTGGGACTCCGTAACAGCCTGTCCCGGTAGTTCGCACGTTGCCTGATCGGCCACAGACCCTTGCAGTAAGATTTCTCAGTCGGGAGAGTATCTTTATGGTGCCATTGAATCGTCGAGGCATGCTTCAGTTGAGTGCCGCCTGCGGCCTGGGCACGGCAATTGGCGAGGCTGCGAGTTCCGAACAGGCCATCGCTGCTGACTCCGTGATCGCACCGTCAATTCAGGAGCAATCACCAATTCAGACGAGAATGTTCTGGACGTGGGACCATAGCACGGAATGGGCTCTGAATCGCCTTGGTGCTCACACGCATGGGTCGTGCAACGAATACGGACGTACCACGCAATCCTTCATCGACGACTATTCCGCTTTGCTGCGCTGGTGCGGGCGTAATGACGTCGATGCTGTTGTTGTTTGGGGTCTCCTGCGGGATAGCCACGGTGGCCTTGAAGCGGCCAAGCGACTTTGCGAAGTCGCGGTTAAGGAGAACGTTCGCCTGTTGTGTGGCGTCGGGCTGAATGCCTATGGTGGTGTCTATTACGAAGGGGACTCGCCGCACAACCTTGAGCGACACTTACAGGAAAATCCCGATCTCTATGCTGTCGACGCCAATGGTAATTCCACGAACTTCAGCATCGACGCCATCGGAACCAGAGTCAGTCTCAGCAACACCAGCACACCCGGTCCACGGGGATTCTATCATGCCTGTCCATCGCGACTCGAGAATCAGGAATTCGTGGCCGAGTCTCTGACATGGTTGTTCAAAAATCTGGAACTCGGTGGTGTTCAGATCGAAACGGGTGACACCGGCGTCTGTCAGTGCGCGTTGTGCCGGGACCGCAGAAAGCATCCTGCCGACACGTTTTCCTGGGAAGACATGGCTCTGATGTATCCTCTGGCCGCAGAGGCAATTCGCTCTGTCGCCCCGGAAGCGTGGATCGTGTGCGAAACCTATTCTCATCCCGAACCGTACAAAGGTCCCAAAGCGGCACCCGGCTTCGGCGACGGAAAAGCGGCGTGGGCTGATGAGTCGCTGGAGAAATTTCCACGAGGAGTTTTCGTCCAGTGGGTTGCGGACCGCTATTTGAGGCAGGGAGATCCGGACAGAACCTGGACTGACAAAGGGCGAGTCTCCGGAAATGGGCTGCGTCATGTCATGCGAGCCCACGTGGGGACTGACTGGGGCTGGGGAGCGTTTCGTGGCGAAGTGGCTCTGGAGTGGATCGCCAAAATGGTACAGCAGAGCGCGGCTTCTGGATTCGATGGCATCTCGTTGTTCGGCGAAGTGTCGACGTTTCATACAGGTGCTGAGTTGAACTATCTGGCCCTCGCAGATTTTGGTAGTTCCGAAAATCCGAAATCTGATCAGGACAGCTTTGTCGAGCGTATCGCGGGGCCACTCCTGGGCGGCCCGTCACATGCCGTCGACTTTGTGAATTTCGCCGGATTGCTGGATGCTCGCTTTCCCGACAGGCGTAAAGACATCCCATCTGCAATCGCCCGTATTCACGGCCGCCTGGCGGCAATGCCTCCCGACGTAGCACGACGCTGGTGCTGGCTGGCCAACCAATTGGCGTCGTTTGCTTACGTTGGACCAAGGCCAAGGGATTGACGGAGAATATTTCTTTCGGGCTGAATAAGTTCGACAAAGTCTGCTTCGTTGTGTCTCGTGAGATACAGAATTCCACAGCGGAACAGTCTCAGAGCGATCTCGAATTCAGAACGTTTGGCGGCTCGATGTTCGACGGCCAGAACATAGCCCTGAAGCACGACCGAGGTGACTCGGTCCGAATCAATCTTTGTAAGGGACTTGACCAGTCCATCCGCCAGATGCCACAGAGGATTGACGGAGCCGCGTTTGCTCTGGACGAGGCCACCGAGGAATCCACGATTCATGGCGACCCGTTCATAGACGTCAAACAGCATGTTGATCCGGGCTTGAAGTTGATCGGAGTCTTCGCTGAGTCGGAAGATCAGGCCAAACATTGATGCAGAGTCGCCAAGTTGGCTTGAGGCGTCTTGATCGTGGACCAGCGCGTCGCGAATGGAAGCAAATCCCTCTTCCCAGCGATGCAGTGCCAGTAAGCAATTGCCCCGACTCAACTTCGCAGCCACATGGCCCGGTGTAACCTGCAACACTTTTGCGTAGAGTTGAAGGGCCTGCTTGTGGTCCTTTTTGATTTCAGCAAAATAGTACCCCGCCTGAAACCACTCGGTCGCGGCTTTTGATGCGGCCGCCTTTTCCTGCCATGACTTTGCCCGGCCAATGATGTACCCCTGAGCTTCAGCGAGTTCCAGGTCGTCGTCTAACGGTGTTGTACGCGGGCGATTTTGGGATGCAGATCGATCCCCATCCGTATCAAGGTACGACTGCGGAGAGCCACTTTGCACAGCCATTCGCAACGGTTCATTCTCATTGAGCCGGTACCACATCCGCAGAAACTCAATCAACAGACTGCTGCCTTTTAGTTCGCAAGTCAGCCGCATTAAAGTTTCGCTGAGTTCATAATAGGTCTCACGCCCCTTCTTCTGGGAAGTCAGGTATCCGATTTCGACAAGATTACGAACCTGCTTGCCGATTGACTGCTCAGTCAGCAACAGTCGGCGTGCAATCTCTTTGGGATTGAGTGTGCGATGTTCACTGCACAGCAGTTCAACGATCTGTCGCTGCAGCGGTGAAACTGAGTGGATACGTTCCTGATAGAATGGCGTCAGATCATCCAGCATTCGCTGAAACGGAGCCACCAACTGGTCCAGTGAGTCTCGCGTCAGAAACCTGCTGAGTACAATGTAGACGCGATGGTTGCCTCCGGCCAGATCATAGACCGCACGGACTCGGTTCTGCCCTTCTGGCGTGTTCAGAAAGTCGACAAGATCTTTCTGGTCTTTGAAAGTGGCAATCTTCAGCAGCAGTTGTTGAGCATCCTGCAGAGACAGCGGCCGAAGAGGTATTGGCTGAAAGAAACCAAAAAACGGCTCGCTGCGATCGGATACAGCCTTAAACAACTGCTGGCTGGTGGCAATCAAGCAGGCAAACGGATGCTCCTGCAGCAGAGTACGCAGGTGATGTTGGCCTTCGGCGCCAAGACTGTCGAAAAGCTGGCTCAGGTGTTCAACAAGAATCACAAGGCGTCGCTTTTCAAACCGTGCCACAAGTCGACGAGTCAGCATGTCGGCCACTTCGTCGGGGGGATGATTCAGCACTTCGTCGAGCCAGTCGAGAGAAAACTCGTCTGGGTAGGTTCGCCCCAGTGAACGATAAACTCGCACCAGAAACTGAACCATAGACGTGGACGTTTCATCTTCATTCAGCTTCGCAATACGGATGGCGTCATGGAGCTGCTTGTCCTTGTTCAGTCGATGAAACAGCAGCGACAAAAAATGCGACTTCCCGATCCCCCCCGGCCCCCACAACAGGACGTGTTGTGTCGAGCCGCTGGTCGCGCTGTCATGGATCTTCTCCAATACGTTCTGCAGCAACGATTCGCGACCGACGAAGATGGCCTCCAGCAACTTCGGATCGGTCTGAGATGGAGAGAACCGCCAGACGAACTGCTCATTGGAAACACATAGCCGCTTTTTCGCAGCCTGCGTTGACTCATCAGATGGAGTGATATCTGATTGGGAGGTTGAAGCGTTCATAAACCACGATCCAGTCTCCACCAGCGGCGGATCAGCGGAAATCGAAAGTGGTAGCGGCCATCCGCATCGCGAGAAAGATAGTGGTCGGCATCCATCGCTCGCAACAATTGCAGCAGCTCATTGCGATCCTTGACGCGGGCGCCACGTGCATGGGCGGAAGACAGAATCTCATCCACGGACAATGAATCACCCGGACTCCCGAGGAGTGCCAACACGTCGAGAATCACAGCCACCTTGTCCGCATCGTTATTGTCTGGATAGTAAGCGGTCAGTCGAGTTCGATAATGAGCCAGTTGCCACGGATCCGACGCATCCACAAGCTGGCGAGTCACGTAATCCCTGATGTTGGCTTCCGTCGCGCACAACTGCTCGATACGCAGCCCAGCCACGACGTGATGGATGTAGTAAGGAAAATAATCCACTTCCTCCGCCAGAGTTGAAACGATATCCGGCCGATCATCAGTCGAAATCCCTTCGCCATGAAGCAAGTCACCCGCAAGTCGTTCCGCGTCGACGGGCGCCAGTGGAGTCACCGTTACTTGAAACATGTCGTTCTTGGCCGACGTTGGAATCCCTGCCGCAGACAATCTGTTCAACACATGATGCAGACCAATTGACCCCGTAAAGATCACTCGAAATGCCGACTGTTCAATGCGCAAACTGCGGACAGTGTCCAGCACTTCCGCCGCCAGCGCCGGTCCGTCATTCTTGCGAATACTCTCCAGCATGTAGGGAACCTCGTCCCAAAAGAAGACAAGACGCTGCTGTTGCCTGGCTTTCATCAAATCTTCAACGGCTGAAGTCAGAAGCTGCTTCCACGTTCGAGCTTTCAGACTCACGTAGTCGGTTTCGTTCTCTTCCAACAACCGCCGGATAAAATTACGGGCCTTCTCAGCCTTACCCAGAAACTGCTGAACGTCATCGTAAACGAGTTCGGCAAATTCCTGAGCAGAGTGAATCTTCTCCAGATCTCGAAAGACCGGCTTCCATGGCGAGCGTGGCTCAAGAAGCATCTTCCTAAGAATCTGCGTCTTGCCGATCCGCCGTTCGGCGTTGATGAGTATGCTTTGAGAATCCAACCGATCCCACAACATCTCGATCAACGCATCTCGCCCGTAAACCTGCCTGGGGTCAAGATTGCCACCTGGATTTGCTTTCATACCTCTCCCTTCCCATCAATTAGCCCAACAATATCGTACGCCACAAATGACGTATGTCAACACTGACTTATTATTTCAGGTTTGATTAAAGCAAGAATCTCAGGCAAACCTCGAAGACCCAAGCCGTGTGCAAACTCGCCAATGCAGTTCATCCGCCATGCTTTGACAGCCTCTCGACTCATCGCCACCCTTCAGTGAATCAACGGAATCAGACGAAGACGGAAACGAACTCAGCTTGCGAGGAAGTCCGTACCAGAGGATAACTGGCAAAATGAATCGAGCCACATAATTCCGAACTGCGGCAACGGACGATTATCACTGTGCATCACGGGGAGCGAAACTTGGAGCTTCCCCAGACCAGGGACAACAACATGGAAGCATCAATGGGCATGAAGATGATCAATCTATTCGCTTCAAGACGTAGTCGTCGAAATCGAGCCGTTTGTTCCCTTGAGGCTCTGGAATCGCGCACGTTGTTGTCCGCGATCAATGTGATTTCAACTCCGGGCCCCTCGGGCTCTGTCAATCTGAACTTCCTTGGTACCACTGGAGACGACACGGTCTCGATCTTCATGAGTGAAGACATGAAAGTCCGTGTCACCGGAGGCTCCTTCAAAGTGAACGGGCAAGCTGAGCAATCCGAACTCAGTTTTGATCGCCTCAACAATGTCACCATGAACCTTGGTGCCGGCAGCGATTCCGGCTCGATTCAGAATGTCTCGCTGAATAACTTCCTGATCAATGATGGCACAACAGTTAATGAAACCAACCGTTATTTCGTGGGGAGTTTCACGAGCGACGTACAAATCAAGAATGTTGATGCCAACTTTAAGTTCGGGGCTGTAGAGTTCACTCTGCAAATAAACTCGGGCAAGTCGATGTCACTGGAAAGTCTGGCTGTTCGCCTGAAGGACACGACATCATCGAGAATCATGCTCCAAAGCTTTTCAGGGAGCGCACTGCTTATTGCGGGACAGTTCAGCGTGGATGCTGCCGCCCACTCACAAAGTTCAGACTCGGTGCTCATTCAGGCCTCTCCGGATAGCGTTGCAGATCAAACACGGGTCGGATTTCAGAACGTAGTCCGCGTTAATCTTGGCGGAGGAAAAGATACGTTTCAGATGATTGGAACGGTGGCGGTCAACGGACCGACATTCATCGATAGCGGAGATGGGGATGATCAAATAGCTCTTGGAAACATTCCCGATCAGGGGGATATTGTGTTTCGTGGTGTTGTGTCAATTCTGACAGGTCAGGGGATTGACTTCGTCGAATCTGGCAATAGCTTTGAAAGCTCCGATCGCGTCCGATTTAAACATGCGGTTGCCATTTCGACTGGTGATCAAGAAGACCTGGTTGATCTCAGAAAGTCCGTGTTTGAGAAATCGCTTGTTGTTGATGTTGGAGCCAACGCTCTGAACACAACGAATCTGGGAGTTTTCATAAGAGACATTCAGGTAAAAGGTCTTGCGTTCTTTCGATCTGCTGGACGTGCCAGCATCAATATCGAAGCCGTTCCTGATTCGACATCGCCATCAAGATTCGGGAACGCGGTAGTCTTCGCACTGCATTCGGGAAGAGTGACGATTGGAAACGAACTTCATACGACTCCAAAGGTTATCTTCGAGGGTACCCAGACTTACATCGGGACAGGCTCGACGATCTCCGTAAAATTTGCCGGACCAATCCTGGCGAATCCAGCAAAGCGACGATTGATTCGCGCAATCCTTGAATAGCACAAGCAGTGCGCCGTGCGAAAGCGGGGAAGGAGTCGAGAACTTCTGCGACCTGATTGCACACGATGAAACGCTACATGTACCCTTCCTTAACAGGCAGAGTTCAAGTTGAGCTTACAACCAAGGCTCTTTTCCGGCTGAGATCCCACGTCAATCTTTCGTGACCACCTCGTCAAGGTTCAGCAGAACTCGACTGACCGCTGTCCATGCTGCGGCTTCTGAGGCGGTCACGTTGCCAGGTAACTGCAGTTTGCCTTCGGGGGAACCTGTTACTAACTGGATAGAGTTCTGTTCGGGCTCTGCCGTGAATCGTTCCTTTTGATTGCGAAGAAAACGGAGCAGTGTCTCCAGCTCGTGTTTGCCTGGAGACCGCGCCGTACATTGACGAAATGCGTGGATGATGCGTTCCTGATCATCGTTGGCCACCGCAACAATTCGCATCGCGAGGGCTCGACTGCATTCCACGAACAGGCCTTCATTCAAGGTTGTCAAAGCCTGAATCGGAGTATTCGAACGTACTCGACGCACACACGCCGCATCACCACGAGGAGTATCGAAGTTCTGCAACATCGGATACGGAACCGATCGAAAGCGGAACGTGTAGAGTGCTCGACGATAGCGATTGGCTCCAGACTCCGTCGTCCAGGTCTTGGGACCATAACTCGCTGGCGGAAGAAACAGAAAATCGGGAGCGGGTGGATAAACCGGTGGACCTCCGACTTCTCGATTCAACAACCCGCTGACAGCCAACGCCACGTCGCGAACGATTTCTCCCGACAACCTGAACCTTGGCCCTCGCGCCAGCAGGCGATTGGCGGGATCATGTTGGTAAAGTTCTTCCTTGACATGTGAAGATTGTCGATAAGTCGCCGAATTCGCAATTAGACGATGGATGTGTTTGAGACTCCAACGGTGATCCATCAATTCCACCGCCAACCAATCAAGCAACCCCGGATGAGAGGGATACTCGCCCTGTGTTCCCAAATCCTCGGCCGTCTGCACCAGCCCTGTTCCAAAGTATTCCTGCCAGATCCGATTGACGATCGCCCGCGCCGTTGTCGGAGAGCGGCGATCGGCGATCCATTCAGCCATCCGCAGACGCTCAGGAACTTCCGAGTCCACCAAAGGATTCAGAGCATCCGGAACGCCGGCCGTAACCTGATCGGCAGGCTTCAGGAAATCTCCGCGCGTAAGCAAATACGTCGGCCGGCGAACCTCGCGTTCATGCAGCACAAGTTGAGTTTCCCCCGTCGGATGCTGCGTCCAGAGTTCCTCGATAACAGCGTTCGTCGACGCGAACTCCGGCACTGTTGTTCGCCAGCAGCTGAATAACCCAGCCCAATCTTCGGCCGTCCGTTGCTCGGATGTTTTGAGTGCTGCAACGCGTACTGCGGGAGGCACCATGTCGGCCACCGGCGAAGCCTGATCCGTTACGCTGAATCGAAATCGCCCGGGATTGTTATTCTGATTGTCGTCGCTGTTCCAGCCTCCATGCATTTGCACAAGCTTAAACGTCAGCCGAAACCCCGACTCGCTGCTGAGAGGCATTTCGGGCACGAAGACAGCATTCCGCGGCACGTTGCTGCGCCCAGGCCCTGCATCAATACTCCACGCGGTCAGGTTATCGCCATCAAACGCTTTCTCAATTGGCCCCGTGATTCGCTTCTTGTCGGTCTTATCGTAAAAGATCTTCGCGAGTTCTTTTTCCTGCTGAGGACTCACATCCGCCGTAGCTGCCACAAACTTGACGCTCGTTGACTTCCCGGGATCAGACAAAGGAGCGACATCAACCTGAAACTCCGTGATCGCACACAGCCCATCAACGGCACGTCCAGGGCCCCCGTGCGGCAGATTCGAATCCAGCAACAATTCCAGGCGAAACCCGGTCAGACTCTTCAGCTCGGTATTACAACTGAACGCAGTCGTATGCTTTGTCGGCGCATAGCCCTGCGCGAGTACCGAACCATCATTGAGCAGATAGTGTTTCTGTCCGCCGCTGCTGTCCAGTTCCGGCCTGACGATCGACCACGGATTCGCCTGCTGAGCAATCTCATTGGCCCAGTCATTCAACTTCTCACGCCACTGCGGATGAGCGTTTTGAAGCTCCGTTCCCAGGCGATGGATCTCCGACATCAACGCTTCTCGTTTCTGTAAAGCGTCCTGAGTATAGACCGTCGCCTGCGCTTCATCGCAGTTATTCAGAAACGCAAACATCCGATAGTAGTCCGATTGGCTGATCGGATCGTACTTATGATTGTGACATTGACTACATTGAATGGTTACTCCCAGCATCGCTTTGCCCACCGCATCCATGCGATCGAACATTGCCTCCATACGAAACTGCTCCGGATCAACTCCGCCCTCTTCGTTGATCATCGAGTTGCGAAGAAAGCCGGTGGCTACGAGCTGATCCTGAGTTCGCTTCGGGATTAAATCGCCAGCTAATTGTTCCTTCAGAAACTCGTTGTACGGCTTGTCATTGTTGAGCGAACGAACAACCCAGTCGCGATAGAACCAGACGAACCGCGGCTTGTCTTTTTCAAAGCCATCGGAATCCGCATACCGTGCCGCATCCAGCCAATGGCGAGCCCACTTTTCTCCGAAATGCGGAGAGGCCAAAAGTCGATCGATCTCCTTGCTCCACCGCAAATCGTCTCCTGTCTCAGAATTTTCAGCCTGAGACTCCGAGGCTGAAGCGAAGGCATCCAGCTCTGACAGTTCAGGCGGCAATCCAATCAGATCCAGCGACGCTCGCCGCAGCAATGTCGAGGATTCCGCGACCGGTGCTGGACGCAGGCCTTCTTTTTGAAGTCGCTGCAGAATAAATGCATCGATCGGATTCTTAATCCATTGCCGGCATTGCTCATCAGCAAACTCAGGGACAGGTGGCGAAACCGGAGCAATGAAGGCCCAATGCTGCTGATACTCGGCCCCGGACTTAATCCATCGCTGCAGCATGTCAACTTGTTGAGCAGTCAGAGCCTTGCCGGTTTCACGAGGCGGCATGACGGAGTCCGCATCGTGAGACGTGACTCGTTCCAGCAACTCACTGGCCTCAGGTTTCCCCGGAACAATTGCCGCTCGTCCTTCATGCTCTGCTGTGGCACCGGCGAATGTATCCAGTCGCAGGTCGCCTTCTCGATGTCCTTCGTCCGTACCGTGGCAGCCAAAACAGTTGGCCGCAAGAATCGGGCGAATATCGCGTGAGAAGCTGACATCATCCGCCGCTGTCAACGGACTCCAAAGCAGAAGGGCAACAGCGACAAGCAATCTGCGTGACATAGTGATAACTCAGGGATATCGAGTACCAACATTGACCGGGAAACACTGGCCGGGATCGTACAACAGTCGGCCTGATGTTCCGAGCGTACAATCGATACAACCAGAAGTGGTCGCGAACAAGGAATAATCTCCCATCGACCTTCCCTACCGCCAGTGTTTTTAACACCGATCGCTCCAATCATGACCTAGGGTCTGTACGGACACGTTGCGTTGTTGCAACACCTTCTTGATCCGCCAACAAAACTCCCGGTGTACTATGCTGACACGTAAAACACTGCTTTCCGCCGCCGCGATAGCAGTTCCTGTCGCTGTTTTTGCAGTGACCGCCATGACCGAGCCTGGTAACAACGGATCAATGGCTCCTGTGGTAACAAAACTTATCACAGCCAATGGAACGGCCTCCGCATCCGTATCTCAGGAGTCTCTGCGTCAAACAGTCGGGGCCAGTATTCCGGTTTCTGCGCCTCAGTCAAAAGCTGCGGGCTCCGAACCGAATGCTCCCGAATCCAGCATCGTGGTAGAAGCGTTTACAGAACCGTACCGTGACATTTCCGTCGCAGCATCCGAGATGGGCACGTTGTCAGAAGTACGGGTCGTTGAAGGGGCCATTGTGAAGCAGGGAGATATCCTTGCGGTGATGGACGACGACATCCTGCGAGCGTCTCTCGAAGTTGCTCGCCGCAGCATGAACGCCGAAGGACTCCTGAAGTCTGCTCAGGCAGATCTCGACATGAAGACTCAGGAACAGGAAAAACTCAAGCAGCTTCGTGAGCGTGACCATGCCAGCCAACAGGAAGTGGATCGTATTCAAACCGAGATTCGCATCGCCGAAGCTCGCCTGCTGTCGGTTAAAGAAGATCTCGAAGTGAAACAACTGGAATCGCGCCGAATCGAATCTCAGCTAAAGCAGCGTCAGGTGATTGCTCCGATGGACGGAGTGATCTCTGAACTGTCCCGAGAAGCCGGAGAATTCGTTTCGCCTTCGGACCCCACGATTGCGCGTCTCGTACAGCTAGACCCGCTGTTGATTGTCTTCTCTGTTCCATTGTCTCAGCGAAATGAAGTTGAGAAGGATCAGGTTGTCGAGCTGAAACTGGGAGCCGATCAGGTCCGGGCCGAAGGCATTATTGAATATGTCTCTCCGACTTCCGATACCTCGAATTCATCAGTGCGAGTCAAAGTCCGATTGCCCAATTCCGCTCGTCAGCATCAGAGCGGTGAGCGAGCGATTCTTGTGATGGAACACTCCGCTGAAAATTCGAACCCGGCTGCAACACCTGCTCCTGAAACAACCAAACCCGCAGGATCGGTTCCAGTTGCCGAAACTGTCAACATGACTCCTGAAGAAGCCAGCGGAACACCGGGCAAATCAACCCCGGTCGCAGTTCGAAACTGAGCGATCAATTCTCCGCGAACTTTCTAAAAATCTCTGCTGACATTGAGGTATCTCCCTGTGCTTTCGTCAGATGGATCGACAACCTGCGATGTGCAGGACAATCTCCCTGCGGATGGCCGTGCCGACGGCAATTCTGTTCAGCATCTGTTCCAGACAACTCGCAACAGTTTGCTGAATGCGAAAGATCTGAACGATGTCCAGAAAGTCGTCGCTGCGTATCTGCAAAGAGCTTGTCAGCCGACATTGTTGGTCTGGCGTCATCCATCAGGCTCACAGATCGGACAGACCGAACATCTCGAAGGCCTGCTGGCTCCGATTGAAGGCGCGTCGCAGAGCTTGCGCGATCAACTCAAGCGGACGGCTACCGAATGTCTGCGCAGAAATGATCTGACATGGACTTCTGTGGGTTCTGAACTGAACCTGTGCGCTCTGCCAATCGGCTCACTACCGGGCCATTGCCTGCTGATGATTACGCAGCCACCAGTTTCTCTGCAGATCGCTCAGGATGACACGAATAATCAAGTCGCAACATCGTTGCTGATGCTGTCGTCGTTCATCGGCGAATGGTCGTTACAACGAGCCGGTCGCCAGAACGCTCAAAACGCATCCACCGTCGCGGCCCTGATCGAACTCGTGGCGCACGTGCAGTCGGCAAATGATTCCAACTCGGGATGTCAGCGACTGGCGGATTCGCTGCAAACGTATCTGCAGGCCGATCGAGTTGTGATAGGGATGTGCCAAAGTGGTCGATCAGAAGTAAAGCTCGCTGCGATCTCAGGCGGTGCCGTGATTGATCCGTTCTCCGAAGAAACCCGGCTGGCAGAATCAGCTCTGCAGGAATCCCTGATTCGATCGACCAGTGGCGTTTGGCCCGCACTGGAGTTATCCAATCGCCACGCCCTGTTGTCACATCAACAACTTGCGGAGTCTGGCTATGGCGACACTCTCGTCAGCATGCCGATTCAAACCGAATCCGGCGATGCGATGGGCTGCATCCTCGTGACTTTGCCCTTGAGTACGAACGACGACGCAACAACGGATCGCAGTCGCGAAGCCGAACGCTTTCTCCGTGCCGGGGCCGGTGCTCTGGCTGGTTGCCTTGGCGTACTTCAGAAAGTGGCTGACAGTCGCTGGTTATCGTTGATCCGTGGTACTCGCGGTGTTCTCACCACATCACGATTGCAAATGGCGGCCTGGCTGTCCGGGGCCATCGCCATGGTGCTGATGTTGCCAATGATCTATCGCATTCGCTGCGAACTGGAACTGCAGCCGGTCGAACGGCGTTATGTCGCAGCTCCGTTTGATGGTCCGCTGGAAGAATGCCTCGTCGAACCGGGAGACATCGTGACGAAAGACCAACTCCTGGCTCAGATGGATGGACGAGAAATCCGCTGGGAGCTGGCTGAAGTTCAGGCGAATCTCAACAAAGCTACGAAAGAGCGAAACACTCAGCTCAGCAAAAAAGAATTCGGGAACGCAGCGATCTCCGGACATGAAATGCAAAGACTCGAACAACGAGCCGGACTGCTGCAGCATCGCAATGAGTCACTCGAAATTCGCAGCCCGGCTGATGGTGTCGTCGTTAGCGGTGACCATCGAGAAGCCGAAGGCGTTCCGCTCGAAATGGGCAAGACGTTGTTTGAGATCGCCCCACTGGACGCCATGGTCGTTGAACTCTGCATTCCGGAAGAAGACATTCGTCATGTTCAGATTGGCATGACAGTCGATATTCAGCTGGAAGCCGCGCCGGAAGACTCTATTACCGCTCTGATTCGCTCCGTGCATCCTCGCGCAGAGATTCGAGATGGAAAGAACATCTTTATCGCGGAAGCCGACATTCCCAATGACACGTCGCTGCTTCGCCCCGGCATGCGTGGATCGGCCCACGTGAATACTCGCCGCCACGCTTTGGGCTGGAACCTGTTCCACAAGCCAGCGGCATGGCTGCTGGGCTGGCTGGGGTGGTAACATGATGGGCATGCCCGACATTTCCACCGTTGAACTGAGCAGAACTCGTCTGAAACTCCGCGACGATTTGCTGTTCGTGCCGCAAAACTACAACGGCGAAACGTTCTATCACCTCGAAGTCAAAACGACGTCGGAATACTTCAGAATCGGCTACGCCGAGTACGTGTTTGTTTCCCTGCTGGATGGCCGCACAAGCTTCGCTGAAGCCCTGGCGATTGCGTCGCAGCAGCTAAAAGAGAAAGCCCTCGGGCAGACTCAGGCCATTTCCATCTATTCGTGGCTGCTGGAGAATGGTCTGGGAGCATTCGCTGACAGTGACACAACTTCCTCTGGTGCATCGACAACGGTCAAAACGCCGAATGGCCACAAGCCGTTCTGGAAAAAAATGAATCCACTCTGGCAAAAGATCCCTCTCGGGCGGCCAGACTCTTTACTGCGAACCCTGCAGCCAGCATTCGGCTGGATTTTCACCGGACCAGCGACCATCCTCGCAATGATGCTGATGGTCATTGCGGGTTTGACGTTGTCGGCCAATTGGGATCGTTTCACGGCCAGTTCCGCTAACGTGATCTCGCAGCAGAACTGGTTCTGGTTATTGATCGCCTGGATCGCGCTCAAGTTCTTTCATGAGCTGGGCCATGCCCTCGTTTGCCATCGTTATGGCGGCAACATTCGTGAAACCGGAGTGATCATCGCCTTTCTTGCACCACTCGCCTACGTTGATGCATCGTCGTGCTGGTCTTTTCGCTCACGCTGGCAGCGCATTCATACGGCTCTGGCGGGTGTGTATGTCGAACTGATCATTGCCTCGCTGTCGATTCTGGCGTGGAAGTGGTGCGATTCTGTTTTGTTTCGGCACGTGTTGCAGAACACGATTATCATGGCCAGCGTCTCGACATTGCTGTTCAATCTCAACCCGCTGATGAAGTTTGATGGATACTATGTTCTGTCGGATTTGCTGCAGATCCCGAACCTGAGTACTCAGGCGAATAACGTGATCACGGAGCTGGCTCGGCGAATCTTCTTCGGCGACAGTAGCAGTCGGCCCGCGGTCATTGGTCGGCAACGCTGGATTCTGATGGCTTACGGTGCTGTAGCCATGATCTGGAGACTTCTGGTTACTTTTTCTCTGCTCATTATGGCGTCGGTACTGTTCCACGGCGCGGGGCTGGCGCTGGCCGCACTTGGCGTTTGTCTGTGGTTTGTCCGCCCTTTGTGGGGATTTCTAAGAACGCTCAATCATCTGCGAGTTCAACATCCCGAACGATTGTTCCGCGCGTCACTCGTAAGCAGTGGATTGATCGGTGTTCTTCTGGCCGCTTTGTTCGGCCTGCCATCGCCGGTGATGACGACGGCTCCTGGAGTTGTGGACTTCACGAACGGAGAAGTCGTTCGCGCGGAGACCCCCGGTTTCATCCAATCGATCCATGTCAACAACGGCCAGAATGTCGAGGCCGGAGACTTGCTGCTGACCCTGCGAAACGAAGACGTGACGACAAAACGGCTGGATCTGCAGAAACAATTGGCACAGCAGGATCTGCGAGTTCAAACCGCGTCCGGCGAACACAACTCCGGCGCACTGAATGTCTTTCAGGGGACACGCGAATCCCTGCTGCGTCAACTTCATGAATGCCAGAAACAAACGGACGGCCTTGAAATTCGAGCCGGACGTTCCGGGCAGATTATCAGTCGAGAGTTGCACAATCTGTTGGGGACATTCGCCAGCGCAGGGATGGAGCTGATGACGATCGGCGTTGAGGAAGATAAAGAGTTAAAATTGTCGATCGGTCAACGCGATCTCGCCGTTGCGACGGGCCTTGTCGGTCAGCCTGTGAAAGTTCGGATTGGGACTCATGATCCCGTGAGGGCCACGCTGGTGCGAGTCAACCCGCGAGCCAGCCGGTCGATTCCTCATCCCGCGTTGGCGGCTACAAATGGAGGTGCGTTGACTGTTTCACAGATGGACGAACGAGAATCCTCCAGCAGCAAAGATCGTTTGCGATTGACCGAACATCGTTTCACGGCGATCGTGGAACTGCCTGACGAACAGGCGACGGCATTTCGCTGCGGCGAACGTGGCACTGCCGCGTTGGGTTTACCTCGCGGTTCCCTGGGCACACATCTCTGGCGATCCGCTCACGACTGGTTTAATGCCCAGCTTGCGTCTGTGGAAACCGAAGACCGAAATTAGAGGCTGCTGACCGTTCTTTATTGACCGCCGATCCGCAGGCAACGGCAGGCGTCGAAACCGGGCAACGACGCCTGCGGCTTGCCGTTAAGCGATTAATTCAACAGACCGCCCGTGCACCCCTGCACATGGTTTCTTTTAGAGACAATGTCACCGATGAGTTCGCACGAGCCCCACGTAGATGCCTCGGATTTCAACCTGAGCAGCAGGCCACGTGGTGGCGGTCATTTGGTCGTTGGCCGGCGTCAAAACAACGACGTCTTTCGTCCGGCGGAATCGCTTAAGCGTTGCTTCACCGCTATTCACGATGGCGACGACCGTGTCACCGGTTTTTGCCGTAGTGGCATGCCGGATGATGGCGAGATCTCCGTCGTTGATTCCATCGAGAATCATAGAATGACCTTTGACTCGCAATAGAAAATGCTGGTGAGGGTCGAAGAGTCGAGTCAGATCAAACGTTTCGACGTCTTCGATCGCTTCAATCGGCTTCCCGGCCGCAATGTCTCCCAGCACACGAAATGGAACGGCCTGGTGCCCAGCTTCACCCAACAACAAATCCGGATCAACTCCCAACTCTTCCGCCACTCGAAGCAGCGAATCACGGCCAATCTGATCTTTGCCGTTTTCGATCTTCGACAAGTGACTAAAATGAATGCCCACCTGCCCCGCTAACGCACGGAGAGAAATCCCGCGAGTGATCCGGGCTTCTCGGATTAATTGTCCGACATGAGTATTCACTTGGTGGCCTGTATTGAAGAAGAAATTCCTCGAGGAACTCGCTTTTCAAACGGCGGTAGTTCACCCCGGCGAATCACAAAGGAATCCGGCGCCTCGATCGAGAGAGTGCAACTGCCCTCTGACGCCTGAGCCACGAAGATGCGAATCTCTTCGTTGATAATAATCTGTTCGCCTTTTCGACGTCTGAGCACCAACATGGCAGTCCTCCGAATCCTGTAGTTCTTCTCACCAACCGAGTGTTGGGTTTAAACCCAACACTCGGATACTACCACAGAATCAGCATTCGCCAAGTGAGCAGCCGGGATTTTGTCCCCGCATGAATTCTGCAGGTACGATTCGCTGGGTTGCTCCGATTTTGGGCCTCAAGCGAAAGCATCATCGCGTGCGCAGTGCCTGAGTGACGGAGCCCTTGCTGAGGCCGCTACTTCCGGACCGCAATTGACACCACGACGGCGCGGGAGCTGAGCAGTAAAGTGGCCCAGCGACCCGTCGCTTATGGCTCCGACTCAAACGAGCGCAGCAATGGCACAGTCATTGACAAGGGTTGGGCTGGAAACAACATGCGTGATTGGTGTGCCTGCGTTCGCAACGGCGAACTTGCCACACCATACAAATTCCAACGTTTTCCCGTAGCGATTGAAAACCGAGCCTCAGCAAACGCAGCCACACCGATTGTGTCGCCACATGACCAATCCCCAGGTTACTCAAGGACTGTTGCTAAACGGCTCCCACCGACACAGTTCGCGTGGATTCGACCTCGTCAGCGGCCGTGCTCAGGACCTGCTGAAGGCTTCACTGGTGTCGAGGGTATAATCGTCTAGAAAGACTTTGCTGAAATCGTACACTCCAAGGAAATCATGCAACTGGTCGTCGTCCGTCTTTCGCATTTCGCCGGCTTCAATCAACTGAAACACGATCTTGCCGAAATCGTCAGTACAGTGAATTCCCCAGGTCTTGAAGACCACGATCGACATCATTCCGAAATGCTGCAAACCCAGGCGTCGAATTCCGTCCAGCAGTTCCGGCCCACTAATGTGCCCCGTCGCTTCCGTCGATCGATCACGCCCAAGTTGCTCCTGTGTAAACCGCAATGCGGAGAACACGAACTTGTAGGCCATGGGATGGTAGGTCCGGGGAGTGGCATGGTTTCTGACAGAGGTCATTGCTGAAACGATCCGGGGACTTTGTGGCGAGAAAGCATCAATTGATTTTATGGGTGTGTGGCGATTCTACAACAAGCCACCGACCGAATGAAGGCCCGATTACGGAATTTAGTCTTCGTCCGAATCTGAGCGGCCCGGCTTACTGCCTCGGGAGACCACGGTAACAATGTCGGCAGAATCGGTCATGACACGCCGCCCATCCTCGTAAACGACAACCAGCCGTTTTGCCAGTAATTCATGTTGCAGAACGCGAGCCGTGCCGTTTTTCGTAATCACCGTGGCGCCAATAGGAGGTAACTCCTTACGGTGTTCTTCGTACGTGTCGTATTCGTACCGCAGGCAGCACTTGAGTCGCCCGCAGCGGCCGGAAATCTTATTCGGGTCGAGCGTCGCTTTCTGCAATTTCGCCATTTTCATCGACACTGGAGGCATTTCCTGCAGGTGGGTGTTGCAGCACACCGGCTTGCCACAATCACCGTAATCCGCCAGTAGCCGTGCTTCATCGCGGATTCCAATCTGACGCATTTCAATCCGAGTGTTGAATTCGCGAGCCATGGATTTCACGAGATCACGAAAGTCAACGCGATTCTCCGAGAGATAATAGATGATGACTCGTTCGCCACCAAAAATCTGTTCAATATCGATCACCTGCATCTGCATGGATCGTTCTTTGATCATTGACGAGGCGAGTTCAAAGAACTTCTTCTCGCGAGCTGAATTCTCACCACGAGACCGCCGATCCTCATCAGAAACCGATCGCAGAATTCTTCCCCCTGGGCCTTTAGTGTTTCCCAGATAAGAACCTGTCTGATTCGTCGCAGGGCATAACACGACACCCCATTCGATGCCACGTTCCGAACGAACGACGACTTCATCGTTTCGAGCGAACGACGTATGACGGCGCGCCTCAAAGTCACCCAGCAGCCTCATCGTTCCATAGCGAACGACATACCGCGAAACGTCCTGTTCAGAAACTGAAACTTCCGACATCGCTGACCTCAACAATCCCTGGCGCCAATATGTACAGCGGGGGACTATAGAGAACTCGCCGCAATTGTGGAAACAGGATTGAAGGGATGAAATCGGGTTTGGTGCCGAAGAAAATCCTACGAGTCCCAACCCAATGGCTGGACCAGGCTGTTGGCTCGGCAGCGAGTGCCCGCCACCAGGCTGATTCTGCCCCACACGTCATCCTACTGTATGGCCCATCATCGCCCGCGGATCCAGTAACGAAAAACTACTGATAGATCACAACCAGAAAGACGAGCGATTCGGCTTTGGCCAGATTGCGGATTTCGTGAGGAACATCGGCTCGATAGCTGGCAGAATCGCCCTTATTCAGTTCCGTCACCTCGGCCTCTGACGTGACCTGAACCTTGCCCTTCTGAACGGTCAGAAACTCACGAGTTCCCTCAAAATGCGGCGATGATCGAAGGACTCCGTCCGGCGTCAACAGCACTTCATAGAACTCCACATCCTTTTCGAGGTGCAGCGGCGAAAGCGTACGAATGGAGCAATTGCCGTCAGCTCGAAAAATGTGCTGACGATCTTCCGCTCGAATGATTTCAATATTTCGAACCTGAACGACCTGCTCCAATAACTCTGCCAAAGACATTCCCAAAGCGTTCGCGATTTTGACCGTGACGGCCAGTGTGGGATTTGCCTGTTCTCGCTCAATCTGGCTCAACATCGAACGACTTACACCAGACGCCTGCGACAAAACGTCCAAAGACCAGCCCAGCTTCTGCCGCAGCTCATGAATGCGGCGACAGACATGGCGACTGACGTCTTCCGCCGAAGGGTTCTCTCCGACACCGAGGGTGGGCTTCTTTTTCATAAAAAGAGACTTCTTTGTAGATGCCACACAAATGAAGAAAAAATGGGGCAGTGTTTTCGCTTAACGGCAACTCGCACGCGTCGTTGCCCTAATTCACCTGCGGCACGCCGGTAAACGAAAACACCGGCGGTGAGCTGAACTCTACAACAAGTTCCACGATAATGGAAACACGTCTTGCAAAGTGGACAGCGGTAATCTAGTATACTGCACAAGACATCCACTATATTCAATCCACCAGGAGGATCTCCCAATGAAGGCTCTGGTTAAGCGACACTCCGAAAAGGGGCTTTGGCTGGAAGACGTTCCCGAGCCAACCGTCGGCGTCAACGATGTTCTGATCAAAGTGGATCGCACGGGGATCTGCGGAACCGATGTGCACATCTATGAATGGGACGCTTGGGCTCGGAAAACAATCCCGGTTCCGATGACAGTTGGTCACGAATTCGTCGGTGAGATCGTCGCTGTGGGCTCGAATGTGGTCGACTTTCATCCGGGCGAAATCGTCAGTGGAGAAGGCCACGTTGTTTGCGGTCGCTGTCGAAACTGCCTGGCCGGGCGTCGTCATCTTTGCCCAAAGACGCAGGGCATCGGCGTCAATCGCCCGGGAGCGTTCGCCGAATACATTGCTCTACCGATGACCAATGTCTGGCATCATCATGACAGCATCGATCGCGATATTGCGTCGATCTTCGATCCGTTTGGTAACGCAGTGCATACAGCTCTGGCTTTCCCTGTCCTGGGTGAAGACGTTCTGATCACTGGCGCCGGGCCGATTGGTTTGATGGCTGCGGCCGTCGTTCGTCATGCCGGCGCACGATTCGTTGTGGTGACGGACGTGAACCCCTGGCGACTGGAACTGGCAAAGAAGCTCGGAGCAACCCGAGTCGTTGACGTTCGTCACGAAAAACTTGAAGACGTTCAGCTTGAGCTGGGGATGGTGGAGGGTTTCGATGTAGGCCTCGAAATGTCAGGTAATCCCGCCGCATTTCGCAGCATGCTGACAAATATGGCGCACGGCGGAAAGATTGCGATGCTGGGGATTCCCTCAGAAGATATTTCCATCGACTGGAATATAGTGGTCTTCAACATGCTGACGATTCACGGCATTTACGGTCGAGAGATGTACGAAACCTGGTACAAAATGTCCGTGATGCTGCAGAGCGGACTGGATATAAGCCCGGTGATTACTCATCGTCTGCATTACACGGAATTTGAAAAAGGCTTCGAAGCGATGCGATCCGGACAGTCCGGCAAGGTCATTTTGAAGTGGTCCTGAGTGATCAATTTCTGTCGTGAGTCTTCTTCATGTCCCTCAGCCCTCCCACACAATCTCGCCGACTGACGATGGTGATCACCGAACTTGATGTCGGTGGGGCTGAGAAAGCCTTCGTGCGCGTGGCGATTGGCCTGCAGAATCTTGGCTGGGATGTCCGTGTCGTCAGCTTGCGAGATGCCGGACCACTGGCAACTCTGCTGGAAGCTGCCAACATTGAAGTCTCGGCCTTGCAGGCTGGCGGTCTGCTTGATGTTCGTGCGATTTGGCGACTGCGTCGAGAACTCCTTTGTCGGCCAGCCGACGTGTTGTTGACCTTTCTCCATCAGGCAAATCTGGTGGGGCGAATTGCAGGTCGTCTCGCGGGCGTACGCCGGATCGTGTGCGGAATCAGAGTCGCTGATCGGCGTTTGGTTGTCAGACTTCCCGAGCGGCTCACGAAAGGCATGGTGGATCGTTATGTGGCCGTCAGTCAATCAGTCGGTGAGCTGCATCGAAACATCTGTCAGATTGATCCCGATCGCATGATGACCATTCTCAATGGTGTTGATCTGGAAGCAATCGATGCGGCCGTCCCTGCGACTCGCAGCGAGATGGGGTGCAAGCCTGACGACCAAGTCATCCTATGCGTGGGACGGCTCTCAAAACAGAAAGCTCCTCTTGATGCACTTGAAGCCTTCCACCTGATGCTTTCGAGTTTTCCCGAACTGAAATTGCGGGCCAGATTGTTGTTTATCGGCGAAGGCGAATTACGGCCGGAACTCCAGCGTCGAGTCGATGAACTTGGACTGCACCACTCAGTACAACTTCCCGGCTGGCGCCCTGATGTCTGGAGGCTGATGAAGTCGGCAAATGCTCTGGTGCTGGCATCGCACTGGGAAGGTTTACCCAACGTGATCATGGAGGCTCAAGCTGCGGGATTGCCGGTTGTGGCCACCGCCGTTGATGGCAGCCATGAACTCATTCGGGATCACCTCACAGGACGACTTGTTCCCCGAGGTGATATCAACGCACTGGCGAACGCTCTGGGTGAAATCCTGCAGAATAACGCTGTCGCCGCGCTAATGTCTCGCACTGCTCGCAGCCACGTGGCGGAGCATCACCACTGGAGCACGTGTATTGAACAGTACGATGAGCTACTGAATGCGCTTTTATGAGACTCCGGGATCGGCTCTAAGTGAATTCTCGCGCTCGCTGCAATCGCCCCGACCGGAACAATCTTCGCCGTCTCCCGGAAACCCCCGAGTCGCCCACCCGTACGGCAAGAAAAACGGTCAGTTAGCCGCAGCAACTTCGATAGCTGCTCAGCATGAGTTGATTTCCATCAACGTCTGATGCCCTTTCCCAATCGTCGACGTCCTTATCCGGTCAAGAGACAGACATGAAACTCGAGAATCTGCCACTTTGGAAGCGAATGGCCGTTGGTTATGTTGTCGTTGGAGTTCTGGTGCTGATTTGTGGAGCAGCTGGCGGGGGCGGAATCTATTCACTGGGGCGATTGTTGACCAAACTCTCTGGTCCGGCCTGGAGCACGGCCGACGGCGCGATGAATGCCGCTATCAGCATTCAGGGGCAGATCATTGCCAACTGTGAAATCATTCACAACGTTGATGTCGAACGCAACAAGAAACGCATGTCGGAGTATCAAGACCGGGCCAAAGAACAGTTGAAGCGAGTCGAAGACGCGGGCGTCATGTCTAAGGTACAACTAAAGCCGTTACACGATTCTCTTAAGGTCTATGAGACCACCATGGCCGAGCTTCAGGATACTCATCATACCTTCGAAGCAGCCAAGGCAGACTTTAAGACACAGGCTGAGTTATTCATTTCCGTCAGTGAAGTCCTGGAAGCTCTCGGCGATGCTCAGGTTGACGAAATCGAGTCGGATCCGGAAAAGCCAATTACCTGGAACAGCGGCCTGGCTCTGAAATGGGCAGCTGCTGATGGTGGCATGGAATCCAGCATTGGATTCCTGACGCAGTTGTTCTTCCTCGAACAATTGACAGCAGGACAGGATCCGGAACGCTGTCGCAAGGAAATAGAAGACTCCCGAGCATTCCATTCTGACGCGATGAACGAAATGCTGGCGACCGGCACGTTCGACAAAAACTTTGCTGCTGATCAGCTTGAAGGAAAATTCGACGGCCAGCGAATGTCTGACGTCTGTCGAGCAGAGTTTGCCAAAGTCACCACTTTGATGGACCAATACATCGACAGCTATCTGAAGTTGCAGGAAACGAAGCAGAAGTATGATGCAGCGGCACTGATTGCTGTTGACGAAACGGAGAAGGTCGAAAGCCTGGCCGATGACTACGTCGGAGAAATCACCGCGTCCGTAAGCTGGGCCAAACTGATCTCTGCCCTGGCCATTCTGGTCCCGCTGATTGCAACCATCGTCGTTGGATTCTATGTTGGACTCAAGGGTAGCAAAGCCGTCGCCGCTCCAATCGAAGCCGCGATCGAAATTCTTCGCTCCACAACCAATACTTCAGCGACTGCGATTACAGAACTTACCTACTCGATCAGTGGCATCGCGAGCAGCACCGAACGAGCGGCAGCGGTTTCTCGCGGAGCTTCCGATGTGGCAGACCGAGGTCGCAACAGCATCACCAGCCTCGGACACGCTGCCGACCAGATTAACGGGGTTGTCGCTCTGATTGAAAGCATCGCCGGAAAAACCAACTTGCTGGCTCTGAATGCAACGATCGAAGCCGCTCGAGCTGGCGAATCAGGCAAAGGATTCGCAGTTGTGGCGAATGAAGTCAAGGCTCTCGCTCGCCAGACCAGCGATGCGACTCGTGAAATTCGTTCTCGCCTGGACGAAATGCGAACAGCAACGGACGCGACAGTGAACGATATCAGCCAAATCTTTCAGGTCATTCGCGAAGTTGATGCTGTCAATCAGGAGATTGCCCGCGCTGCCGAAGAACAAAGCCTGGCCACGGGGGATATTTCTCGCTGCGTTCAGGAAACTTCCAGTGCTGCCGATACGGTGACAAACATCGTGACAGGGGCCTACTGTGCGGCCTAGCTGCTTGCGACTTAAATGAGAAGGCAGCAGCCTCGCCAGAGAGGCTGCTCGGAGCCATGATTCACCACTGCTGGAGTTCGCCTCCGTCGAACAATGCTCAGTGGAATCACGGCTCCATGCGAGACTGTATGCCCCAACCGAAGGAAAGGCAGAGACCTCTATCCGGTGCCTAAACACCTGAGCATCAGTTGAAATTCCTATCGCATTGGGGCACAACACGGACTTCTTGACCTGAGACACTCACGACTGGCAACTGTTTGGTCATCGTTGGTGCTTCAGGATGATTCCGCTGCTTCCAATGAGGCCCCGCGATGCAAAGCTGGCCACTGCTGACGTCCCCCGAATGCCTCGCAGACCTGAATTCGGTCGATACTTCGACCAAATCTCGTACCGCCAGCGACAGCAATCACACGCCGCAGCGACTCTTTCTGCTGCTACTGCCCATGCTCTTCGCATTTACCTGTGCTTCAAGTGCCCGCGCACAGGATCTGGTGCCTGTCGACTTCGATAAAGACATTGCACCGCTCTTCAGAGATCGATGCCTGAGTTGTCATGCGGAATCGCCGAGCGGCGGGCTCGGTTTGACATCTAAGACGACATGGCAGCAAGGCGGCGACTCGGGAGCCGCGTTTAATGCAACCGAGCCCGAGAAAAGTTCGCTCTGGATTCGGGTCACGGCTGGCCCTGATGAAGAACATCGCATGCCTCCCGAAGGTTCGCGATTGAATTCCGAGCAGCTAACCAGATTGAAGCGGTGGCTCTCCGACGGCGCTCGTTGGCCGGAGAAATCTGTTCTGCAGTCACCTCAGGCTGCCGCCCGCGAACACTGGGCGTTCAAGGCGGTGAAGGCTCCGCCAGTTCCAAACGTCGTCCATGATAATCAAACAAAGAACGAGATTGATGCGTTCATCTTGTCAGGACTTGAGCAACAGAAGTTCACTCCGGCCCCTGAAGCTGATCGCGTCACATTGTTGCGGCGAGTGACGCTGGATCTCACAGGATTACCACCGGCACCCGACGATGTCAGTCGATTTCTTAATGACTCAGCCCCGGATGCGTATGAGCGAGAAGTTGATCGGCTATTGTCGCTTCCTGCTTACGGTGAACGATGGGCTCGCCCGTGGCTGGATCTTTGTCACTTTGCCGACACCGACGGTTATCTGACGGATCAAAAACGTCCGGTGGCATGGCGTTATCGTCAGTGGCTGATCGATGCTCTCAACCGCGACTTGCCTTTCGATCAATTTACGATCGAACAATTGGCAGGCGATCTATTGCCCCAGCCCACTCAGGAACAACTTCTGGCAACTGGATTTCTACGTAACACGCTCAGCAATCGCGAAGGCGGAGCAGATCTGGAAGAGTATCGAGTGGAACAAATCGTGGATCGCACCAGGACTGTTGGAACGGCATGGCTCGGTCTGACGGTGGGATGTTCGCGCTGTCACGATCACAAATATGATCCGCTGACTCAGAAAGAATTCTTTCAGCTCTACGCGGTGCTTGATCAGGCCGACGAGGTCAATCTTCCACTGCCGCTTCCCGGCGAACAAGCTGCGTTTGAGGCGGCCTTTGCAGAATATCGCGAGAAACGCGACACGCTGGTGGCGCCATTCCAGCCGGGCCTTGATGAACTCCAGAAACGCTGGGAAGTCCGCATGCAGGAAGCCGTAGCTCATCCAGGCGTTTCCCCGACATGGGATCGTCAGTGGGAAGTTCTGGGCCTGATCTGGGGCGGAGAATTGGGCGAAGGGCAGCTTGAGGGTTGTGTTATCGCGCAGACTCCCTGGGACCAGAGAACTCTGGATGAAAAGGATCGTCTGCAGGACTACTTTCTGGCTCGAGGATCCATCATTGATGATCCGAAGTTTGCAGAACTGAAACTCTCCACGCTGACACCTCAACTGGAAGAACTAATAAAATCTGTCCCATGGCCCACGCGTGCGCCAACGGTGCGACAAGCTCGACATGCACGGCCGGTGCATATTCATACGCGCGGCGACTTTCGAGTTCCCGCTGAACTGGTGCAGGCTGATATTCCGCGATGGTTGCAATCGAATACTCAGGGTCTGGCCAGCGTGTCTGATGAGAAAGCTCAGCCTCCGCAGCCCATCGACCGACTCGATCTGGCGCGGTGGCTGGTGTCGAAAGAGAATCCTCTCACCGCGCGAGTCGTGGTGAATCGCATGTGGCAGGAGTTCTTTGGGCGAGGTCTGGTGGATCCATCGGATGATTTTGGTCTCCGAGGTCAGAAGCCCAGTCATCCGGAATTGCTGGACTGGCTGGCGGCGGAGTTCATGAATCGCGGCTGGAGTGTTAAGCAGATGCATCGCCTGATCGTCACGTCGGCGACATATCGTCAATCTTCTGTTGCCAGGCCCGAGTTAGTCGCGACCGATCCGCAGAACCGGCTGTTGGCTCGACAGATGCCTTTGAGATTTTCATCCGATCAGGTGCGAGACGCGATGTTGTACGCCAGTGGTCTTTTAGAAAGCCGCGTTGGTGGACCGAGCGTGTTTCCTCCTCAACCAGAGATCGTCGCAAAAGAAGGATTTTCCAACGTCTGGCAAACAAGTGAAGGCGCGGATCGGTATCGAAGAGGTCTCTACACGTGGCTTCAGCGGTTATCTCCTTTCGCACAGAACGTGACGTTTGATGCTCCACCAGCGAATGCCAGTTGCACGCGCCGTGATCGCTCAAACTCTCCTCTGCAGGCACTGACGTTGCTGAACGATCCTGTCTTTTTTGAAGCCGCCCAGGCGATGGCTAGAGTTGCCCTGACCCAGCCAGGTCTTACCGACAGCGAACGCATCCAATGGGTCTTCCGCCGCGCGGTTTCTCGCGACACAACGGATTCAGAAGCCGAAGTGCTAAATGATTATCTCAGTGAGCAACGGCGTCTGTTGAGTGAAAATCCAGCAGCAGCCGAACGACTGGCTCCCATTGCGATTGAGAATATGGAGAGAGCCGAGGTCGCCGCATGGACTGGTCTCTGCAGCGCCGTCTTGAATCTGCACGAATTCATCGTCCGAGAATAATTGCGGGCACCGTTACCGAGGCCACTGGCAATCAGCCCCAGGAATCGGACGGGAATCCCGCTCTGGCCGATTCCGCCGGTGTTTATTCAGTGTTTCTTGATTTTCGAGTAATCCGCAACTTTTGCTTCAGACGTCGAATGAACACGTATTGACGCGTTTTGCGAATCGTCATACTGTCCCCCTCGTTGCGACTGAGTGGTCAACAACTGACCGGCAAAGAAGTGACAAGTACAACCAATCGCCCCCGGAAGCAGCTAGAGTCCTCCGCCCCCCCTGGGATTCGCTGCTTCCGGGATTTTTTTTTGCCCGCAACGATTTTTGCGTGTATCAATTTTTGGCTGTAACAATGCATTGAGGCGAGCCAGCGAGAGTTGTCGCGGAACCACGGCTCACACCCTCCAGGGTTGCATCCTCTTCGATTACTCTGCAGCGCGCACTTTGACCGCATTCGTCCGGCCGAATGCTCGCCATACGAAGAACCAAACCATTGCCATCATGGCAACAGCAATCAAAACAGCCAACCACGCCTGACGACTTGCTCGATCGGCCATGGTTTGCACAGGCTGAAGAGCTGCGTCCCGACGCTCCTGGACAATCACCAGCCAGCCCGTACCTTCTACGGGAGCCAGCGCCGCGATCCATTCGCCCGCGTAGGATGAGGAGTTTGCATCCAGTAACTGCCCTACGGGATCCTGGTAGACTGGTAGTTTGACAACTTTCCGAACGGCAACGTCTCCTGCTGCCAGTTCTTCCCGAATTCTCAGCACGGTTTCGTTGCTCATCGTCAGCTTCTCAAGAACTTCCACATCCTGAGATTTCTGCTCGGCTGATTTCACGAACTCTTCTGTCAAATAGGGATGGTCCAGCAACCGAAGGTTTTCTGATTCACGAAACTCCGCCAGCGCGATGATGCGTTTCACGCTGTCGTCATCTTTATCCTGAATGCGACGCCCGAGACGAGACTGAAGATCACCAAGGTTCGCCGTTCGAGCAAACACGCCGATCACTTCGCCAGCAGAGTTGCGCACCGGAACACTTAACGCCACAGTCTGCCGATCGGTTGTCGTACTTTTGTAAGCAACACTGACGTGACGCGTCCTCAGCGGTTTTACATCCTCTGGAATTTGATCCTCGGGATAGTCAAGACCTCGCCCGTGAAAATAGTCGCGGTAGCGAAACGCCTTGGCCAGCGTCAATGAGCTGTATTCACGCCGCCAGATCTGGACGCCATCGGCGTTGGTCAAAAACCAGCTTGTGTCCTGTTCGTAATGCCGTCGAGCATTAGCCGCCTGACTGCGTTCCCACGCGGCATCCAGTTGCCGCATCCAGTTCAGCTTCGCATCGTCCTCTGCGGTGAGCGGCATTCCTTCGCTCGCGGCCGACACAAGTGCCACGACATCATCGCTGCTCTGTTGAAACATCAACTCGAGCGATGAAGACAACCGAGGATCGGCGATTATGTTTTCCAGTTCATCAAGGCGATCATTGAGTTCATCTTCCAGACCAGCCGCCTGCAGTCGCGCAGACAAAGCATCGCTTTCCAGAGCGCGGTCGGTGATCTGTTGTTCGGTAACGTGAAGATTTCTGGTCAGCGCGTTGACAAAAATCGGCACCATCGCAGCCATCAACAGCACTGGTGCGACAACTCCCAGCATCAAGAGCGGGCGACGTGTTCGCTGACGGTCGCGTGCATCCATTTCATCACGCACAGCTTGAGCATTTGGAAGACGATCGCCCGGGGCCACGGCGAGACACCGCTCTATGATTTCAGCCAGCCTGCGATCGACTCCTCGAACGGCTCGATGTCCGGAAGGAACTCCTGACGAATGAATAATCTGCTGATAAGTTTTAAGGCGTTGATCCAGCGTCTCCGATTTTTCCAGACGCCTTTGAGTCGCCTCGTTGCGATGCGGCGGATCGCCGGTCAACATATGATACAGAAGTGCGCCGACCGCATACACATCCCATCGCGCATCGGGCAACGCCTCCAGATCGGCCTGTTCCGGAGCCATATAGTATAATGTCCCCAGTGCCGGACTTTGCTCATGAGACATTCGTGACTGGCCAAAGTCACACAGGCGCGCATGCAGTTGATTGTCCAGCAGCACATTGTCCGGCTTCAGATCGCAATGCAGAACTCCTGCACCATGAGCATCGATCAGTGCACTGCAAATTTCGCGAGTGATCCGGATGGCTTCTTCAACGCTGATGCGCCCGCGGGCAAGAAAGTTTCCCAGCGAACCGTTTTCGACATACTCCATCACGAAGTAAGGTGGCTCAGCGGTCCAGCCAACATCCAGCAGGCGTACGATGTTGCGAGACGTATAAACCGCTGCGAGTTTTTCAACTTCGCGGCTGAGCATCGACCAGTTGAGTCCTCGCCGATGAGGATAGAATTTCACCGCAACCATGCGGCCCGTGCGATCTTCGCGAGCCAGCCAGACGGTTCCGTAAGCTCCGGTCCCAAGTCGACGAACGATGGAGTAGCCTTCGATTTCTGCCGGGGCCTTATTCGCCTGGAGGCTCAGCCGCCGCGACCGTTCCCGATCGTCGTCATTCTGGATCTCGGTGTTGCCGTTGTCCGTCACTGATAAATACTCGTCCACTGATTGCAATAGTTGCAGCGAACTCGCCCGTCCGGTGAAAGTTCGGCCGTGCTATCGACGGTGGCTCCACACCCACGACACTTAAAAGCAGGTGAACCCGCTGGCTGTTGCGCGAGCAGCTCCAAAGCCTTCCGCTTCTTCTCCACATGGGCCGCCTGCCCGGCTTCGTGCTGATGCTGCCCCGCATCTTTCAAAGCGCGATTGAACAGCCGAAAGACATTGAAGAATACGAATCCCGAGGTGCCCAATGCAAAGAGGACAACGAGCCCAAAGATCACTCCAAAAACAATCAACAGGATGTTCATACTGACCATATTACCACCCGTGCCTTCCTCGCATTCTCCGGCCCAAATCGCGTTACAATTATAGAACGCTCTTCGCAGGAGATTCGTCTTTCATGCAGATTCTTCGATCTGAATCCGCTGCACCCGCCATATGATCTCAGAATCCGGTCCAAATTGCACTCGGAATTGCGTGTTTGAGAATTCATGGATTCATGACTTCTTTAGTCAAGGGTGTTCATCGCGCCTCGGCATTGCTAAAACGCTGCGGTCGGGGGAGAGTTGAAAGCTGGCTCTTGGCCGTCATCAATTATCTGGGTGCACAGCTGCGGCCACGGGGGCCGGGCCTGACCTGAAACTTCAAGTATCTGGATTTGAACCATGAACTGGATTGATCGCAATCGGCTGTCGTCAGAAGTGTTGGCCGGAACGTTTTTGAATCTGGGATCATCAGTCGCCGTGGAGATTGCGGTTGCGGCTGGATTTGATTGGGTACTGCTGGATCTTGAACATGGTTCAGGCAGCCTGACGGAACTCCGCAGTCAACTCCTGGCGACTCGCGGATCATCTGCGGCACCGATCGTGCGAATTCCTTCAATCGACGCCGACATGGTCAAATTCGTGATGGACAGCGGCGCCGCGGGAGTCATGTTTCCCTATGTGCCGGATGCCACCGAGGCGACTCGAGCGGTGAGCATCATGAAATATCCACCGACTGGTATTCGCGGGGTTGCTCAGGTTATACGAGCCACCGACTACGGGCGAAACTGGAAAGGATATCTCAACGAGGCCAATGAACGATCTCTGGTTGTCGTGCAGATCGAAACTCCGGAAGCAGCCGATCAGGCGGAATCGATGGCTGCCATTCCCGGTGTTGATGTCCTGTTCGTTGGGCCGATGGATCTGTCCGTGAATCTTGGACACCCGGGCGATTTTTCTCAGCCCGGATTTCTGCAGCACCTGAAAAACGTCGTCGCCGCTTGTGAGAAGCACGGCAAGACCGCTGGAATCCTGTCGCGTCCCGAGTTGGTTGATCAACACAAGTCGATGGGCTTCAGATTTCTGGCACTCGGATCAGACTCGGGTGCGATCGTGCAGGGAATGAACAATAATCTCGCGGCCATTCGAAAACCGATCGAGTGAATCGTCGGCACTCAAGAATACAGGACGGCCTGCAAAGACCGTCCTGCAGATGACACCACTACTTCACACGCACCAGTTTCATGATTCGGCCGGAGACATTCCAGTCCTGAACATACAGGTTGCCGTCTTTGTCCCAGTAAGATCCGTGAGTGCCACTGAAGACACCTTCGATCCACTGATCCTGAGGCACGTTGTAGTTCACTCGCTTGGCAGGATCCGCATTATGGCCCAGCACCGCCATGATTGTGTTGCTCTTGTCCAGAATGACAACTCGACCATGCAGGTCTGGAACAGAAACATAGTCACCCTGCACAGACGCTGATGTGGGCATCCCGAGGCCTGTGATCACTTCTTCGATGTAGTTGCCTTCAAGATCGTAGTGCAGCAATCGGCCCTTTGGCTCATGATTGCGGTCGCAGATCAGCAGGCGAGGTGGGTCATAGCGAGTATCCAAAGTCATCCCGTGAGCGGTATTGAACTGCTTCAGGTCATTGCCCTTGGTGCCGAAGTGCTTCAGGTACTTTCCGGCTTTGTCGAACTTAAAAATGTGATTGCTGGCATAGCCGTCGGACAGAAAAATATCACCGTTCGGAGCCACCGTGATGGCTGTTGGGCTGAACGCGGTCAGCTTCAGGCCGGATTCTTCCGGAAACTTCAGACGCAGCACAATGTCGCCGGTCTCTGCATGAAATTTGATGCCTTCCGCTGCGGCGTTGCGAGCACCGTAGATGAACTCCGCGTCGCCTTCTTCACGAATCTCGATGTCGTGCAACCGAGTGTAATCATCACCCACAAAACGACGCACCAATTTGCCGTCCGGAGAAAACACAAACACGCCCATATCGGCGCTGGTGTAGATGTTGCCGGCCTTGTCGACGACGACGCCTCCGTGAGTAGGCCCGATGATTGACTTGCCGTCTTCATCCAATCCCCAGCCTGGAACGGTATCAAACGTCATGATGCCGCAACCCATGCGGACTGGCGCGACTTTTTCAGCGGCCATCGCGGTGGTTGCAATGCAGCAACTCAACGCGGCAACCATCAATTTTGCACAACGATTCATCAGCAATCTTCCCGTCAGGAAAAGGCTCAAAATGGATTCGCGCTCGGCTGGTGGAGAAGCACATGCGAAACTCCCCGACCGGAACCGCATGCCGCGAACACACGCAGTATTAAGAACCTGCGACCGCAATACAAACCTGCGCGCATTCCCGTCGGCGGAGCGACGGGTGTACCGTACGCCCGTCGCTCCGCCGACGGGCCAGACGCCTCCGGCAATATTCACTGCTTTCATCCAACGAAGATGGCTATATATGTCGCCAAAGAATGCTTCGCCGCGGCGATTTCTACCGGAACACAAGTTGTCGTCGAGATTCATCAGGTGACACGCGTCGCTCGCCCCGGTTCCGCTCTTGTTGATGTTTCATCTCGCTGCGCATACTGCAATTCTTACGGGTGACACGTGGTCGCTGGTCCACGCGCCCGCTGTGCAGGTTGCTATCAAGGAATAGCCATGATTCCAAATCGACGACTGATTCATTGGTCTCTGATCCTGGTCTTCGCGAGCAGCCTTAGCGGCTGTGCGACAATTATCAGTGGTCGCAAGAGTCAGGTCACGGTCAAGAACCATGCTGGTCCGACATATTTCAATGTCGTCGATCAAAACGGTAATGTCGTCCACTCCGGGGTCACTCCGGCTCAGGTCACATTGAAGACCAGCGTCAAGGCATTTCGTCCTGCTAAGTATGATGTAGTCTACGCCGGCCAGGAAGGCGTCTATCGTCAGGAAGTACCACGTGACATCAACTGGTGGACTGCCGGAAACATCGTGATCGGTGGCATCCCGGGGTTGCTCGTCGACGCCGGCACCGGAGCAATGTGGCAATTCGACTCCGAAGTTCACGGGAGCGTACCCGCTCATCTCGTTGTTGCAGACCGAGGTCAGGGCGAAGCGATCATTGCTGGAAACAACATGCCAGCACACGATGCGATGATGACGGCAGAGCAAATTCAGCCGCAGCCGCACATTCAACAGGCATCCTTCGGTGAGCCCATTGACAGCCCGCACCATCAGCGAACGCAGCCGATGACACACGGCCATCTGGAGCCTGAAAATCGACGTGATTGAATACCGCTTCCGACCTCGAGCTATCTGCCGATTTTCCTCGACGGCTGCTTTCGTCCGCTCGACGGAACAATTGAAATCTGACGTTTCAATTTCAGAGACCAAAGTCAGACACCGTAGAACGCCGCAAATTGATTTTTTCCCGGGATGACAATCTCAGGAAAAAGGAACGTTCCTATCCCGGATTCCCGAAACCTGTTACGTCTCGGATGGAAGGGAAATTCGAGGGGTTCCTGCATATGATCAGGTGTTCCTGAACGGGGATGAATTGTGCCGCGCCCGAGTCCAACTAAGGCTCGGCACGAGATTGTGTCCCGAACCAGGCTGCAACCACCCTGAAAAAGTCGTGGTGAAATGATCTGACTTTGATTCATTTGCGATACTGGAATTCCCTATGTCGTCCGGATCTGATTCATCACAGCGCGAGCATTATGGCGCGGCAGGAAGTCGTCCTGAGGAACTGCCACCGGTGACACCACCGTCGGCCGGTTACATCGTGCAGCTCTTTCTGATTCCCGCGTTGATCGTGATGGCGGTTGTGGGCGTCTGGGCCTTGTTCGGCAAACTGGCCGATTCTGAAAGCGATTGGCAGCAACTGGTCGCAGAACTCGGCAGCAGCAACGAACATCGCCGCTGGCGCGCGGCACTCGGGCTGGCTCAGTTATTGCGTAATGAAGAGATCACACCGCCGGAAGATCGAGAGCCTTTGGCCAAGCATCCGCTGGTCATCGATTCCCTGACAGAGCTGCTGAGCCAGTCGCTGAAGACTCAGACGCCATCGGAGGAGGACCTGAGTCATCAGGAATATTTGGCGCGAACACTGGGGGCTTTAAACGCAGACGAAAAGACAATGCCAGTTCTGGCTGAAGCCGCTCAGGAAATGCACAATATCGAAGTTCGCAAAAGTGCTCTGATGTCGATTGCAGTGATCGCTGGTCGGCGTTTCGATGCCATCACGGGCTACTCGGCGAAAGAAGACAAGATTACGGCAGGAGGAGAGACGAAATCCGTGCCGCTTGAGAAACCGACAATTTCAGATGCCGCTGTTCAGCAACAATTGAAATTGTGTGCTCAGGACAAAGAACCAGTCGTGCGACACTTGGCGGCATTCGCCATTGGTAATGTCGGTGGGCCGGATTCTGCAGACCTGCTGAAGGTGATGCTTCTTGATGGGGATCGATTTGCTCGAGCAAACGCGGCTGTAGGGCTGGCCAGAAATGGCTCGACTGACGGCGTCCCGATCCTTCTCGAGCTGCTGAATGAATCGCTGCTGCCTTTTGACGCGTCGGCCCTGAAAGGCAAGGCGGCCAATGAGATTCAGTTGGCCGAGAACAATTTTCTGGTGGAACAACCCTCACTTGTACGAACCTGCCTGCGTGCTGTGAGTGATCTCTGGCCACGTTTATCTGATCCCGAGAAGGCCGAATTTAAGACCGTTGTGGAAAAGATCTCAGCGGAATTCTTCGCACCGCAGGTTCGCATTCAGGCGGATGAGCTGCTGAGGAAGATTGCCGGGGCATAGTCCGTAGTGCAGCCTTCTGTTGGCTTGGGTACCGTATTTCGTGATGAAATGCTGGCTGAAGCCAGTACTACGGAATTGCACGACCCCTTGCGGCGTGCCGTTAATCGTTCAACGATTTCCGTCGTGGCCTGCTGACGTTTAAGGTGCGATCGGTGCGGGAGCCTTGTTGGCGTTGACGAGGTCAACCATTTTCTGCCATTCCGGATGACCATGAAGACTCAGTAGATCCACATCTTTCTGCATATGCTCGGAATCACTGAACTTCAGCTCGGCTGTTTGTCTTAACAACTCGATCGCTTTATTGGCGAATGTTTTTTTGTCGTCTTCCGATGGCAGCTTACTCTCTGTTGCTCGAGCATAAGTGCACGCTCCGTTATACAGACTTGTCCAGTCTTTGGGAGCCATTGCAATCACTTGATCGGCGTAAGCTAGTCCTCCGGGAATATCGTCGAGTCGAACCATGACCAGGGCGATCATGCTTTGTGTCTCCACATCTTCCGGCGACAGTCGATCGGCATTCTTTAATGCTTCCATCGCTTCTGAAAATCGCTCCGCATGCATCTCTTCCGATGCCAGTCTCACATAAGCTTCGGGCAGCAGTGGATCAACTTCCAGACAAAGCTTCAGGCTTTCTTCGGCTTCCTTCAGCTTTCCTTCACGCCGCAATTGAGATTCCTGCAGCAGATACTGAAAACCCGGCGCGGTGCGAAATGCGATGACACGCTGGCTGATTGCGATGTCGCTGATGTACTTATTGGGATCACGAGCGAGGCGATTCATGACTCGTCGACATTCCGGATGCACAAAGGCTGAAAGATGATTCAGCAGCGTTTGGTACATATTCATGCCATCAACAGATGCATCTCGAGTTCCTTCCAGGCCCGCGGCATAGGCCTGAACATGATCACACAGGATCCTGAGTGACTCCTCCGACCCATCCTGCGATAGCAGCGGAATGACATGTTGCCAATTTCGCTCTTTCTTTGCCAGCAGTTCCGTCGCCAAAGATCTCCAACGAGGATGATCAAGACGTGCCAGATGCTGGATCAGGGCCGCCTGTTGAGGAACGGAGTACTCAGCGGGATTCTCCGCCATCTGATTGAGTTGTTCCGGAGACGCACACTCCAGGGCCGCGTTCAGAAACTGCGTCGCCGCACCTTCATCCTTTGACGCAAGCCGGAAACTGGCCATCAACGGATCGGTCCATGACGGGTCACGATACTTGATCGCCGCCGTACAAATCGTGCTCGAGACCTGTCCTTCTCTCAGTCGCCGAGTCACACACTCCCGAATCAGAGCATCATTGCCGGAGATCTTCAGGTTCAGCAGATGCTGCACGAACATATCCTGAATCATCGGATTGCGAATGTTCAGCAGATCGCGTCGAATGGCCTGTTCGACTCGCGATTCGTTCTGAGCCGAAAGAAATCGCAACGCGCCACTGATGTTCTTCGCAGGTATCGTGGCCGAATCGGGTTGAGCTGCCTGTCGCAAAAACACGAGCACATAATCCACAACGAGCGGTAACCAGCGTTCGTCGGGATATTCGGAAATGGCCTGCACCACTTCGGACTGCAGTTTGGGAGTTGTCGCTCCGGCCTTCCACACCTCGGCCATTGCCGACTCAGCCGCATTGTCGCGGCTTCTGACGAGAGAACGCAGGGCCACTTGTGCCACTCGTTCATTTTCGCCGAGACACATTTCCTTCAGAGCGTTGACGGCTTCTTCGCCCGGGATCAAATTCAAATAAGCGGCAATTTCAAGTTTCACCGTCGTGGAACCAGTCTCTGCCTGTTCAATGATCGCACTGGCCTGTTCGGCTGTCAGTCGATCAACAGCCCCGGCCATCGCGGCACGCCTGACGCCACTATCCGGGTTTCTGAGATCCGCCACGGCTTTTTCAACCGGTACAAACCGATAGATCGGCGTCAGCGCTGCGCAGACTGCGTCTTCGAGCGATTCGTAGTGAGTGACCTGTGATCGAGGATTGCGGAAGACGCGTTCGGAGGCTTCCGAGAAAACAGCTAAAGACACATGCTTCAGCTTCACGGGAGTTTTGGGAAGCGGAATCATGCTGGGAAGGTCCTCAGACTCTTCCGTCCTGTTGTCGATTAATGACGCCAGAAACTGCACGAACTCCGCATGCACGGTTGGAGTGTCTGACGTGGCTGGCGTGAAAACAACGCGCTGAATTCCCCGTTCAGAAATCTTCTTAAGATGGTCGCACAAAACCCACGTGGCCAGAATATCCAGAGGCCGATGGACCGAGACAACCGCCAGTTCGCGATCCACTCCAACGTATTTGTCTTCGAAGAGATTGAGCTTTCTGATTGCCTCATTCAGATTCAACTTCACAACTTGACGCGAGAGTTTCGAGTCGCCCTGCGGAGAGTTCTCAGCGTCCTTTTTGTCATCCTTTACACGATCACGAGCCCATTGAAGTTCGAGGGGAATCTCCGGACCGTTATAGGCTACTGCCGGGAACGTGAGCCATCCGGAAACAGATTCCGACGGGGCCAGTTTCGTCGCTGTCAGCGGCTCGCTACGATTCGAGTTTACGGGATCCAGAGGGACACCGCTGGCATCCAGCCTGAACAGATGACGGTCCACATCAAGCGGCACATCACGGGAATTCGTGACGGTGACCTTGATCTCTAACCGCAGAAGCCGAGTGTTCCGGTCGTTCCCAAGAACAAGCGCAGAATCAATCTCCTGAACGACCACATCCTGAGAAGCCGACTCCGCGTCATCAGCCAACGGCATCATCGCGCAGATTGCTGTCGTGAGAAATACAAATACGCTGGCCAACATGAAGCTCTCCGGCAATAACGTCCTGTTACTTCCGGAACTATGGCGGACCAGGCCCAATATTTCCACTCAATTTACTGCTAAGTGGCTTCCGCGTCGTCGCGCACGCTGAATTCCAGTTTCCAGCGTTTGTCCTCAGATTCGTGGACGCACCACAATTCAAGCACTCCAAGTTCCGTGATTCGCGAGTGAAACTTGACGGGCACATATTCTTCGTCAGTGTTTTCCGCTGCCGGCAATGTGGCTTCCAGAGAATCCGTTTCGGAAATTTCGTCCTGTGACCAGCGACTGAGCAGTTCCCCCGGTCGATCATTGTTGCGAACCGGCGAACTGAAGAAGCGAAAGCGAGCCGCTTCGCCAACGATCAGGCCGATGGATTCTGAGGGGACAGCGGTCTCTGTGCCTTCTTCCATCCCGGCGGGAACAACGCAAAGTGCCTTCAAAGGTCGGCCAACTCCAGGAATCGCCAGCCCTGCGGTTTCGATCCCGACATAATAAGAACGAGCTGTCCCGCCGCGAATTCGTACTCCACCACGCTGTTTGGTCCAGCCGTAAAAGCAGGCGCCTCGGGCCACAGAAAAATCCAGATCCTCCGCACCTTCCACCAGCTTCGGAGGATTCTGCGGGAACCATTCCTGGAGTTGCTGCAGAAGTCGCGATCGCAGGGCTTGCGATTTGAAGACTCCACCATTGAGTAAAACATGAGTCAATCCATTGCCGCCCAAAGATTGCTGCAGAAACGCGGCGAGATGACGCGTGATGCCCGTGTCGGCTTCATAGGGCAAACCAATTTCGCGAAAGCCCGCTCGCGACTTTGTGGGCTTCGAGGAAAGTTGAGCAGTCGGCAGGAATCCGTCCAGTAACAAATCGGTGGCCGCGTTTCGATCGACAGTCACAGAAACCAGCCCGCCGATCAATCGACTACCGCGGCCGGGCACAGAAATCGTCTGACTGTCCGGTCCCATTCCTGCCAGCAGTGCTTCTTTGGCGTTTCGACAGGAGTGCCACAGTGAAATGGATTGCCACGGATCGAGATGCAACCCTTTCTGTTCAAACATCTGCGCTACGAAATGAGCAAGGGCGAGATCCATGTTGTCGCCGCCGACCAACAGATGATTCCCCACCGCCGCGCGTTGCAGCGTGAGTTCACCGCTCTCTTCAGCGACTTCAACCAGCGTCAGGTCTGTGGTTCCACCGCCAATGTCGCAGATCAAAAGACGGTCACCAACCTTCAGCAATCTTCGCCAACGATCACCGACTCCGTTCAACCAGGCGTAAGTGGCAGCTTGCGGTTCTTCGAGCAGAACGAAGGACTCCGGCAGCCCCGCATTTAAAGCCGCCTCACGAGTGAGTTCACGAGCACTCGCATCGAACGACGCCGGGACGGTCAGCACAACCTGTTGATCTTTGATCGGCGATTCCGGAAAGGCCTGATGCCATGCCGCAATCAAATGTTCCACGTAGCGTTGTGATGCAGTGACGGGAGAAACCTTGGCAACTGAGTCTGGTGCCTGCCATGGAAGAATCGCCTGATGTCGATCGACTTTACTGTGACACAGCCAGGACTTCGCCGCTCCGACGGTGCGTTCAGGAAATTCTGCCGACAGACTTCGAGCCGCGTAACCGGCGACCTCTGAAGCGTTCGTCGACCACGGAGCGTTGTAAGCCTTTGCAGCGGTTTCTTCCTTCGTCGTCAGATACAAAAACGACGGTAGTACAGGGCGAGATTCCAGAGTATTGGCAGCCACCAACTGAGGAATAGGCAACACCTGAACCTGAGGTTTGTCTTCGCTCAACGCCGCATAAGCGAGAACACTGTTGGTGGTGCCGAGATCGATACCGATGACGTACTGAGCAGACATGTTTCAAACAGATCTCAAAGAACCCGGGAAACGTCGAACCAAAATGTGATGGCCACTGTTTACTATTTCAGGAGATTACAAAGGTGAACGCCATCTCTTAACCGGCGGATCTTATCTATTTCTCTGGACGAGAAGGCCAGGCTCCGGCATGGTGCCTCGAGATTTGAGCAAATAGGAGAGCTCGTCGTCTGCCAACGAAAACAGGCTCTGAGTCGTGAAACCGAAATCTCGATTCCATGACCCAGAGCCTGCGAGTGTCAGCATTTGCTGTTCACGAGCGTTCCGGTGCGTTCGATCAGAACACGTCCAGAAGGTAGTGGTGACCGCTGTGGTATGGCTTCTCGGTCGGGTAGAAGTTGTACCAGTTCTTGTTGTACACCGGAATTCTCATCGAAGGCTCATAGCGATAGTACATATGGTCGTACTGCTGCGGCTTCTGAAATGAGTGTGGATAATAAACGTAGGGATAATGGTAGAACCGCTGCCAGTCAGACGGCTGTCCCGGAGGAGCCGCCTCCACGGTTCGGACGGAAGTCAGCACGGCCACGGTGATGACAGCCAGTACGATCAAACGTTTCAGCATTTAACCTCTCCTCTGGACAACACGGTAATACTGGACGAGGGCTCGGCAGGCGGATCGATCGTATAGACAACTTAGGTTGTCTTAATCGCCCCCGGAAACAGATCAAAGATCCGCGTTGCCGAGGCTCGTCAGATGTTTCTGGTGATCACGGTCGACTGAAGGTAATCCCTCAGCCATCCTTTCGAGCCGTCCCGAAATTGACCACGCGTTTATTCTTCGGCGTTCGACCAGCGACAGAATCAGTGCTTTCGTCAGAATCGTTAAAATCGACACCGCGAGGAGTCAGAGGAGTCATTTGCCATTCCGACACTCTTCAGTTCACACATCACAAGACTGCACCACGCGCGTATCAACCGCCGCGCTATAGCGGCGTGCTGATTTGGCGGCACCAACGCGTTCCGGTTGATTCTTCGATGCCTCTACTTATCTGCCCGTCGGCAGATTCCGCGGCAGGATGGCCGATCGAAGCCTCAACCCTTCAGATGGTCCCGGATAATCGCCCTGGTGGGCATGATCGCAACAATGCAATCAAGTCGTCAAATCGTGACATCCGATACATCGATCAGGAGCATCGTGTACTGAACCGCTGCGCGCAGGTTCGGTCGGGGGGATTTGAACGCGATGCTGTATTGAACAAGACGTTCGTCGGCCGGTCGGCAAATTGCTGATATGGATCGCGGGCGTCTCCAGCGAGGGACCGCAGGGATGACTCTCCGTCAATTCATAGCCTCTGTACGCTGTCATCGGAAATCGCTGTCCGTGACAGCATTCCTCGGAGCGGCCACTTCACTGAGCGGACCAGGCATCAATCTTGCCAGCGGTGATGAGCCACTTGTGACCAACGTCGGCCAGTTTCAAATTCCGTTCGACGTGGAAACAGAGCCAGGCCAGAAGGCTGAGGGCTTTGCCGTCCTGTTCGGATCTCAGAATGGTGGAGCGAACTGGGAACAGTTGCAAAGCGTGCCGGCTTCTCAGGACGCCTTCATGTTCGCTGCTCCTCGCGATGGCCGCTATTCGTTCGCAATTCGAATGACGGATCCACAAGGGAACGTGACTCCGCCTGCAAAGAATACGGCGGCTGAACTGGACGTTGTTGTGGACACGGTGTCACCAGACCTCAAAGTGGAACTCTTTGAATCTGCCCCCGGTCAAATTCTGATCAACTGGACATGTACCGATGCCAGTGTGAATCCTGAGACTCTTTCCATTGAATACGCCGATGGCACAAATGGACGCTGGAAACCCGTGCCTGTCGATCCCGTCGCAAATGGCCAGGCCGTAGTCCCTTCAGGGCAGGGATCTGTCATTGCCGTTCGCGCACAGATTTCTGATGCCGCTGGTAATCGCGGAGAAGCGTCCACTCAGCTTGTATCCAAGGGAGTGTCACAGGCTCCCGCGGCTGGTCCGATGACTGCTCCTCCTATGCCAGTCGCAATCCATTCGACTCCGATGGGCCCATCACCATTCGGAGCATCTCCGCAGAATCATCACGCAACCAATGTTCCGGCAGGCTATCCGGCTCAAGCAATGAAAGGAGCCGTCGCCCCTGTGCCGCAGAGCCCCTTACCGCAGAGCCCTGCACCGGCGGTCGGTTATCCTCAGGCAACGGCCACGACAAATTTTGGTGGAAACTATGGGGCTCCGATGAGTTCTCAGGTTTCTGCGACCGCCTCAGCGATGCCCGGACTTCCGGGGTTTCATAACTCGATGAATTCCTCCTCCGTAGGCGATGAGCAACTGGTGAATACTCACGTGTTCGATGTTGACTATCAGGTGGAAGACGTTGGTCCATCCGGAGTCAGTGCGGTGGAACTGTTCGTGACTGAGAATGGCGGTCAGCAGTGGTTCCGCTACGGCAATGATACCGACCTGCGTAGTCCTTTTCAGGTTGACGCTCAGGGCGAAGGGACGTTCGGATTTGCTGTCAGAGTTCGTAACGGTCTTGGCTTTGCCGACGCTCCGCCTCAGCCTGGACAGGCACCGGAAATTGTTGTGACCGTTGACGAGGCCGCTCCAGGCGTTGAGCTGGCTCAGCCATCAGTGCGAGTCGATGGTTTTGGAACCGTGCAGCTGGCGTGGCGAGTCACCGATCTGCATCTGGCTCCGTCACCGATTCGACTGGAGTATTCAACGACTCCGAACGGCCCGTGGACACCGGTCTTCGATTGGCAAGCCGATCAGGGGGGATTTGACTGGTCGATTCGCCCTGGCACTCCATCGTCGCTTTACTTCCGCCTGCTTGCTCGCGACGCCGCCGGCAACATCGGTGCCGCACAGACGCCACAGCCAGTCATCGTGGACCTGAAGAAACCCGTCGGCCGCCTTCTGCGAGTACAAGCCGCGTCACACTCCATCGCGCCGCGCAATTAGAAGAACGGTACGTGAGCATGCGTCAATGAGAGCTCTCATTGACGCAGTGGACTCACAGGTCATCGCAGCAGAATCACTCGCTGTACGAACGCCAGTGATCAGGCGAAAAGGGCTGGAATCAGCTTGCCATCGCGGACGATCATCACGGGCCGACCGGTTGGCGTATGGTATTCGTAGGTGTGGTCGATTCCGAGGGCATGATAAAAGCTGGCTGCCACGTCATCCGGTGAGAAGCCTTCGTGCTTCGGCAAGCTGGCTGTTTCGTCGCTTTCACCCAGTACCTGTCCGCCCTTGATTCCGCCGCCACCGAGGATCATGAACATGTTGCGTGGATAGTGGTCGCGACCAATGCGTTCTGTGTTGATCTTCGGTGTACGTCCGAATTCTCCTGTCACGTAGACGACGGTCGATTCCAGCAAACCGCGAGCCGCCAGGCCCGTGAACAGGCCATACAAGGCTTCATCCAAAGCTGGCAATTGCTTTGTCTTCAGCGTATTCCAGTTATCGCGGTGAGTATCCCAGCCGCCGTTCGTGACGGTGACAAAGCGAACTCCCGATTCCACAAGTCGCAAAGCCAGCAAGCAGCTTGCCCCAAGTCCGGACGAACCAAAGTCCTTCGTGAAGTCCGGAGACTCCTTGCTGATATCGAACGCCTCACGAGCCTTGTTCGACGTAATCACGGTGTGAGCCTGACGACCAAACTCATCCATGCCATCCAGCAATTGGCTGTCTTTTTCGACATCGTTGAAAGTGCGATCCAGATTCGACAGCAGGTTGCGTCGCTTTTCAACGTCTTCAACGGTCAAGCCACCTGACATCGAGATCCCGCGAACTCGAAACGCCGCCCCAATCTGAGGCGTCGTCGTTGTGTTCATCGGAGCATACTTGACTCCCAGATACCCCGGTCGCTGCGCGCTGTTCGGGATTGCGACGAAAGGTGGCATCTCAGGAATGCCCGGACGTTCTTTGCTCACAACTGAACCGTAGCCTGGAAACTCCAGCGACGGCAACGGGCGATTCCCCGTGTTCACATACTTGGTGCCCAGATCATGAGCGGCTACCGAGTGCGTCACGCCTCGCAGCAATGTAAACTTATCCATGCAGGTCGCAATCTTCGGCAGATGCTCAGAAATCTGAACACCGGGAAGGCAGGTCTGAATCGGATTGAACTCACCGCGATATTCAGACGGGGCATTCGGCTTCAGGTCGAACGTGTCCATATGAGAAGGACCGCCGTTCAGATTAACGAAAATCGCGGCCTTACCTTTGGCATCCGGATTGATATGACTAGCGGCCGCAAGCTGAGCATAACTGGCCAGAGACAAGCCGGTTCCACCGACTACGCCAGCCTTCAGAAAATCGCGTCGACCAACACCATCGCAGGTTCGGAAAAATGCCATGTGAGAACTCCTGGAAATCTATTTGTAACTAAGGTTTGTTTCGCAAAATGTGAGCAGCGAATCGACTTCCGCCTTCGCGGTTTACCCCGATGGCGACGCCTGCTGGATCGCTAATGATTCACCAGAAACTCACGAGTATTCAACAGAGCCCACAGCACACCGCGAACTCCGTCCACGGCATCCGGTGACTCGGAAATGTACGCCTGAGAAGTTCGAACTTCTTCTTCCGTCGGATATCGACTCAACGTTCGCAGGTAAGCTTCGTTGATGATTTCCGTGAAGTTGACGTTTGACGCAGCAATCGCGTCAGGCTTGGAAGATTCAGCGGCAGCCGGAGCTGCCTCCACTTCTTCCTCTTTCACGCCAGCCTTTTCGGCCTGAGCTTTCAGTTTGGCGATCTGATCCTGGAACGACTTAATCTGGCCTTCTTTGCCCTTCTTTTCAGCTTCGGCCAGACGTTCTTTCAGCTTCTTGATCTGAACTTTGTAACGATCACGAGCCTGATTACGCTGATCCTTCTTCGAGTCGGCCGCATCAGCGAAAGACTTGCGAGTAAACGTGAGTGAATTCTTTGTCGCAACGTCCAGCAACCAGCCGTCACCATCATCAATCATTGACAACAATTGGTTGTCATTTCGCACGAAGATGGTCTGCAGCAAACTTGGTTCTTCAGTGCGATCACAATCGCAATTGCTTTCGCGAGTTGATCGGCCAAACACAGTCATCGCATAGTCAGCCGGATTTCGATTTCTGTTACGAAGACCTGAGCCAGGAATCGAGACTGCTCGTTTTTCCAATTCCGTGACAAACTCAAGGTTCTTCGCATCATTGCGAGTCGCCTGAACCATCATGTCGTATGCAATCTCCGCTGGAATCCGTCGTGGCACCGCGCGGCTGAAGTTACGTTCATCCAGACGATTGGTCGAATTCGGAACCCAGCTCAGTTGATAAGTGCGGCTGTTCAGAATCTCGCGATGCAACCACTTCATGTCGAAGTTGTGTTCGATGAACCCGGCCGCCAGATAATCCAGCAGAGCCTTATTGACCGGTGGGTTCGCCAGGTTCATATCATCTGAAGGCTGCACGATTCCGACGTTGAAATAGTTGGCCCATACCCGATTCACGAACGCTCGAGCAAACAGCGGATTCTCCGGAGCCCGCAACCAATCCATCAGTGGCTGACGAACGTCCTCGTACTTCGTCAGATCCACAACCGGACCGGCCAACAACTTGGCACTGGCCACAGGTGGGACGTTTCGATCAGGCTTCCCGTTGTTCTTCTTTTTATCCCTGGCTTTGACCGGTGTCGCCTTAGGCTTCACAGAATAAACTTCTGCGAACGGAATGATTTCGCCGCCCTGAACCTTCCTGGCCAGAATGTTGCGAACATCATTGCCCTTCAAGCCTTTCGTTTCTTCAAACTTCGCGACCATCGCATCATATTCGGCCTTGGCGTCCGGGCGAGTATTCTGGCGGCCTGTCGTGGCCTTAAAGAATCCCTCAAACTGCTTGAAGTCGTCCTGAGTCCATTGGTCGAATGGATGTTTGTGACACTGTGCACACTGGATGCGAGTTCCCAGGAAGGTGTATGCAAACCCGATGACTCGATCCTCCGACGTCTGGAAATTCTGCCGAGCCCAGAAGTGTGCGAGGCCGGAACGTTCCGCGTATCCATCCGCACCCGGTCCGCCCTTGTGATACAGCTTCGAGATATTCTCGCAGTACTGCTGGTACGATTCACCCGGCTCACGACTGACAGCCATGACAATTCCCTCGACAATCTTGTCGTAAGGAACATTGTCACGAACTCGTTTTTCAATCCAGGCATACCAATGCTTGGACGCTTCGGTCTGCACCGGAGTCACGTTATTCAACTTGTCATCGCTGTTACCAGTAAAGTCGCACAGCTTTGTCGTCCACCAGGCAACATAACCGGGACGTTCGAGCAGTTCGTCGATCTTAAGCTTCCTCTTATCGGATCGATTGTCTGCAATGAACGCTTTGACTTCTGCTGGAGTCGGCAACGTTCCCGTAACGTCCAGACTGACTCGACGCAGGAATTCCGCATCGGTACAGGTTTCAGACTGCACGATGCCAACTTTCCGCAACTTCTCTATGACCAGTTCATCAACCTTCGTCGGAGCCGCAACCTGCGGATACTTGTCCCCGAAGTTTTCTGAGACGGGGCGAATCACAGGCACTGGTACGACCGCACTGTCGTACGACGCCACCACATGCGTATCGCCGGATGATCCGGCCAAGACAAGCCCGTCCGCAGTAATGTCGGCGATCTGATCATCGTTCGTCTGGAACCGAGTCAGTGCCGTTACGTCTTCGCGAGTTCCATCCGTCCAGATCGCCACAGCCTTCAACTGCTGTTGCTGACCATCGGCCGAAAAGAGAATCTCAGCAGGAGTGACTTCCAGCTTCGTCAATGTGGGCGGCTCTTCAACGCGTGCTGGAGCGCCGGACTGGATCCAGCGGAGCAGAACATGATGCTCCCAACTGCCTTCTTTCAGGCGCTGGCCACCTTCATGCTGAATCTGCATCAATGGCTTTGCCAGAATCAAACTCTCTGTCGGAGTTTCAGGATCCAGACGACCGTACAATTCGTCATGATCGAGGACAAAATCGTATCCAAACAGGCTCAT
>CAIXQV010000268.1 GCA_903921605.1 uncultured Planctomycetaceae bacterium | reverse complement strand
TGCCGTTTCCTTGAAGGCGAAGCTCAACGTTTTGAACGACGCGGGAGAAGACGATTCTCTGGTCGGTGGAAATGGAACCGACTGGTACTTCCGAGCCCTGGACGACGTGGTCACGGGTTTAGTCACCGGTGAAATTCTGGACGTCTTTTAGCCACGGCCTCTGAGAGCGGACGAACAACGTCCGGCCTCGGTGCCGTAATCACAGGTTGGGGCTGGTTCATTCTTGCGATTCGGCCGCTTGGGGATTGATTCAGCAAGCTGTGGCAAACAAAGGTTATCATTCCAACGAAGTGCTCAGGTCCTGCACGGAACATTGCATTAAAAGTTGCACCCCGACAAGTCAGGAAAGAGCGGACATGGACCAATAAAATTGAGCAGGGGAAAGCCTCGTTTCATGGCAACCGACAACGCATGAAACGTTCGAAGTGCAAGAATACGGCACCAGAGGATTTTGCCCAAAACAGGATGACATTCTCAGGTCGTCGTGGGATCTTTCACTGCCTCATCATTGCTTCCCCAAGAATTCTTCTGTTAGTCGACCCTCCAAAGACAACACTCGGACGTATAACATGAATATCGAAGATGCACTGCGGATTATCGGTGTACAGAATTCCGCAGACTTCGAGGAAATCCGGTCAGTCTACCGCGATCTCGTCAAGCGTTGGCACCCAGACCGCCACGATGATCCAGCCGCAAAGCTTGATGCAGAAGCTCGGTTAAAGAAGATTAACGAAGCCTTTTCATATTTGGAGAGTGTGTTTGCCAATTCGGAGCAGTCGAGCGAGGTTCCCCATCACGCAGGCAGCTCGACGGATTCAACAACCACGGGTGACGATCGAGATTCAAATCCAAGACCTTTTTCGGCAGATAGTAAACACGAAAAAACTAATTCTCAGCCGTGGGCCGCTAGATTCGGACTGGCTGTGCTGGCAATGGTCTTGTTGTCATCGTTCGGAAAGGCATTGTCAAAGACTGGGCAGCCTCAGGCCACACAGCGAATCTATAACACCGCATCAGCAATCCCAACCAATCTGGCATCGGCAACCCCATCCATTACAGGGCGATGGCTCACTTCGAAGGGCGACGTCGTTAGCCTATCTGAGACTGGCGTGAACGTAACTATTGAGTTGCTCTCAAGTCCCAACATGTCGAATGGCTACGGCCTATTGAGACGGTCCGGTAACGCGCTTGCCGGGAGCCTGAGCGGCACATTTGACAATAGCCCGTCAGGTCAAATCACGTCGCCGTTTGAGGGGGTTATTACAAATGCAAACAGAATTGATTATGGCGTCGACGTGGTCAATGTCGGTAGAAATGGAAGAGTCAGATCTCGAAACAGATTTGCGTTCTACATGACCCGGATCTGACTCAATCCATATTGAGTTGAGACTATTGTGGTATTCCGCCGATGGGTGAACTGGGCTGAGGCTAACTCAACGGAACCACCAGCATCTCGTACATCCTTGTCAGACGAGTAGAAGACCTCCGTTGGCTTGTCAGTTTCTGAATCAACTCGAGGTTCGACATGAAGCCGGGGAATACTGACGAGGCGACGGTGAGGACAACATCCGTTGCTTCTGGTCATTTGAATTGTCTTACTGGGCATATACACTGCTGCCCAGAGGCGAACACGCTTCTCACCAGCCTGAGGTATATTCGAAAGGCTTGTCCTTCCTCACGGGAAAGAGATACAGAATTTCATGTCAGGCAACTTTAAGGATTCTCAACCTCCATATGGTAAGTACGCTTCGTGGGCGTCCTCCGCGTCGATTTTTACAGGGATTGCGGCGATCATTGGCTCTTTGGCTGCAGGCAAAGGTCATGTTGCGGGGACCGCTTTTGCATTGATCCTAAATCCCGTTTGTTGGTTGGCTATCTGGTTTCGGTTCAAGTCAACTAAAATCGCATGTCTTCACTGTGGGTCAGGCGTCCCAATCACGTTTTTTGTAAAGACCAGACCGGTGGGATCAACTCTTCGCTGCCAATGCTGCAACAACGAAGTCCGCAAACCTGTCATGAATCGCCAGTCTGTTACCGCATGAACAATCAGTCACTTTACGAAATCTTACAGGTTCGTCTCGACGCATCCCCTGAAGTGATCAAGGCGGCCTACAAGACTCTTACCGCGAAGTATCACCCGGATCGGGACTCGTCTAAGGAGGCGGCGAGGGCGTTCGCAGAGATTCAACGGGCCTTTGAGGTTTTGTCTGATCCGGTGCGTCGTCGCCAGTACGACCTGAATCCAAGTGCCAACAGGACTGCTACAGCAGAACCGACAGCAGTTCTCAGGGCCGATGGTTCAAGCACCTTTTTGACTCTGGCGGAGCATCAACGCCGGGGCTGGCAAGAGGCTGCCGGATGTGATCTGAGCAACCGGGACTTCTCAGGCGTTTCGTTCAAGAACGCGAAACTGGCGGGTGCTAGGCTCGACGGAAGTCGCTTCATCGGCTGTGATTTTCGAGGAGCCGATCTGACAAACTGCAGTGCTAAGCGATGTCAGTTTGACAAGGGTGATTTCGCCGGTGCGAGGCTGGTCAAATGCGATCTCTCGAACTGCAGCATCCGAGATGCAAAGTTCTTTGGGATTAGTAAACGGTGGGAATCTGCCTACGTCGACCCTAGTGATCGCTTTACAGAATCTGATCACCTTAAGACCAAGGTATCGAGGCTTGCAGACGAGGAAGGCGGAGCGATCCTATACAACGCGAACTTCTGTCAGTCTGATCTCACTGGCACAGCGTTTTCAAAACCTCATGAATCGGTGACTGAATCTAAACAGAGCTCATCAAGTTGGGGAACCCAGAAGGAGACGAAGCTCTGGACCAAGCAGTTTTTCCGAAGTGCCGCCGTCACCGACTGCGATTTCTCCGAGGCAGCACTATTGCGTTGCGATTGTGAAGGTTTGTCTCTCACTGGGTCGAAGTTTGAGTCCACCAACCTGCAGCAGGCTGATATGCGATCCTGCGACGTCGCCGGTATTGATCTGAGCACGGCGAACCTCCTCGACACAAACCTGACCGAATGTCAGTACACGGAAAGTACAGTATTTCCAAGTGGGTTTGCGGTGCCAAGGGGGGCGACTCTGAGGGGCCAAGCGTCCCTACGGTCACCCAAAGAAGTCGCAGACGTCTTTTCTGATAACATTGGCGTTGTGATTTTTCTTGTGGTCATTTTTCTGGTTTTTCTCTCCGCATTTCTGGCGAATTGAGTCGAGATTCTAGGTTCGAAACTTTGTTCGTTCGATTCTAGATGGTGATGGCTCCACTGTGCCGTTCGACGGCCTTTTGGGTCATGGCCTCAACTGCCCGGCCGGCACCACCAGCATCTCATACATCCTTGCCAGCCTGGTTGACGATCTTCGCTGATTCGTCAGCTTCAAACACTCGGCTCGCCAGAGTTCAAGCAGCTTCCGTGGACCCCCGACAGCGGCCACCAGTTGTTCCAGGAGAGCAAGAGACCGGTTGATGTTGGTCGACCGAGCGATCTGGCTGGCAGTCTTCTGGATGAGCCACCCTTCCTCTTGGGCACGCTTCGCCCGATGGCGGGCTCGGGCCGTCGCCGCGTGACACGATCGGCACTGATGCATTCGTACCCCGGTCGCCCGACTCCGAAAGCGAAACTGATCAGCGGGTAGACACTCAGCACAGAGACTGCAGATCTGGTCGGGCTCGGCCGAACAGGGTTCTTCAGTTGGACTGGACTGACCGGGTACAGAATTCTGACGGTTAGACATTTTACCGATCTCCGGCTTGCGGGCTGGTAAGAGAATTTACACGGTAAACACTCTGCACGCATATGCAGTACGGGACTCTGAACATATGTCATCTGCTGAAACTGGTGCTGAAAGTGCTTTTGTCACTTTCAGCAGTTGACTGGCGTTCAGTGCGGTAGTGGGCAGAACTGCGTCACAGGAAATTTACGGACACAGGAATTACCTATTCGGTCCGCCTCGGATGCACTGGGCTGAACCGTAGGGCAGACGGACGGGAGGGGCGGGTTACCAAGGGTCTTTCCCGCATTACCCTGTAAAACAAGCAATACCAAAGTCTCACTATACCTAAGCAAATTCAAGTCAGCACTGGTCGGTTTTTTGAGTAACCGATTTAGCAATATTCCCTTGGCTACCCACTAGTTCTGCATCCGTCGATGTCCGATGGCTATGCCGGATTACCAAGGCTGTCATCGTTTCGTAGAAGCCAAGCAGTCGAGGAGTCGCTCGACCACGATTGATCGATTCCTCAATTGCAGCACGCCAGTCACGGAGCATCTTCTCTAGCCCACCTGCCGCGTGGACTCCTAGTTTCATCAGTAAGTCCAGTTGCCTTGGATTCCTGGCTCGGCGGGCCGCAGTCGCCAATGACTGCATACGACGCCCTGCGGCGATTTCACGGCGACGACGATTTCTTTCTCGCTCAGCCACCGCATGGCATGATTTGCATTGGTGTACCCGAACCTCTTGGTCGCGATAACGCCGTCGAAATTCAGGCAGCGGTTTGATCTCGCAACAATCAGTGCAGATCCGCAATTCTTCAGTGTCAGTACTTGTCATGGCGGGAACTCCGATAGTCGTAAAGTTTGCATCGCTGGGGGAGCATGCTGCAAACAAATGCAGTCGAACGACTTGGGGCGTCAGCACGAGCTAATGTTCCATTCCGGAGATCCAATTGTACAGAGCAATTCACTCGATACTGGGCCGCGACGCTGATCGATACTACAAGCTAGACACGCCTCTCCGGAACTGAGCTGTCAGTTGTCCACAGAGAAACATCAACGAACCGAAAGAGGGTCCGCAACGAAGCTCGACAAAAGGAGTCAGCGAGAATCGTTGTACGACGAATTGGAGTCAGTGACAGGGCATCTCATGCGATACCAAATTGTTCACAAGCCAATCAACCAAGTGACCGCTGAGAGCGGGTGTAGCTACACCCGCATCCATCATTTTTGATACTTTCCCTGAACTATTTTCAAACGCGGAAACCGCATAAAACACAGGGAAAGCAGGCAATACGTGTCTGCAATGTTGGGTCGATGTGACGAATGGCACTTAGTTAACGTGCAAGTTGTTGAATCACAACAACATACGTCGACGCCGCTTTCTTGCGTATGATGCTGTCTGCGACAG
>CAIXQV010000267.1 GCA_903921605.1 uncultured Planctomycetaceae bacterium | reverse complement strand
CCACCGAACACAAACGCCCAGCAGGTGAATATCGGCGCCAATGAAAAGGGCGAGTTTGAACTCCGGTTTCAGGCCAATACGGTTCCGGGAACCTATTCTTTTTATCTGGCGGGTTTCAATCAGGGGTTGCAGTACAAACGCAATCCTGAGCTGGCCGAGAAATCCAAACTGCGACAGGAGCGGATCGCAAAGATTCTGATGGATGCTCAACAGCAGGCCCAGAAAGCTCAGCAGGACAGCCAACAAAAAGTGACGGAGTTCAACCAGGCCAATACGGCTCTGACTCAGGCCAACACGGCAAAACAGCAGGCCGATCAAAAAGCGACAACGACAGCAGCGGCGTTGACGCAGGCCGAAGCGGTGCTTAAGCAAAAGACGGAGCAGCTGGCAGCGGATGCGGCGAACGAAACGCTGAAGCAACAACTTGTGGTCGCTCAGACGGCATTTGACGCGGCAAAGAAGTCGGCCGACGAGGCAACCGTCTCTGCGACCGAAGCGGCAGCCAAACAAGTTGAGGCGATCGCGAAACAGAAAGCCGCCGAGGAGGCTCGCACGAAATCACAGACCGATCTTCAAACGGCTCAGCAGTTTCAGCAGAGAGCTCAGCAAGAGAAACAGCGAGCTGACCAGTTTGCAAATCAGAAACAAAATGAAGCAAACGTCAGGGCTTTCAACGTACTTGTTCCTTCGAACACGATCATGATCAAAGTCGTTGAGTTTCCAGCAAAGGTCGAGGCGATGCCGGAAGGTCTTGCGATCAAGCAGGGTGAAAAAGGTGAAGTGGTCATCAAAGTTTCCCGGCAGTATGAGTTCACCGGGGCCATCACTGTTCAGTCGCAATTACCGGGCGGAGTTGGCGGCATCAGTATTCCTGCCGCCAATATTCCGGAGAATCAACCCGAAGTGAAGTATGAAATCACCGCTCAGCCGAATGCCACCGTGGGAGAGCATCTGGTGAACGTTCGGCTGCAGATGAATTTCAACGGCCAGAATTTGGTGATGGAACGACCACTCAAGCTCACCGTTGTTGAAGTGAAAAAGTAGCCCTGTAGAGAACTTTGAATCAGCGTTATCAATAGGAGATAATGCCAGCGTGATTGGCATTACCTGATGATGCTGGTCAGTTCCTGAAGGATTTCGTCTGTTACGGTAATCGTTCTGGCGTTGGCCGAGAATCCTCGTTGGGCAATGATCAGTCGAGTGAATTCAAGAGCAAGGTCGACGTTGGATCCTTCAAGTTGTCCGGCGCGGAGGGCACCGCGACTGCCGGACAGAGCAGTGCCGATGTCGGGATTGCCACTCGCGAGTGAAGACGTGTAGTAGTTGTTGCCAATCGCGACGAGACCGTCTGGATTTCGGAAGGAAGCAATTGCCAGCTGCGCAAGCGGGATCTTCAGGCCGTTTGAAGCCAGCCCGAAGACCTTGCCGTCGGTGTCGATCTGCACTTCAGCCAGTTCACCGGGGGGAAATCCGTCTGGCGTCAACTGAAGTCGTGATGCTTGTCCCAACGCCGTCAGGCCGTCGAATTGTGCGGGTGTACCGAAGCGAAGATTGAGAGTCTGTGAGGCGGGTTGACCTCGAAACTGGACTGTGATGTTACTGTCGCCCACACCGGAGCCCGTGACTTGAGCGAACGAACCATCTGGCTGAAATGAGATCCCTTCCACGAGCGAGTCCAGAATTGTTCCTTCTGTCGGCGAAACAGAGGCGACCAAAGTCCACGATTGATCGGCCTGTTTGGTCATCGTCAGGCCGATGGTGTGTCCCGCCCCGCTTTCATCGAAAACCTCAACTGACTGAAAAACGCTGTCCGCATTCTTACCTGTTCGAGTCAGGATTATCTCATGGTCTTCAAAGTCTGATCGTCCTGTATTTGTAGGGCCATCGCTGAATGACATAGACAGAAAGGAAGGTCCGGTAGCGTTAGCAGTGCCAACAATGTTGCCTAATCCGTCCAGGGCTATGGTCGAACCCGCAAAAGAAGAATTGAAAGCTGCGACAAGGTCGGCTACCGTAGATGTGGGCGTCAGGATCAATTGAGTCACAGTGGGATTCGAACCATCCGACCGCCGTCCACTGATCAGGATTTTGTCTCCGGCCACGTAATTCACGGTATTTGAATCGAGGTCGGACAAAAGGGTCGTCATTGAGGCAGGTAACCCTGCGGCCAACAGCGGTGTGGAAGTCATCACTTCCTGTGCAACGGGACCGGTCGATGTTGAAGACAGGTTTCCTTTGATCTCCATCTGAGTGGAGACCTGGCCCGGGATACTGACTCCCTTGGGAACATAGACGCGATCATCACCCGGAGTTTGAAATGCCGGCAGGTCTCCATTGGGTTCGCCGGTTGGTCCAAAGCGTCGCACAAGATATCCCGTGGAGGGGTCTGACAAATAACCACTCTCATCCAACGAGAAAGCTCCCGCACGCGTGAAGTAGGTACGCTCGCCGGAAGAAGCGACGAAAAAGCCGCCTCCATCCATTGCCAGGTCCATGTCGTTTCCGGTTGATTCCAGATTGCCCTGAGCAAAGTTCAGGTCGACCTGAGACAGGCGGCTACCTGTTCCGATCTGTACCGAATTCACGCTGCCCAGAAGTCCTGACGACGACGACGAGGTACCTCGTTGAACTTCGTACATAAGGTCAGAGAACAGGGTACGGGACGTCTTGTAGGCGGTCGTATTGAGGTTGGCGAGATTATTTCCCACGACCTCAAGCATCTTTTGATGACCGCGGAGTCCGGAAATCCCGGTAAGCAGAGAGTTAGCCATAGTCAATCAGGTCCGTATAGGCGACAAAATTTTCGGAAGACTGTGAGTTAAGGAGACAGGCTGAGCCAGCGAGTCAAACAGCAGTCATGAATCAAGGGCTGTTACGGGGAAAGATTTTGCTCGTTGTAGGCAACACCCGTAACGTTGCTGATCGGGTAGAAGTTGTTGCCAATTCGTACCAGAATCTGACCGTCATCAGGCTTGATCTCAGAGACGATCCCCTTTTCCGCAGCTTTGTCACCGTAGCGGACACTCAAGCCCAGAAGCCCTGCCCCGGCATTGATGGATTCGAGGGTTCTAAGGTCGTTTTCAGCAGACGTTTTTTCGATCAGAGTGTCGAGCTTTGTCCCCAGGCCAGTGATACCACTATTCATATTCTGAATCCCTTCCACTGTGGTGAACTGTGCCAACTGGGCAAGGAAGGCATCGGTGTCGGTTGGCGCGGTGGGATCCTGGTACTGGAGCTGCTTTGCAAACAGAGTCAGGAACTGGTCTTTGCTGGCAATACCGGAAGTGGATGCTGCGCTAACTGCTGTGGTCATGGCTGATGAGCCTTCCTGTGGTGTATTAACGTGAGAGCGGTGTTGACCCGACTAATGTTTCAGGCTCTGAAATTCAACGCGTGTTGCGAATCTCCGGTGCGTGTGGTGGCCGCTGTGGAGATTTGACTTGCTGCCCCATTACGCGAATTGCGACGCTGAGTTCCGACGGGCTGATCGAACCTCGAAGTTGAGTCCTGAGAAGATTGTCGCTGAAACGCTCCGCCATTCATCATGTCAGGAGACAAAAACTCCAATGAGCGGAGATCCATCTTTTCTCCTCGTAATTGATTTTCGATTTCGCTGCCTCGGGCCAGAAGCATGTCCATCGTGACAGCCTCGCGTGCTGTAACCCTGACTGCGAGGCCCTCTTTCGATTTGGACAACTCAATCACCATCTCGCCGAGGTCCTGCGGATCCAACTGAACAATCAGCGTTTCTGATTCTGCGGTTGTATGTCTCTCCAGATGTTCAATTACAGCCCGCGATACCTGAGAGCTGAGCGGTTGCCGCATTTCAGATGTCACTGAAGTTGTCAGATCCGGCAGAGTCAGAGCGACTGCTCCAGAGGAAGAGAGTCGTGCTCCGTCTGATCCGGAGGAAGAAGTGTGCCCGACATTGCTCAGCAGTTGATCATCGTTACCAGGGCCTGATTGATTCGATTTGCGATCGGCGTCAGAACCGGGCTGTTGCACCCGGAATTGGTCGAGAGTCTCACCGCGAGCATTCTCAAGCGTGGTTTTCTGCAGTCCGCTTGTTTCCTGTAAAAGTGCATCTGATGCATTCATCGAAGTTCCGAGAGAATTCAGCGGGCCTAAGCTCTCGGTATCGAGTGGAGCGAGGTTAGTGATTTCAGAAAAGCCATCGCCAGAAATATTTGCCTGCGGGCCACTAGTTCCCGCCCGATTTCTTGTGGGGGCCGTGGCTGCGACCGCACGGCTCAAAGTGTTCATGATTTCCTGAGTGACCGCGTCCGTATCTTTAGTGGATTCATAGAGTCGCGTGGCGGACCGGAAAGTGGTCTCGAGGCCCAATTGCTGAAATCCCAGCTCTGCATTTGGCAACACTTCCACTTCTGTTTGCGGGTCTGCTGCATTCGCGATTGAGTAAGAGGTACTGGGGTTCTCAATGGATAAGTTTTTGCCGGGGATAGTCAGTCCACCAGAAGTCTGTTTAGGCTTAACATCTGCCTTTGCCACAGGGGCTGCAGGGGCAGGGATTTGTATGTCGGCAGTGTCGAGCTTCTTTGGGTCTGAAGAGAAAGTTGGCGTCGGAGCCGCGTTTGATGCTGTTGATTTGGGCTCGGCAGAAGATACGACCTGCTTGGGGAACGAAGTCTCCGGGACACTCTGAGTTGAGGCTGCTGGATTTGGTGCGGCAGTGAGAAAACTGTGCGGAGCATCAGAAGTGGTGGCCTTCTGGAGGTCCGAAGTCGTCGCTTCGATAGTCCCGGCGCTCGGCGAAACGTCTACTTTGGTCGGCTGCAATTTGTCTGTGGATACTGCAGTATTCAGAAGCATCCCCAGAACCTTCGAGAAATCTTCCTGGTCCGGCTCTTCATCAGGTTTCCGAGTTTTGTCGTCCGGTTTCTCTGCCGCTACTCTTTCCTTTTCTTCTGCTCGGCATTCGTGGCACGCTTCCGGATTCTTTGGCGCGTAGTCTGAGTAGTCGTTCTGGGGTGGCAGCACGGTCGTAAATGGAACGAGCATAACCATGGTATTCACGCTTCCCGAAAACATGTTCAGTCGATCGATGGCTTCGGTCAGATCCGTTTTGCAGAGGGCACAATCCACACTGGTCGGCGTTCCTGGTTTGGAAGTGCCCAGCCAACATTCGCCTGTTTGCATCTGCTCCTGAACAAGATTGGTCCAGAGGTCCTGCTGCAAACGAAGTGCATTGAGACACTGTCCGCAGTTTGCGTACCGAGAAGTGGTTTCAGGTCGTGGGCATTTCTACTCATTGCCTGCAAAACCCGATTTTTACGGGCCCGGAATGAGCCGACTGCTCTGAAAGGGGGACTGAGTTGTTCCGATCAGAACGCACAGCGGGAAAAAAATTCCCAGCAACAGAAAACGTTTCCGCTTTCGTTCTGTGGGCCTCAGTTCGTTTGTGGACCTTGCAGGTGCGTAACCTGTGCAAGCACTTTTTCCAGTTCCTGACGGCGGAAAGGCTTTTGCAGAAAGCCGTCAAAGGAGTCTTCGTAGACACCGTCTTCTGTGCTGGAAATGTAGCCGCTGCAAAGAATCGCCGGACTCTTGCAACCGGTCGCGCGGATGGCTGTCAATGTTTCACGTCCATTCATCCCAGCCATCGTATAGTCCACCAGGATGGTGGCAAAATCTGATCGTAGTTGGGTCAGGGCGACGGCCGCTTCTCCACTGGACGCTTCGACGACAGTCCAGCCGAGCAATTCCAGCATTTTTACGAGTGGCGTTCGAACAAGATCGTCGTCATCAACGACAAGAATCGTGTTCGATGGGGCAGTTTTCTGCGTGTTTAGTCCCGGTAAATTGGTTCGATCCATACCTGATTCTACCGACATCTTCCTGGGAAACAGGATCGCGAACCGAGTTCCCGCTCCGGGTTTGCTCCAGACACCCAGAGCAGCATTGTGGGACGAAGCGATGCCCTGAACACTCGACAATCCAAGGCCGTGTCCGGATTTCTTTGTCGTAAAGTAAGGATCAAAAATCTGAGCGACGACGTCTGGCCCCATGCCGTGCCCGGTGTCGGTCACACTCAGCGCGATATATTCTCCGGGGGTCGGAGATGAGATCCAGAAGTATTCCGAACTGCTGATGCGTCCGCTGACAAGTTGGTTGTCGACACGCACCTGAATATCGCCTTTTCCGCCGATAGCGTCTGCAGCATTTGTCACCAGATTCATCAATACTTGTTGAAGCTGCGTGGTGTTGCCGTAGACGAGAGCAGGTTCCAGACTGGCTTCGAAAGTAATAGTAACCCGATCAGGCAGTGTTGCTTTGATCAGGGGTGTCATTTCGCGAATCAGTCCACAGATATCAATGACCGATTTTTCTGCAGTGGATCGTCCGGTGTAGGCCAGCATCTGTCGACAGATGTCTGACGCCTGCTGAACTGCTCGGCAGATTTCTTCCGCGTGTGTCTTCGTTTCCTTCTCTCGTGACTTGATCGAGATCAATTCAGACACTCCGCTGATTGCACGGAGAGTATTGTTGAAATCGTGGGCAACACCAGCAGCCATAACTCCCAGGCTGGCCTTCTTTTGAGCCTGCAGCAGGCGAGCTTCGGAATCGCGACGCAGCTCTGTTTCCGTTTGTAGCTGGTGCAGCATCTCCTCCAGCTGGATCGCTTTCTGTTTTTCGCGATCGCGAGTCTCCTGCAGAGTCCCGAGCGTTCGTTCAACAGAAAACCGCACAACCATGGCAATGGACGGGGCGACAATCAGCAGCTGCACGATTTCGTTTGGGGTGACAAGACCGTCGCTCAGCTGCTTGACGATGAGCCACGCGCCCGCACCGATGACCGATACCACCAGAAGCGACGACGTTGCGCTGAACAGTAGCCCTGAAATCACAATCATGCAGGCTGAACCGGTGGACGTTTCCTTATTCGGAGTGAGCAGAATGCAGCACCACTGAATAAAGAAAACCGGCAGCAGGTATCCGGAAACGATCAGATCCAGTTGTCCCAGCGTTCGTGCTCTGGGGATTAAAAGATTTCGCGCTACGTAGAACAACACGGAAATCAGCGAGACAGTCACTCCAATCGTGACGTTGTGCGGGGCTGGGTAGAGAATCAATACCGCCAGCCCCGCCAACACAGCGGAAAGCGCGCCAAATTTCAATGCAATTTGGTTGTACAGATAGACCGGATGATTCCTCAGATCTTCCTGTTGCGGTTTTGCAATGGAGGAAGAATCTGGCGGACTCGGCTCCTGATCAGAGTTCCTCATCCGTCACACAGCCTTCAGAAGCAGACTTAACGCAACGAATGTACTTGGCCAGTGTTCCGCGAGTTGCCTTCAACGGCAGCGGGACGAAGGCCGCCTTGCGGCTGGCCAGTTCGGCAGCAGAAAGATCCACATTGATCTCATTCTTCTCTGCATCAACGGTGATCTGATCGCCGTCCTTCAGCAGAGCAATCGTTCCGCCAACCTGAGCTTCCGGTGTAATGTGCCCCACGATGAAACCGTGTGAGCCGCCGCTGAAACGTCCGTCGGTCAGCAGTGCAACATCAGTCCCGAGGCCAGCCCCCATGATCGCCGATGTCGGAGTCAGCATTTCCGGCATACCAGGTCCGCCCTTCGGACCTTCATAACGGATAACAACAACATCGCCTTTCAGGATCTTTCCATCTTCGAGACCCTTCAGCATCAGCTCTTCAGAGTCAAAGCATCGAGCTGTGCCTTTGAAGACCAGGCCTTCTTTACCAGTGATCTTCGCGACAGCGCCATCCGGGCAAACGTTGCCGCGCATGATTCGGATGTGACCACTCTCCTTGATCGGCTTCTCGATCGGCTGAACAATCGTCTGGCCTTCCTTCAGCCCGGGCAGATCCTTCAGATTCTCTGCCAGAGTTTTTCCAGTGACAGTCATGCAGCTTCCATCAATCAGTCCTTTTTCCAGCAGATACTTCAGTACCGCCGGAGTTCCACCGATCGTATGCAGGTCTTCCATCACGAACTTGCCGCTTGGCTTCAGGTCCGAGATGTAAGGAATGCGATCGCTGACGCTCTGGAAGTCATCGATTGTCAACGGAACATTCACTGCGCGAGCCATTGCGATGAGATGCAGAACGGCGTTGGTGGATCCACCCGTTGCCATAATCAGAACCATTGCATTTTCAAACGCCGCGCGAGTCATGATGTCGCTGGGCTTGATGTCCTTTTCCAAAAGATTCCGGATCGCAGCACCGGCGCGGAAGCATTCTTCCAGCTTGGCCGGGTCTTCGGCAGGAATTGATGAGCTGTAAGGAAGGGACATGCCCATCGCTTCAATGGCGGAAGCCATCGTGTTGGCTGTATACATTCCGCCGCACGCTCCAGCTCCTGGACAACTTCGACGGACAATCGCTGCGCGTTCTTCTTCAGTGATTTTCTTTCCGAGGTATTCTCCGTAAGACTGGAATGCAGAAACGATATCCAGCTTTTCGCCTTTCAGACCACAGCCTGGTTTGATGGTTCCGCCATAAACCATCAGCGCGGGGCGATTCAGACGACCCATCGCGATAATGCAGCCAGGCATGTTCTTGTCACAGCCAGGCAATGAGATGTTCGCGTCATACCACTGAGCGCACATGACGGTTTCGATAGAGTCTGCAATCAGGTCCCGGGACTGGAGAGAATAGGACATCCCGTCGGTGCCCATGGAGATCCCATCGCTGACGCCGATCGTATTGAATCGCATCCCGACCATACCGGCCGCCTGAACACCTTCATGGACCTTTGAAGCCAGATCCATCAGGTGCATGTTGCAGGGGTTGCCCTCGTACCACATGCTGCTGATACCGACCTGAGCCTTATTCATATCAGCCTGATCCATGCCGGTGGCATAAAGCATGGCCTGGGAGGCACCCTGAGAGGCGGGTTGAGTAATTCGGCTGCTGTGCTTGTTGATCTGTGTCATGGCGATTTTAACTGGTTTGACTGGATAAATTGGGCCGTGGGAGTCGTGAGGACAGAAATCGTTCAGAGTTCCTCAGGCAGCACGATAGCAGCCAACCAGCCCCGTCGCAAAGTCGCAGGAAAACAACCTGGCTATTTCCGGCAGCGGCGGAAATTTGACGGACAATTCCCAGATCGCGCGGTGGAAAGGGCATCACATTTTTGGCAAATTTGGGCTGTCACAGGCCCGAGGAAGCGGCAGATCGCCTTTGCGAAGCACGCTGAATCGCTTGCTGACGCTCTCCGTCGGTCCGCTCAAATACGACTCGCAATAAGCGTTCAGCAACTGGCGACAATTCCCGTCCGCGACGACGCATGACGACCTGGGCTGTCTCGATGGCCGATTCAAGTGACCAGTCCATCGTCAGTTCACCCCACATCACGCTGCAGAAGGATGGGATGTGTCTTGGCAGCAAACGTCCGCCGGGCAGGACCATCGTCATCACGCCGACTGAACTTCCCGTATTGAACATGCTGTCGAGCGAAATCTTGGAGTGATCTCCGATGAATGAACCGACTTTGGTGAAGCCTGAGTCCACGAGCTGCCCCAGCAGAGGAACCTTGACGCTGCTATAGTCATTCTTAAGGTCTGATGTGGACGACATTGCTCCGATGTTCACCCAGGGGCAAACATAACTATGGCCGAGGAATCCTTCGTGATACTTGTTCACATAGCTATGCAGGATCGATTCTTCGACTTCTCCTCCAACCCGGCACTGTTCCCCGATTGTCGTGCCGCCTCGAATCAGCGCCCGAAAGATCTGGGAACCGCGACCCACATGGCACGGACCCTCTATTCGAGTAAACGACTGGATTTGGACCTCACGATCAATCGACACCGGACCACGTCGAGCATCTATAACGACATACGGATCGATTGATGCCTGCGAAGAGATGTAGATGTCAGCAGCATCCCCCAGAATCTGTACATGGTCGAAATCAGGGCGATGAGAAATTCCTTCGTCGCAGAAGTCTCTGACCAGTTGTCTGGCGTTTTCGTTGATCAGATCCCACGGATAGCGAACAAACTGCCCGTTCGTGGGGACGATCCGCTGAGTTCCGGCATAGCGTTCCAGCGAGACTTCGGGATCGTTCTCGAAGATCTCTGCAAGCTCTTCACCGTCACCAAGAATCCACGCGGGATGTCCGTCGATGTAGCCAGCTCGATGATTCAAAAAGTCGAGTGCATTCAGCCGACGTTCCGGAAGCCAGCGGCCGTTGATCAGCAGGACCGGCCCTTTTCGAAGCCAGTCTCGATCATTCACTTTGATTTCCGGGTGCTCTTCTGCATAGGACTCTTCGAGCCACGATCGGATCCAGACGCCAAACTCCGCTGTCGGAAACCAACGCTGTAACCGGCGGCGAAGACAATCTCGCCCGCAGACCAGTTCAAACACTGGTCGAACCAGAGCCACCGGGCTCAGGTTCTCAGTCTGCAGATCTTCGTACAGCAAAATTCGCATAGGGAGCGGCAAACAAGAGAGATGCCTCAGCATGGCGAGGTCGTGTGATTTCCTGGGAGTATGGATTCCCCCCGTAGTTTGCCTTTCACACGAGGGTTCCGAAATGCCATTCGCGGATCTACGCGCCTTGCATGATCCCGGCGCGTTCGGCATTCCGAGCACTAGCAGCAGATGCCGCCTGGCTCGGAGAGGAATCGGCAGAATTAGCAGGGCAGCAGTGTTAGCAGCGCGTCGGAAAGGGTGTCTGGCACTTTGGATGCGGCGCTGAAGTACGGCGACCAGGAGTCGCCGGGAGAATTCCAGACACCCTTTTCAACACACACTCATCCGATCTCGTACGTCACAATTCCATGACGCTGAGCCCGGCTGATACGGTCTGTCGCGTAAAGCCCGGCCAGAACAAACTCAACACACGATGCCCTGACCGCAGAGTTTTCTGAAGCGTTCAGTTCAAAGGCTTTATCCCAGATCGGCGGGACTCGCTTAAGCAGCGTTTCATAGTGATCACTGGGAAGCATATCACCGACCTCAATCTTGACGCCTTTGGCGAAGATCTGAGAGATCGCTTCGAGCCCATGCTGCTCAACGTACTCCGCAAACACATTCTTCACTGCTTCAGCGATGACAGCATCCAGAACCTGACGCTCACTCATCTGATGACTGCTCATCAGATCGATCTCAAGCTTTCCAAGCGATGACGAGTACAGATGCCCGAGATCACTGATTCGTGGTACCGCTGGCTTCTCACCCAGCACAGCTCCTCTGCGACGAGCACTGGCGATCATCGTCTGATAGTTTGCAATACTGAACCGCGCGCTGACGCCGGACGTCTGATCGATGTAACGGCTCTTTCTCGCGCTCCGGCTGATCTCTTCGATAATCTGTTTCATGAAGTAGGGCACAACGACAGGGTAGTCGCCATCGAGTGGAACGTCACATTCCTGCTCCATGATCTGGATCCCGGCGTCACGATCATGAGGATAATGAGTCTGAATCAGGCTGCCGATGCGGTCCTTCAACTGTGGAATCACTTTTCCGCTGCGGTTATAAGTCGCCGGATTTGCAGAGAACAGAATCATGACATCCAGATCAAACTGAATGGGGTAACCGCGAATCTGCACATCCCGTTCTTCAAGGATATTGAACAAGCCGACCTGCACAAGTTCATCCAGTTCGGGTAGCTCGTTCATAGCGAAGAGCCCTCGATGCATCCTGGGAATCAGCCCGAAATGCAGAGCCTCTTCTGCCGACATACTGGTTCCTCCCGCCAGTCGAGCGGGGTCGATTTCTCCGACGATGTCGGCGAACTTTGTTCCCGGTGCGAGTCGTTCGGCGTATCGCTCGTCACGAGACCACCACGCGATCGGGATCTGGTCCGGAGAGTTTTCGGCGATGCAACGTTTGCCTTGTGAAGTGATGGGCTTATAAGGATCCTCGTGAACCGGGCAGCCAGGCAGATCAAGATACGGGATCGCGTCATCAAGAAAACGAGGCAGGGCACGCATCATGCGGCTCTTGCCCTGACCCTTTTCGCCAAGAAATAGAATGTCGTGTCCCGCCAGCAGCGCAAGGCTGATTTCGGGGATGACTGTGTTCTCGTAGCCCAGAATTCCAGGGAATAGATCTGTGCCTGTTGCCAGCAGCTTAAGGAAGTTGTCGCGGACTTCCGCTTTTACGGATCTGGAACGCCAGCCACTGGCCTGAAGTTCTGCCAGTGTTGCGGGGCGATTATGTGTTGCGGAGTTGGCCGGCTGAGACATCGAGGACCTGTTCCTGACGAAGAATCGGTTCTGCAGGGTTAACGGAGTGAGACATTATTGACTGCCGCAGCCCGGTGAACAGTCAGGTCGTCAAAAATAGTGTCGTCGTCGTTCGTAAAAGCAAGTTTTCAAGCCCAGGTGGAGGCTGAAACTTCTGGCGTAAATGCACCATTAAGCAACGAAAACGCGGATTCTTCAGCGCTCAACGTGGTCGATCTGAAATTGTGGGCCAAAGGACCGCTTTCAGCCAGGTGCAAGCGGCGAGCAATGTCCATAAGACAACAGGAATCAACATCGCGAGTCCTGCGAGGCTCATGAGCGACTCCGTGCGGCCATAATGCATTTCGTTGTATAGACGTGTTACGACAGGTTCGAGCTGCACGGGTCTGAGAATTGATGCCGTTGTGACATCCCAGAAACACCACTGCGCAATCACCAGCCCGCACAGCAGCCATGGGAAGGTCGTCATTCTCCAGAAGATCCTGGACGCTCGCCGGCGAATTTCCGGGTGCGGAGAACTCATCAACAGCGAAGCGGAATGCAATGACGATCGTTCCGTCATCTGATTCATCATCGCGACAAGTGCAAAGGATCTGGGGAGAATCGCCATTGACTGCCCCAGTAACATGGGCAGCCAGGTATCGTAAAAAGGCCGCAGTAGACTGTGCTGAAAAGCGGCCAACAGAAGCAGGCTCAGCACCAGCGATCCGATCAATCCGGGTAGAAGCAACAGCAAGAACAGTTTTTGATGCAAAGGTTGAGGAGATTGATTTGGACCATGAAGTTTTGATGTCGCCTGCATCATTCCGGCCAGGTTAATCGCCAGTGCGGCTGCAGCGACAGCAAAACCCGCCGAGGTCAGAATTTGCTCTGCCGCCATTTGAAACATATCCGGGTTGCTCAGCAAGGCCCGCAATCCGCTCAAAGCGCTGAATAGATTTATGGAAAGTGGCCAGAGGAGAAACAACCCAATCCCAGGCAATAGACAGAACAAACTCAGCAGCCGATTCGGCTGGTTTCTGGAAGAATTCGGATGCGATGTAAAAGACGAGACCGCCGCTTTTGGTGCATGTCGCAGCAGCATCCATAAAGCTGGCGACAGCAGGATCAGTTCGATGAAAAGTGGACCAAGAATCATTCTGACCGAGTCACTCAGTGGCTGGCGATCGGCGTGGGCATCAAACAACCAAACGGACCATGTGACAGGGTATCGATCGATCTGCATCAGCGCAGCTGTTTCAAATTCCTGAAACGAGGTCAATGCCATGATGCTCCATGCGATCAAACTGGATCTCCAGCGGCCGGTCAGCCGCAGCATCAGCCATCCCTGCCTCCATTGCATCATCGTGGGCGAACAGGATTGTCGGGAGGAGTTCGACGGTCTCAAAGAGTCCCATGCGTGCAGAGACTCCTGGCTGACCGACGATCGAGTCACCATCTGTCTGACGGCAACTCCAAAGGCCGTCGATCGCGCCACGAGCAGCAGCAGATACAGGAACTCTGTGGAGAAAGCGGCGAGCAGGCGTGGTGTCCCCTGACTCAGTTGCGTGGCTGTCAGACGGTAGTTAAATCCAATCAGCAGTTCTGGCACGAAGAACGGAAGAACAGCGAAGAACATCCAGAGCCGGCGTGAGCGAGTGGTTGTGGAGTACTCTATTTGTTTGGTCAGGGCCGCAACGGGCACGAGGGATATGCTGGCCACAAACACGCAGCGAATGAGAGACCAAAGCAACGATTCGGTAAGTGTCATGCCCTGGAATTCACTTTCCGGAATACTCCTGAGACAACCAGTTCAGTACTTCCTGATCATGTTGTGCTGCACCGTCAAGAGAAACTCCATCGGCCGCCCACTTCAGTAAAGGCTGAAGATCAGCAGGCAATAGAGTTTCGTTGACAGGCCCCAAGGGGATTTGCCTTGAGGCCGAATTGGCCAGCATGATCTCGACTTCTTCGGAGATCAGATAGCGAATAAATTTGTCTGCCAATTCCGGATTTGGGCAGCCTCGAATTTTAGCAACGCTGTTTGGCAGGCAGATCGTTTTCCCCGATTTTAGTCGCACAGGGAGCATTTTGACCGGCTTGCCCTGATCCATGGCGATGAACACATCATCAGAATCAGTGAATCCAAACAGACAGGCTCCTTCCGCGACGAGATCTTTGACGGCCCCGTTTCCGCGAGCCTCGCGGATGCCTCGATCACGCAGAGAGCGGTGCCACGATTTGAGTTCCTCGAATCCCCACTCATCACAGAGAACGGCGTAATGTGAGAGCGTAGTTCCGAAGAGCGGAACCGCAATCGCAACCTGTGAGAGTGAATCTGCTTTCATCGCGCTTTCGACAGCATCCTCTCTGGCCGACATCAGGCTCGTGTTGACGATGTAGACGCGCAGCCGCGCGGCAAAGCCTGCCCACTGATTGTCCGGATCCCTGAACTGTTGTGGAATCCTTGCAAAGAGAGACGCATCACAAGGTTCAAGAACACTCTCATTCTTCAGTCGAATGGTACCCAGTGTCTGATTGTTCCAGAAGACATCACATCGAGGCCGATCTTTCTCAGCGATCAACAGATTTGTGAGCCCCAGAGACTTATTGGCCTCTTCGTCATAACGAACCTGGACGCGAATCCCGGTCCGTTGTTCGAAGTTGCGAATGATGGAATCCGCAAAGATTGAATCATGAGCGCAGTAAACGACAAGCGTCCCGGACTTATCACTTTGTGAATTCAGAAACAGAGGTAAGACCACTGCTACTAACAGGATGGCAGTGAGAACGGGAAGGCGGCTTGATTTGTATGCCATGAAGATTGCTGGCCTCGGAACACAGTCCAGTCCCTGGCGATTGCGTCGCACACGATCTATTTCCGATCGAGGCGTCCCGGGAGTCTTGTGGCCGCGTGGCCCGAGCCGGACCGTCGCTGAGTTGGGAATCGTTGCTCACAGGACGGACCTGTGAGTAACGTGCAAAATTCAGAATTCCATTACTTTGCTGGAGCTGGCTCCTCAGCCGCAGCGCTTGACGGTGCTGGAGCGTCGCCTGCCGGAGTTTCACTCGCAGGGGCGTCAGCCGGTACGTTGTTTTCAGCAGGGGCAGGGGTTTCAGCGGGCGAAGGGGAATCGGACGACACAGGCTCGTCTTCCATTGGAGGTCTTTCACTCTTTCCACCTCCGGTATCTGGTCCGCCGCTCATTCCCATTCCCATTCCCATTCCCATCCCTGGACCTCCCATCATGCCAGAAGCTTCAACTCCTGAGTCGGCAGTCCCGTCAATCGATGGATCAGATTTGGCGATGCTGTCTGTTTCGTCGGAAGCGAAGAACGCCATTGCCATGGGCTTTTCTTCGTTGGTGGCGACAATGGTGAGCTTCGGATTGGTCTGTCCCATCAGAGGTCTGAGAAAGCTGTACCACTCATAGTGGTAGTAAGTATCAGGACCATGATTTTCAATGGTTTCTTTAGGTGCCAGTGAGATCATTCCGCGAGCATCTTCAAGCGAAAGATCGGTGAACTCTCCATCGTTTGATTTTGCGGCCAGTGATTTTCCGGACATCATTTGCCCAAATCCCGCGCGGAGTTCAATGGCGCACACGACGCCCACAACCAGTAAGAGAATCAGCGAAGCAACGGTGCGAGCGGGCGAAACTTTGGGGCTCTTCGCCGACTTTGGTTTTACGTCAGCCATGAAAATCTCCCGGAATAAACGAATTGAACAAGAAAGACAGACAATTCCCCACAATACTCATCGTCTGGACGGTTGTCACCCGTACATGGCGGATAGCGATCACGGAATCTCTGCATTTATTCCTGTGTAAAGGCGGCGTTCTGGCCAGCAGTCTGATCAAAGTGGAGATCCCGGTCATTGCAAACGATCACCTGGATTCAATGCCGCGTCTTTGATAGCCTGAATCGTGTAAAACTCAGACCACCTGAATTCAAGGAGAGATGATATGGGATTGCTTCAAGCGGGCATCCGTCACGTCTGTCGTCTGCTGATGGCTGCGGCAGTCCTCGATGTTGATGCTCAGCAGGGGTATGCTCAGCCTGCCAGCATCCGATTGAAACCACCCGTCGCAAACGATGACAATCCACTCAGGACGGCTTTTGTTGATCGTGACGTTGACGCCAGCGGAGGGCTCAGTGAAGCCGAATACGTAGCCGATTCACAGCCCGACCTTGTGAGGCGGAAGCGAGATTTCATGGTGTTTGATTTCGACGCAGACCAGCAGTTGTCCCTGGATGAGTTTCTGACAATTCCGATGGGCCAAAGCGAAAACCATCGAGGTGTCATCAATGATCCTGTCATTCGCATTGCCGAGTCGAGACTGACCGGGATGCTCGAGCGGTGGGGCCAGTGGGACAAGAACTCAGATACGACGTTGGATCGAGACGAGTTCACGGCAGGGCGAATTGCTGCAGATATCCCGGGGCTTCAGAATGCGGACTTCGGTATGTGGGATCAGGATCGAGACGCAAAAATCTCCCCGGACGAAGTCGCTCGAACATTGGAAATGGCTTATGGCATTCGCACGCCAGCAGGTGATCTGCTTCGAAACAACGCCGGGCGAGTTGTCGACTGGGTCACATTTCGTGGTCTCAAAGTCGACGGAAATGGAATGGTCAGCAAGGCGGATTATTTTGAAGCACTCGGTGGTGCGGAGAATAAAGAAGGCTGGTTCGGTTCAATCGATAAGAACCTCGACGGTCAATTCGACTTTGCCGAATTCGCTCAGGGAGACCACCGTACGGATCCTGTTCAGACGTTCCTGAACCTTGATACAGATCTGAATGGTGTATTGTCCCGCGCGGAGATTGATGCGCTGCCTTCAGACTGGAAGAAGATGGCCTCGTTTGCGTTCACCGGATTCGATGACAATCACGACGGCGCGATTTCGCTTTCCGAGTATCAGTTGATGCCTCATTGCAATCTTCTGGCATCATGGATGAGTGCAGTGGATACCAATGATGATGGTCTGTTGCTGCAGTTTCGGTTGCTGCCGGGAATTCCGCTGGCCGCTCTTTCGGCAGAGTATTTCCAGCGTCTGGACGTTGATCACGACAAAGCGTTGTCTCTCAATGAGTTTTCCTTTGTGACGAATTATCGCCCGCCGGCCGAGATTCGAATTCAGTATGTTGACGGACGCCGAAAGGCCATTACTTTCCCGGGCTACGGATTCGTTTGTTCCCCGGAAATTTCACCCGATAACAAATGGGTCGCTGTCGATGGCTGGGAGCGAAATCAGTCTTATCGCGATGCGCATGCTTTGGTGGCCAGTCTTGAAACAGATGAGATCCGAGATCTAGGGATCGGCTGTATGCCCAATTGGTCTGCGGACGGAAAACACATCGCGTATTGCCGATACGGCGAAGGCGTCTTCATTCGCAGTTTCGAGGAAGGTTCGGATGAAGAAGAACTGATTGATCCTGCAGGCTGGGCCATCCAGTTTTCCTCCGATGGGTTGCACGTGGCCTACGTCAAGCAGAACGACCTCATCATTCGGAATGTCGCGACGGGCGAACAGCGCGCGGTCTTTGCTGCTGGCAACAATCCCTATCGGTATATCGAACACAACATCGAATGGTCTCCTGACTCCTCGAAGATTGTCTTTCGCGGACATCGCACAAATGGGGAAATAGATATCGCCACGATTTCGACCGCGGCGAACGGCCCCGATCTAACTGTTTGCTGCAATGGTGCCGATGTGGCACCGGACTTCGCGTGGCAGCCTGATGGCCTGAAATTCCTTTTCCCGCGTCAGATTGCGGGGCAGTTAGGCCAGATTTATGAAGTGACTGCGGAGAAAAACCAGCAGCCAGTTCGCTATGCGTTTCAGCCGGAAGATCGCAGCAATAGCGGGCTCGACTGGTCTCGCGATGGTAAAATATTTTCTTTCATGAGCGACAAGTAGATCCGCGAATCGCATTCCGGACGCACGGTACCTCACATTTCCCTGACAACGTTTGATCCTACCCAACGTTTGAGTTTCTCACATGTCAATTCATCGAATTCGTCTTGCAAGTTCTTTGTGGATAGCACTGACAGTGTCGTTCGGTGGCTGCTCAACGGAAACAAAGCCTGGAGGAAAGCCGCCAGAGACCAGTCCCGATGGCAGAGGAGTCACGGAGAGTTCCTCTGCTTCCGAGATGACGGTTGAGCAAGTTCAGAAAATCGTGCAGTTGCATAATCGTGGCGTGGGGCATCTTGAAAATCATGAGTGGGCTGATGCCGAAGCATCACTCAGTGAGCTGCAAACACTGTTGTCTGAGAACGTTGATGCGGCCAACAATCTGGCGGTTTCTCGGACTCTGTCGTTGATCGATCGAAGCTCTCCGTACTCACAATCGAAAGACCCGAAGGCCTATGCAACAGCAGTCCAGAAAGCGAATGAGGCCATTAAGTTGCTGGATGCTCTGGCGAAGACCGACGAGCAGAAAGCGGTCGCGGCATTGATATCCGGCAAACAGGCGGCGTATGAAGACAGTTCCACGAATCCTCAAATCTCCGTGGCTCTTGAGCATTTGCGTCGCGCGATTACTCTTTCGGGAGACCGTCCGCAAATGTGGTATGCCCTCGCGCTCGCGATGGAAGGTCATCGCGATTATTCGGACTCGCCGGAACTTATCAAGGCCTTGCAGAAAACCAGTGAGCTGGCTCCGGAGAACCTGGCTGTTGTTGGGAAGTTGATGGAGAAGCAAGCTCTCGGGCTTAACTCAAAGAACGTGGAGACAAAGCAGTTAGCTGCTACGATTTCAAGCACTCTGGATAAGGTTGCCACGTTATTGCAGCCTCTGAACTCAGCCATCAAGCTGCAGCGGCGAGTCGACCTCGTTGAGACAATTCGAAAAGCGCTCGCGGGCCCAGGCAAAGATAATCCAACCTTGCTGCTGGGGCCGGCCATGATGGCCAAGAACTTGATGCTGCCGGAACTGGCGACTCAGATCGACCAGCGTCGTATCGATCTTAATTTGCTGGAGTATCTGATTGTCGATCTGCCCGGCCGATTGCCGTTGAAAGATGATGTTCGGGTGGCTGTTTTTCCTCCGGCTGATCCTACTGTGCTGAAAGAGTTCACGCCTGGAAGCGGACTTCCGGAGGTCATGGGAGTGACGCAGGTTCAGTTGCAGGACATGAATCTGGATGGAGCCGATGACCTGATCCTTGTTCAGGATGGTCGAATTCGAATCTATTCGCGTGGCCTTGATATTGCCACGGCCTGGACGTTGTTGATGGAATCTCCGCAAGAGGCCGGGACCTTCAGCAACTTTCTCCTTGCCGACATCGACCGCGATTTTGATCGCGCTTTGTCGGACATCAAGAATCCCATGAAGCTGCGTGACAGAGATGGTGATCTGAAGATCGTCAAAGACGGCAGTGGAAAGAATCGCTGGTTCGATACGGACTTGGATGTTGTGGCTTGGGGTGAAGCTGGTGTGGCAATCCTGAAGAACGAGTCTTCAGAGGCGGGAGTTCGGAGTCTGACCGTACTTCCGCAGGCGGCAGCAGTCACGGCCGTTAATGATGCCGACGCGGCGGATCTGGAATCTGACGGAGATCTTGATTTGATCTTTGCGACATCGGCCGGGATGACACTTTGGAAGAATATCGACGGCAAGACGTTTGAGGCGATCACTGATGGGGTCACTCTGCCGACATATCCGATTGCCGCCGTTTCGATCGGCGACTGGAACCGTGACATGGCCATGGATGTCATCGGCGTGAGTGCTGATGGTAAAGCGGGATGGCTTCAGAACCTGCTTCATTCTCGCTTCCGATGGCTCGATGGTCTTCCGTGTCCCGCCGGTGCTGAAGACGTTCTTATTGATGACTTCAATGGCGACAGCCGCTGGGATCTGTTGATCGCTGGTTCTTCCGGCACGAGCCTAATCGCCCCGAAGAACAATGAATTGCTGGCAGATTCGAAGGCCGAGTCACTCACAACCGTTTCCGGCGTATCTCTGCATCGCGCGGATCTTGATAACGATGGCCGTTCTGATCTCGTATCGTCTGGTCCTGCCGGATTGACCCTGCTGCGCGGCACCAATGATGGCCAGGCGGAAGATCTGACGAAGTTATTGCCGACCGGTACAAAAGCCATCCGTGTGGCGTCGTCTGACATGGACGATGATGGAGATCTGGATCTGATCCTCGTTTCCGATGACGGAAAACTGCAGCAGTTGACTAACAACGGCGGCAATGAAAATGAATGGGCCGAAGTCGTTGTTCGTGCTGTTGGTGACGAACCGCAGTTTCCCTCAAATCGAGTCAACATGCATGCCCGTGGCTCTGTCATTGAACTGCGAGCGGGGACGGCGTATCAGGCTCACGTGATCACGACTCCAAAGCTTCATCTCGGATTGGGGAAGGCCAAAGAGATCGATACGATTCGTGTCATTTTGACGGACGGTGTTCCTCAGAACATTACGAATACGTCGCTGCTGCGTGCTCGTCTGGGAATTCTGTCACCGCAAATTCTGAACGGATCCTGCCCCTACATTTACACGTGGAATGGCGAACGGTTTGAGTTCTTCAGTGATTGTTTGTGGGCTGCTCCGATCGGGCTTGTGCAGGCGACGGGCGACATGGCACCGACTCGCGAGTGGGAGTACCTGATGATTCCCGGCGAACAGCTTAAGCCACGAGATGGACGTTATGTGTTGCAGTTGACGGAAGAACTTTGGGAGGCCGCTTACTTCGATGAGGTAAAGTTGATGGCTGTCGATCATCCGGCGGACGTTTCAATCTTTACCAACGAAAAGGTTGGCTCTCCGGAGATGGCGGCTCACCGAATCCATACGGTGCAGAATGCACGGCTGCCTGTTTCGGCTGTTGATGGAACTGGTCGAGATCTCCTGCCTGGTTTGAAGTCTCTTGATCAGGATTATGTCCAGCCATTCAAAGGTCGAATTCTGCAGGGACTGACTGATGAGTGGACAATGGAATTTGATCTGGGGCCGCTGGCTGCATCAGAAGAAGCTCGGCCGAAGAATATTCGACTGGTCATGATCGGTTGGGTGTTTCCAACGAACACGTCGATCAATCAGGCGATCGTTCAGAACCCCGAACTGGATCCTCCGGCACCGCCGTCGCTGGAAGTCATTGATTCCAATGGCGAGTGGAAAACGGTTCGGCCTTTTATCGGCTTCCCGAGCGGTAAGACGAAAGCCATGGTTGTTGATCTGACGGACGCATTTCGGACGACCGATTATCGATTGCGTATTCGGTCGAGCATGGAACTTTATTGGGATCAGGTTTTCTTTACCGTGGATGAAGAGGATGCCGAAACGCAGTCTCATGACTGCTCTTTGGCTGCGGCCGATTTGCACTATCGAGGTTTCTCTCGCCGCACGTATGCAGACAACGCTCTCTTCCGAGAAGGGCATGCGCCAGAGGGATACGATTATGATTCCGTCACGACGGTGCCTCGATGGAATGAAATGCTTGGCCGATTCACACGGTATGGTGAAGTGTTGCCGTTGCTGAGTCGTCAGGACGATCAAATGGTTGTCATGGGGCCTGGTGATGAGTTAAGCGTGGAATTTGTTGTGCCCGAGAAAGAGATACCAGCCGGATGGAAAAGAGATTTTGTACTCTACAACGTGGGCTGGGATAAGGACGCCGACCTGAGTACGGTTTATGGACAATCATCGGAGCCTTATCCGTTTAAAGCGATGACACGCTATCCACTGGCGCCAGATGAAAGCCAGCCGTCGTCGCCCGAGTATCTCCGGTATCTGGAAGAGTATCAGACTCGCGAGTATCAGCGTTTTGAGTTTCGTGATCTGATTCGTGATGGACTGTAGTTTCGGCGAACGTCCTTGTTGGCAGGGTAGTCGCTAGGTGGAGCGCAGGAAATGTCCAGAGGTGAGCCAAAAGCGGGAGCCGGATGTGCATCAGTGATCATATATCGTTGGTTGCATCATCTATCGATTTGCGCTCTCCTTGTGATGTCCCATGATGATTCTCTCTGCGCGGATGAAACGTCTCGGCTGCCTTTGGTAACCGATGATCGCGTCGTTGTCCGCTCAGAGGGAGGCAATCGCACAAAGACAATATCCTGTGTCATTGAAGACATCGCTGGGCAGAACATTGTCGTTCGTCGTTCGGGCAGCACGGTGAATGTGATTCGTCTGCAGGAAGTTGTTTCGGTTCAGTTCCGAAAGTCGGAAGATTTCAATGAAGGCCTGAAGAAGCTTCGAGAGCGTGATTGGAAGACAGCACTGACATCGCTTCAATCTGCGGTGACGACAGAGAATCGAAACTGGGCTCGTCGAGAAATCAATGCCCACCTGGCCCAAGCCTATCGCGCCCTGGGGGAGTTCGAGGGATGTCTGGCGACTGTTGAGAAAATTGTTCAGGATGATCCTGATACGCGACATGTGGTCGAGTTGCCACTTGTCTGGGATGAGCGATTGCCGGTCAAGCATCGAATCCAATTGGCTGCAGCCGATCTGAAATCTCCGTCTGAGGTTCGGCGGCTTACGGCTGCTTCCGCGTTGTTGCATGAATCGAGTCAGGAAGCGATTGCGGTCGCAGTCCTGAAAGATCTGGAGCAGTCCGCGACGGGTGTTCTTCGGGAGCTCGTAAGGGCTCAGCTCTGGCGTCTGCGTTTGCTGCATCCGGATCAACTGCGAGAAGCAGAAGTTTCAAGCTGGAGCCAGAACGTGCGTCAGTTGGACCGTCGGACTCGATCCGGCCCGGAGTTCATCATCGGGCGAGCCTTGCTGGCGACTCATGATTATGACAACGCAGCCACCAGTCTGTTGTGGATGCCGCTGCTGGAGCCTCTTGATCCACCGACGACCAATGCCAGTCTTCAGGAAGCCATCACGGCATTGGAATTGTCCGGCAGACAATCTGAAGCAGATAAGCTCCGTCGCGAGTACAAAAGCACGGGTGAAGCCGACAGATAATTCCGGTTTGCCAACAACGCGCAGTGCGAAGTCACGACTTGATTTTCCTGTAGGATGGGCATTCTTGCCCGTCGAAACCCTGTCGGACAAGAATGTCCAACCTACAACTTACGGTTTGACAACGCATCGTCTGTTAAAACACCACTCAAGTTCAACCTTTAAAAGTCCAGTTGGGCGCGGACGCCAAACATGTCTGTCTGGCTTTGGGGCAGGACAGGGCTGTCAGAAATCGAGTGAACGTAGTTGAAGACCATTTTGGTATACGGATTCCAATACCAATTCACTCCAGCCGTGTAGTCCACGATGGTGCCGCCCTGAATTACGTTGTCGTTGAGATCCAGCCAGGACCAGCGGCCAGCCACTTCCCATGCACCGAGACCCGGGTTGCAGTTCGTCCCTGCGAACGTCAGGTTTGATTTTGGAATGACTCGGTCAATGGTACCGGTCTTGCGATCATATGGCCGATGTTCGCCGGTCAGAAAATATCCGGCCTGAGCATAAGCCCCCGGCAGAGCTGAATTGACACCGTTCTGGTTCACAAGGTTAACCATGGCCTCGGATTGAAGGCTGAATGGTCCCTCAACCCACAACAGTTCACTTCCCAGAACGTTGTAGTAAGGCACGTTAGCCAGAGGACCGGTCGCGACAAAGAACGGTGTTCCGTTCGAGCCGCCAGGGACTGCCTGGCCGCTGCTCCCGACAGCTCCAGGTCCGTTGGCTCCGACGAAGAACTCGGGAATTGTTCTGAAGTTAATCGTGTCTTCGGGAGGAGCATTGAAGAAATGCCCGACACCAAGGTGCACATAGTTCTTTCCATCACAATCCCATGATGGGACCCATGTCAGTCGTTCCGCCGTGCCATAGCCGCCGTCGGAGGACAGAGTTCCTCCAAACTGGTCCTGGCCTGATCGAAATACTGATGCGGCCCACGTGTTACTCAGGTCATCGGAGTGATCATAGAAGCCGATGCCGATGTGGCGAAACGGAGTGAATGGCTGAAACAGGACCGAACGTTCCATGAAAGTCGTGTAGCGAAAGCTGCTGACAGTCTCGAGTCCAAACGGTTGTTTCCATTGACCGATTCGCACGTTGCCGAAGAACGGCACTTTGGTTTGTTCCACCCACACGTCTGTGAATGTCGGCCGCCCGAAGAATCCAAAATCCATCTGGAAGAAGTAGTTGGTGAGTTCGGTTACGCTGCCTTTGGCCGACAAGCGTGCTCGTCGAAAATCGGCTCCATCCTGAATCTGACCGTACTGTGCTTCGCTGTTGCTGTCCTGATGAATCCAGCCGGCATCGCTTTGAAACACACCATTAACTGTGACGGATGGATAGGTCTTTTTGTTAGCCTTCTCCTGAAACGATTTGAACGCATTATCGAGGCTGGCAATTCGCTGATCCTGAAGGGCATCGGCGCTCTGGTCACCACCAGGCATGGACGTCGTTATCTGTTGATCGCGCTGAATGATCTCTTCGGCCACGATGTGACGGACATAAGTCTCATTCAGAAGAGGCGTGGCAGTACCACCAGCAAACAGAGTTTCCGGCGTGGTTGATTCGTACATCCAGCCTTTCGGGTGTTTGCTTGAGGATCCCGAGAACGATGTTTGCTTCACGTCAGACTCAGCATCGCTTGGATCGGCAATTTCAGCCTCTTCCGTTTCGATGTGGCCAACTTTTTGCTGCAGACGTTTGTCGTCTGCTTCGAGTCGTTCGATTCTTTCCAGCAGGGTTTCCAGAGAGACGTCGGACTCTTGCGCCAGTAGCGGCCCTGAACTACCGCAAAGCAGTAGAAGAAATCCCGCAGCGAGGCCACGAAACAGAAACGACTTCGGCTTTTGGCAATCCATTGCCAGACTCCTTCCGCACGGACTCTTCTGATTCTCTCCTTGTGTATTCGGCCCTTTGACTGGAGGCGACATCTTCGATTATGTTGGTTGAGCGAAGAATGAAGCTGAGATCCCTTGTTGACTCTGCTCGCCGGAGAAATTTTGCGCAGACTGCCCGACCGGATCATTCGCCAGACGAAGTTGGCAAGCATTTAGCCGAGTTTCATGCGTGAGCTGAAGAAACAGCTTCAGCTCACGCAGCAGCAAACTCAGAACAAGCCAAACCATTTCTTTCGGCGACATGTGTTGACTCTTTTGAGATCAGTGACATCTTCAATGCCATGCCGTGAAAACTGAGCCAGAAGTTTGTCGAGTCCGAAGTCCAGTTTGTAGTTCGTTTCTTCCGGGTACAGCGGTACAACGGAGTAGAAGTGAATACTGAGTTTGTCGTCGATTACGAGCTTTTGAAAGTCGTCACCAAAGTTGAGCGGCGGCAGAATTAGCGCGCAGGAGAAAGCAGTGTTGTCTGCATAGGGTTCGGCCGGGTCGCCATTTGGCACGGTGTGTCCCGAACCCAGCCAGGTGTCGTACTCATGGGGAAGTCTGGCCAGTACTTTCAGAAGTCTTACGGGCCAGTAGTTGGCTTCGTCAGAGAATGCTTCCTGAGAAATCTTCCATGTCTTTGGTAACTGGATCAACAACTCTGCAAATCGCAAATCCTGGCAGACGTCCGGAACCGTCATTGGACGATCACTCATACCACTTGT
>CAIXQV010000266.1 GCA_903921605.1 uncultured Planctomycetaceae bacterium | reverse complement strand
GCTCTTGATCGATGAAACACGACGGCTCGTTCTTTAACATCCGGAGTCTTCAACCACAGCGAAACAGAAAACGGCTCTTCGCGTCGGAAGTTGCCAAGGGGCAGATCAACCGGATCATCACCCGTGAATTCAATCGCGTTTCCCTGATGTCCCGGCGTTAACTTATTCTCGCCGCGAATGTTTGCGGGACTTCCGCCTGCGATCGCACTGGCGAGCTTGTCACCATCCTGAGTTTCGAATTCATAACGAGCGAGTTCCGGGAGGATCATTTCCGTTGTCGAACGCTCCGGCTTCATAAGCCACGCCTCAAATGCGGCTCGTCGAGATTCGCGAAACTCCGCAGACTTCGTTTCGATCTCAGCAACCGCAGTCTGCAGCTCATTCAAACGCTGCTTGCCGGCGGCATCAGTCATCGTTAACGCAGGCGTTGGCGGGGAGTTAGTAAAGTAGGAGTAAAGTCCCGCTTCGTCGACGTTCTGAAAAATTGAAAAGAGCTGATAATACTCCTTCTGAGTGATCGGATCATACTTGTGATCGTGACAACGAGCACATTCGAAAGTCAGCCCCAGGAATGTCGTGGCAAACGTCTGGACTCGGTCACACACGTATTCGACTCGGTATTCTTCCTCGACGCTGCCACCCTCAGACTCCTGCTGATGCAGCCGGCTAAATGCCGTGGCAAGGATCTGGTCATCACTGGCATTTGGCAACAGGTCACCCGCAATCTGCCAGGTGATAAACTGATCGAACGGCATATTGTCATTAAACGATTTGGCAACCCAGTCCCGCCATGGCCACATCTCACGTTCTCGATCCACCTGAAAACCATAGCTGTCTGCGTACCGAGCGGTGTCGAGCCAATCGACGGTCATGCGTTCGCCATATTGAGGCGTCGAGAGCAGGCGGTCGATGAGTTTTTCAGTGGCATCTGCAGATTGATCAGCGACAAAAGCCTCAACGTCTTCGACTCGTGGCGGCAGCCCGGTCAAATCAAAGCGGAGGCGTCGAATCAAAGTCGACCGATCTGCAGAAGGCTGCAGCTTCAGTCCTCGAGCGGCCAAGCCGTTGCGAACAAGCTCATCAATCTTCCGAGCGGTTTCCTGCGGTGACGTCTTGAGCTTCACGGCCTGCTGATCCAGAGGGATAAACGACCAGTGTCCTTCGTATTCCGCGCCTTGTTCGATCCATTTCTTCAGAGTCGCCGCCTCCTGCTCGGTGAGCTTTCCGAGTTTGGCGGATGGTGGTGGCATTTGCAGGTCGGGGTCGTCAGTCGAAATTCTTTTGAGGATCTCGCTTTCGGAAACGTTGTCGAGGTTGATTGCGCCCTTGCTGACGGCAACCTCTCTGACATCCAGTCGCAGGTCTGCTTCACGTTTGGCGTTATCGGGACCGTGACAAAAGAAACATTTGTCGGATAGGATCGGCCGAATGTCGAGGTTGAAGGTCACACTGTCATCAGCAACAGCGTCTGATGCAACCACGCAAAGAGCCAATAGGAACACGATTCGTGACATGGGATGCCTCGAAGGCGAGAATTGAAGATCTGGTGAGGATCAGACGTACGATGCTATGCGTCTTCGTAGAGCCCGTTCGGAACATCTCCAATTTAGCCCACGGTCATCCTCAAAGCGAGCGCCGAGTTGCGGAGTCTCATGTGCGATTCTTTGTGAGTCAAAGCGGGCGGGTGACGTTAATCTCGTGATTTTCTCAACAGCCTCTTAAACTTGTTGGTTTCGTAGACAGCAAGCGAGCCGCAATCTTTCCTGAGCACCTTTGCACTTTCGGTGGGTTCGCTCCACAATGGATTGCCTGCTTTCATTACCACTGCAATCGCTCTGCAGTACTTTGTTGCTGAGAAATGCTATGACGCGGTCTGCTCTTGTTCAGCTTTTTATAGCCTGCGGTGTTGTCGCAGCACTTTGTCCGTCTTTGATTCTGCTGGCCGAAGAACCGCAGGCAAGTCAGCTCCTGCCAAATACGACAGTGGCCTATCTGGAGATTGCTCAGCCTGTCACGATTCTGAACACAGTGCTGGATCATCCATTGAGTCAGCGAGTGCAGGCGATGGATGTTTACAAGAAGGCTCAGATGTCTGAGGGCTTTCGCGGATTTCTGACCGGAAGAAAGTTTTTTGAGCTTCAGATCGGTGCCGACTGGCGTCCTGCGATTGACGCTCTGACATCGCGAGGGATTTATGCGGGGTACGATGCTGCGACTCAGGGAGCGGTGTTGCTGGTGCGTGGCAAGGACGAAGCCACGATGGAGAATTTTCGAGCGAAGATTCTTGAGATGACTCGATTGAGCGGCGGCGAAAAAGGCGAGCCGGTGGAATACCGTGAGTTGCTCATTTATCGCCTTGAAAAAGGTGGAGCAGCCGTCGTGCGCGACTGGCTGATTGTCACGAATAAATCAGAGCTTGGGAAGAGTGTTGTCGACCGACTGCTGGATTCCGGCGAAGGCAATGCTTCTCAGGATGACGCGGCAACGCTGGCCGGCAACACGGATTTCCTGGCCGCTCAGAAGATGCGTTCAAAGGAAGCTGATGCCTGGGGATTCGCCAACTTGAATGCTGTTCGTGAGGCTGGCGGCGCGAAAAAGTTGTTTGAAGGCAAGGCCGAGAATCCATTGGCGGAGCTTTTGATCGGAGGCATTCAGAGTACTCTCAGGCATTCACCGTATCTGACTGCGGATCTGGAGGTCGCTTCTGGTGGAGTCAAGCTGCAGTTTTCAACGCCGTGTCAGAGCGATTGGATTCCTGAAGAACGAGCGTATTACTTTGGGCCGGATAGCGATGGTTCCGCTCCGTCGTTGCCTGAAGTGCCGGGCACTCTGGTGACACTCTCGACGTATCGAGATATCTCACAGATGTGGTTGCGAGCAGGTGATCTATTCGATGAGCAAACGAACGATCAGTTGGCGGAAGCGGACAGCAATTTGTCGACAGTCTTTGCCGGGCGAGATTTTGGTGAAGAGATTCTGGGATCTCTGGAACCACAGATCGGGCTGATGGTTGTGCGTCAGTCGTTTGAGAATAAGACACCGGTCCCTGCGATCAAGTTGCCGGCCTTTGCTCTGGTGATGAAGCTTCGAGATCCGGAAACCATGCGGTCAGAGTTGCGGCGTACGTTTCAAAGTGCGATCGGCTTCTTTAACATCGTGGGAGCTCAACAGGGAAATCCTCAACTGGAAATGGATATGCAGAAGAACGGAGACGTCGACATGATTACGTCTCGCTATCTGCCGGAGAAGAAGGACAAGGATTCGACGTCGGCTCCGATTATCTTCAACTTCTCCCCATCAGTGGGCTTTGTCGGCGATCGATTTATACTTTCCAGCACAGCAGAGTTGGCCCAGCAGTTGGCTGAGGCACCGAGTACCGAGACTCGCCAGGCTGGTGTGAACACAAGCCTGAAATTGCTTGTTCCTGCAATCAGTGAATCGCTTGCGGACAATCGCGAACAACTGATCTCACAAAACATGCTGGAAGAAGGTCATTCACGTGAGGAAGCGGAAGCGGCCATCGGACTACTGTTTGAAATCGTGCGGTGTTTCAAAGGCGCCTGGATGAATCTGGAGCGAGTTGACCAGCAGTTATCACTGGGGCTGTCGCTCGAGGTGAATGAGTAAGATCCCGGCACGCCACGCGGGTTAACTGAGGATGCGAGTCTCCCATTTTGCCGCGTCGAGTACTTCGCTCAAAAACATCTGTTGAGCCACCAGAATCGATCGCCGCCGTTCTTCGCCTGTCTCCGATCGACTTCAGCCAGGATTAACCGTCAGGCATCCTTTGAAATCCGTTTATGCCGATCGCCTTCTACCAGCGCCAAACTTCGCTCCATCATCGTCAGGGCCTGCCAAAGGTTGGCCTGAGTCCACAACAGTGGCGTAATGTCGTTTGGAATCCAGACACCTTTTTCGCAGAAGTATGATTCCGGGCAGCGGTACTGCGGGAATCGAGCATTCGCCGGAGTCAGTTGCGAGAGTGAACGTCGAAGCGATTCCAGTTGCAACGCCAGAGATTCAGGTTTTTTATCCGACTGATAACGTTGTCCATGGATGCACGACACGATCGGATCAAAGATGCACCACTGTGCTTCCATGCCCGGCTTCAAAAGCGAATCGCGAGCATCGAGGTTATCACTGAAATCCGCCGTGCGCTGCTCGGCCCCGAGCAGATCTCGATAATCCGCGCACCAGTAGGAATCGCCGAGATATCTGCGAATCCCATACGGTCCCTGAAGATGTGTTTTCACGTCCGACAGGATCTGATCCTCCAGTGTTCGATCATTAATCACATTCAGCGGATACATCAGGAACAGTAGTGCGGCGTCGTATCGACGATTTTTTGAGGGGTCGTTTTGAATGCATTCGCTGGGCAGAATTGTCTGAATGGCGTCGCGACACTTCGAAATCAGGTTGTCAACATTCTGAACAGAGATTGGATGCGAGACTGCAGCCAACTGTGAAGCCACTTCAGCTTGATTCATTAGTTCGCGCAGAGATTCCAGACCGGCTAAAGCACACCCGATACTTGATGCTGCGACTTTGCGGACTTCTTCCCAATGACCGCTGTCTTCATCCGTCCAGACTTCGACCACCATCCAATACCGCACTAACTGAGCGATCAGG
>CAIXQV010000265.1 GCA_903921605.1 uncultured Planctomycetaceae bacterium | reverse complement strand
GGTCATGAGCATTCAGAAACGGCAAACGGTATTCATCGACAACCTGCTGCAGTGTTGCTTCCAGCGGAGTCGTCATTCGCAGCGGACAGACATCTTCGTCACGGGCTCGGCGAAATGATCGTTCGGCCGCCGAGAAATCTCGCGCGGCGAGTTGCAGATGACCGAGTTCATACCAGGCCAGAGCATACTGCGGATCGATCTGAGTCATCTGTTCTGCGATAGCGATGGCCTCAGCTGGACGGCCAACGACCATCTGCCGCGCCTGCTTCAGAAGTTCGACAACGTGGCCCCGGTCAGATTCAGAGAGTGATTGAGAGAACTCCGGCTTGAACGGAGGACAATCGCTGAGATTGGACGGCGGCAGAATCATCAGCAAGGGCACCGAATGCTGATCACACAACTCCGCCATGCGCTGCAGATTTGTGCGGAAGTGAGATACTACAGTTGCGGCATGAGCATCATCACGGTGATAGGCAGCGAAACCTCCGTCATGATCAAGCAACGTATCGACATCTGTTGTCAGAACGGGGCGCGTATCTGGTGGAGATTCCGAACTGTCCGGCGAGGTCTTTGCCGGGGCAAGATTCAGCACGCCAGCTCGCAGAAGACGAAATGTTCTGAGCTGGTTTAACAGGCTGAATGTCGTCGAGACTGCAGCAGGTGCCTTACGCACGGAAGCGTAGGAGACATCTTCCAGAAATTCATTGTGCCCCTCGCAGAAGATAAACAGATCGGGTTCGTAAGCGAGACACTCCTGCATGATAGGAACAAGTCGATAGCTGGCGTAGGACACACCGCCGCAATTGATGACTTTCCATGACCGACTGGAATCCGCTTTCTTAAGAGCGACCTGCAGGTATGTGGGAAAACTGGTTTCGATGGAGAATGGATTCCCCTGAACCGTGGAGCCGCCTAAAACGAAGATGCGAAATTCGTCGGGTGCCTTCTTCGCCGAGAATGAATCTTCTTTGAAATACCTTCTGCGGCTGGGCGAGGTGTGCCATGACCTTCCGTCGGAAGTCAGTTCAAACAGAGGTCGTACCTCTGCGAACTCAACAAATGGATCGACCGAAATCTCTGCTGAACCCCAGCCTGTGAAAACGCAAAGAAGTTCGGTTAAGGCGAGTAACAGAAATGGCAGAAGTACAGCGATCGTAGGAAAACACCATCGCCTTTGCCGAAAACCCGGCGAGGATCCAGTCGTAGAAGGAGTGTCGACGGACGTCACTTCAGCGATTTCAGCAAGGAGTCGATTTCGGCGAAGGGCATGGTTCCCACAAAGCCACCAACCTGTGTGCCACCGCGATAGATGCGGACGTCCGGAATGGATGAAACGTCAAGGTACTGAGAAATCTCGGGGCAAACGTCGACGTCCACTTTAACGACATCGATATTGTCGCCCCACTTCGACTTGATCTTTTCAAGCGTCGGGCCAAGTTTGAGGCACGGGCCGCACCGGGTCGCCCAGAAGTCCACGAGGACTAGTTTCTGGTCGGTTCTCTGGACCAGCTCAAGAAACTTCCCCTCGGAGTGCTCAATGGTCCCTTCCGAAGTCAGAGACAGCAGTTCCACATCGCCGTCTGGAGAGCCGACGATTGGTTTGCCGTTTCTTGGGCCCTGATTGCAACCGAGGCAGATTGCCAAGAGCAACAGGACACAAAAGCACAGCTTGCGAGCGTTTGGGGTGGGCATGGTATTACGTGTCTGCCTGAAGAAGTGTGGGAATAGCGCGATCATCAAAAGACGGCGACGGGAGAGTGGTGGTCAGGAATGGAAGTTAAGGACATTAGCATCCATTAATTCGAATGAGGCCAAGGACTTCTTTTCGATGGCAGTACCGACTGAAGGAGTGCGAGATTTTGGCGAATTCAAGGGATTTCGTCTGTAACAAAGCCTCCGACGCGCCTAAATTTAAGCAAATGGGCTGAGGACTGTTTGCTCAATGCGGCGAATGTGTCACAGTGTAGGTCAATGTGCTTCAAACGGCTTAGATGAATTGTTTTGGGAGATCTGAACAAATGTCAGTGACTCTGACGGAAGCGGCAGCAAGCGAAATCAAGCGAGTAATGAACGACCAGGCTCGCCCTGAACTAAAGTACGTCCGCGTCGGCGTCGTAGGCGGTGGATGCAGCGGTTTTCAGTACTCTTTTGACTTCACCAATGCCTTCGACGAATCCAGTGACGTCGTCTCCGAATTCCACGGAGTCGGTATCGTAGTGGACAAGAAGAGCGACCTGTTTCTGGACGGGACCGAGATCGACTTTTACAGCGGTCTGGAGAAGCGTGGGTTCACCTTCAAGAATCCAAATGCCGTGAAGTCCTGCGGTTGCGGAAGCAGCTTTTCTGCTTAATTGCAGTAGCTTTGTGGATTCGGCGTAGTTGAAGCCGATCCTACGCAAAATCACAGGGATTATCACGAAGCCTGCCAGAGAAAATCACCGCTGAGTGCTCCTTTACACCTTCGTAAGAACGTGATGGTCGCTCGGTTTAGCTGGACAGGCCTGTAAGTATCAAAGCCCGGACTACGTTGTCTGCCGTCCTTTTTTGGATGGCGGAGGCGTCAGTGCGGGCTTTTTTCATTGTCACGCTGTTGTTATCCCGTCGATTCGCTGTGACTCGTGGGCAGATTTGGGATGTTGTGCCGGTCGTTCCGACTCGGAATGCGGTTTCGCACAGCATTTCATCGCGACATTGTTGAGTCCAAACTGATCGGATCGTAGATTCTCTAATCGCCAATCATCCCAAAAACGCCTCAAAAGAATTGCGCAAACGCCTGGCTCGCTAACTACGTATGGTCAGTAAGCCGGAGTTTCTGGCGGTTCAGTGGCTGTGGATTTGCCCCGTTCTTCTTCTAAATTCTTTGTCATTCAATTCAGTCTTTGAAACGGTACGACATGTCAAACGCCGTGATTGAGATCCGG
>CAIXQV010000264.1 GCA_903921605.1 uncultured Planctomycetaceae bacterium | reverse complement strand
CGTAAAGATTATTCAGAGGCGTCTCGTTTTCAAGCTTCAGGTAACGCCCTGATTCAATCGTGTTGCCACCGCGGCCTGCCAAAATGATCGGCAGGTCATCATGGTTATGACGATTTCCGTCGGAGATCGCACTTCCGTACATAATCATGCTGTTGTTCAGCAGGTTCGACTCGCCTTCCTTCGTGTTCTTCAACGCCTTCAGGAAGTACGCGAAACGCTCGACCAGATACTTGTCGATGCGGGAAATTCGCTCCATCTTGGACTCATCTTTTTCATGATGAGACAGTTCATGGTGGCCATCCTTCACATCGACGTCCGGATATGTGCGGTTGCTGCCCGCATCGGCCAGCATCATCGTGGCGACGCGAGTCGTATCCGTCTGGAACGCCAGAGTCAGGATGTCGAACATCAGGTTGATGTGTTCTTTCAGTTCGGTAGGGACACCGTCCGGCAACGCCAGTTCCGGAATCTCCTTCGAACTCTTTTCGGCACGAGCGACTCGCAGTTCGAGATCACGCACGCTGGACAGATACTCGTCCAGTTTACGACGATCGGCACCACCCAGTTTGGCTTCAATGCGTTTTGCATCCGAACTGACAAAATCCAGAATGCTTTTGCGATTCCGATTGCGGCGTTCCTGATCGGCTGCCGTTTGCGGACTGCCGAACAAACGTTCGAATGCCGCGCGAGGATTCACTTCTTTGGCACACGGAGTTGTCGCTGTCTTCCAGGAAATGTTGGAAGAGTAAGCACAGCTGTAGCCGGAGTCACAATTCCCGGCATTGCGACCGCGATCAATCCCCAGTTCAATCGACGACAGGTTGGTCTGCGATCCAACACGTTCCGCAATCGCCTGATCAATCGACTGTCCTACGGTGATGTCAGCTCCGGAAGTTTTCTTCGGCTGAGCCCCCGTCAGAAACGCGCTGGCGTTGCGAGCATGGTCACCGGCCCCGTCGCCATTCGCGCGGGCGTGGTGCTGAGTGAGTCCTTCCAGAACCAGGATATCGTCTTTGATCTCGGCCAAAGGTGACAGAGTCTGAGACAGTTCGAAGTTCTTGCCTTCGCCGGTGGGACGCCATTTGTCCATGATGGCCCCGTTCGCGAAGAACAAACAGGCCATGCGCACCGGAGCATTCGCCACAGCACCAGCGGCAATGGCAGCCTTCGCAGGCTGCATAATGTCCATCAATGGCAGAGCAAGACCTGTCCCGATGCCACGTAGAACAGTACGGCGATGAAGATGTCGTTGGCTCATTTTGAAACTCCTGTAAAGATCAGGGCGATCATTAGGTATCAACAGGCGGGATAGCGCGGGGAAAGTATCGCAGGTCGGATCGGAATTACTGAGCAACTCCGATATTCGTTTCTCGGTTCAAACTCTTCTTCAGGAAAGCATCGGATGTCACGATTCCTTCGACAAGCGCAGAAAACCGATTCCCTCGTTCTTTCATCAGATCCATCGTCTGGTCAACCGCACACTTGTCATAGTACTCAAGGCCTCGTCCCAGGGAATAGACCAGCAAACGCTCAATCAACGTTCGCGAGAATTTTTCCTGACGGCTGCGAATGATTGTCATCAGTTCCGCCGGTCCTGAAAACTTGTCTCCGGACGGCAAATCACCCGAAGCATCCACAGGCTTCTCGCCATCTTTTTCTCGCCAGCGACCAACGGCGTCAAAGTTCTCCAGCCCCATCCCCAGCGGATCCATCGCCTTGTGACAGGACGCACAACCAGGATCTTTGCGATGCAGCTCTAAACGTTCACGCAGGCTTAGGCCTGTCACGTCTTTCGTGCTTTCTTCCAGAGGCGGAACGCCCGGCGGTGCCGGCGGCGGTGCATCACCAAGGATGTTTTCCAGAATCCATTTGCCGCGTTTCACCGGACTCGTGCGCCCCGGATTGGAAGTCAGCGTCAGAATACTGGCATGCGTTAACACGCCCGAGCGATTCGTACCCTGCAGCGAAACTTTCACGTACTGATCGCCGGTCACGCCGTTGATACCGTAGTGTTTGGCAAGGCGTTCATTCACGAATGTGTAATCGGCGGCAAGGAACTCGTCGACACTTCGATCCTCACGAACGATCGTGTTGAACAGCATGAGCGTTTCCTGTCCCATTGCCGATCGCAATGCGTCGTCAAATTCCGGGAACACTTCGGGATTCGGACGCACATCCGCCAGGTTTCGCAGGTTCAGCCATTGCGATGCAAAATTCTGCCCCAACGCGGCGGACTTTTCATCACGCAACATGCGTTCGATTTGCTCACGCAGGACCGATCGATCCAGCAGTCGCTTGTTTTCCGCGAGCTGAAACAGTTGTTCATCCGGCATGCTGCTCCACAGAAAATAACTCAGCCGAGCCGCCACTTCGTACTCATTCAGGACTCGCTCCGTTTGATTCGCTTCCGGGTCGGCTTCTTTCCGAAAGAGAAACTCGGGCGACACCAACATCGCCTGCACGGCGATGAAAAGACCATACTCATAGGTTTCTTTGTGCTGAGTTACTGTCTGTTCCACCAGAGACGCAAAGCGATCGACTTCGGCATCCGACACTGGACGACGGAATGCTCGATACAACATCGGTCGCAGCACGGTGGCGGCCGCCGACTTCACAGAAACAGATTCCGAAGGCACAGCCGTGACAAAGCGCCGATGCGTCTCGTGCCACTGCGGAGCGCCCCCGCCTTCCGGGCCGATGATTTCGACGAACTTAATGCCAAGGTTTCGATCTCGACGATTCTCCGGAGCCTTTTCGTCATAGAAGTCATTGGTAAATGCCACGCCGATTGTGCGTTTACCACCGGCAATCTGGACATCATGCTCGACTACGACCGGCTTGCGGTGGCCGTTGACTTCGAACTCTTTCACTGGCTTATCATCAATCAGCAATTCCATCTTTGATGGATCCGGACCGGCTTCTGTCTGAGCCGCCTCGATCCGCACCTTGTAAGTTCCATCGGCAACCGCGTCATAGGTGATTGAAACCGTTCCTCGCGTGTGTAGAACGTAGAAGCCCTGTTCATTGATACTGCCATCGAGCGTTGACTTGAACTGAGTTGCCTCAAACTTCTGAGTACTGCCTTTGGAGAAATCTCGGGTATCAATGACAGCCGCAGCGACTTCTTCGGCCGCATCCAGATACTTCTCCATCAACAACGGCGGCAGGCTCAGCACATCGCCGATGTTGTCGAAACCTTCACCGACGTCATCCTGAGGAAACTTGTCGGCCGGAGTTAGCTTGACTCCAAAAAGATCGCGGATCGTATTGTTGTATTCAGCTCGATTCAGGCGATGCAAAGTCGATCGACCTGCATGATGCAAAAGACTGCAGTCGAAGTTGTATAGCTCGTCATACAGAGCATCCACAACTTCCTTGCGAACAGGCTCCTCGGGCTTCGGATCATAACTGGCCGGAGGCATTGCGCCGGCGTTGATCATGCGATAAACACGTTCCCACTTCTTTCGATCCTTCAGCAACTGGTCGACCGACTCCAGATCGTGCAGAGCAATCCCGCCCTCCTGTTCAGTGGCGTTGTGGCAATCCGCGCAGTGCTTCGCAAGAAACGGGATGACTTTCTCTTCCAGCTTCTGCTGCCGTTCGGCATTCTGCCGCAAGGTCGCTCCTGCTACGACAGAGGTTGTCTGAGCAGCACCAAGGGCCAGCGACGTTCCCGGAGCGCCGTTGATATTCGCTGACGCGGAAGATGCCTCGTTGGTCGACGCGGTGGCAGTGGCCGCAGCGGGTTGTGATTGCTCGGATGCTGCATCTGTCTGTGCGACGATGTCAGGAGTCTCAGCCGGCTTCGTCAAGAACGAATACCCGGCCAGAATCGCTCCGCCGACGAGTGTCGTGGCGATCAATCCCGTGAACAGCGGCTTCAATGGACTCTGCGATTCATAATGAGTCTTCGACGTCTTCCGATCACCAGTTCGGGATCTGCTTGAACTGTTTGCTTTCGACGCAGCCGAACGAACGGGCGGCGCAGAATCGCTCACTTCTTTTTCTTCCGAACGAATCGTCGTTCGAGCGGGGCTTGCAGGTTTCTGAACGGGTTTCTGTTCAGCGACCGGCCTGGCCTTCTGAGCAGTTGACGACGGTGCGGCGTCCGTGGGTTCCAGAGTCAACAGAACTGTCTGACCGCACTCTGCGTTGGGACAGCGAACGCGTCGGCCGACGTATTTTTCGTCGGCGCGGAATTTTGCGTCACAGGATGGACAGCGAAATGAAGGCTTCATAGTTTCCTTATCCACATGTCGTCGCTGGTTAAACCCCGTTCAACATCCGGCACATGACTCTGCGTCCGGTCACGATTCAGGCCGCGTTACCAATGATGTACCGTGCGAACACCCGGCCTCGAATCATACCGTGCAAAGAATAGTCGGCAGCACGTGATTATGCGGGATGACAGGTTCGTCGAAACGGAAGAACCTGACACCCTCTGCTCGATTTTAGCCCGAATTCATTTCGGGAACAGGATTATCCAAGTCGTGCGGTCCCAGGGGGCTCCGTTTTCCGCCTCTGAGACGCCAGGGGTGGAAGGATCCTCACTTCTGGTTTTGCGATCATTTGTAGCCCAGCATGGTCATGATCTGGATGGGAATGCACACAACCGCCAGAATCGCGTAAATCACTCCGCACAGCAGCAGGCAGGCTCGACGCCAGACCGGGGGGCGAATTTCCGCCGGAAGAAACCGCATATTGACTCGAAAAATCTGGAAGGCTCCGATCGCCAGAATTGGCGTCGCCACGAGGCCGAGGATCTTGAACAGGCTGACAACGCTGTCGCCAATCGCCAACGCAACCACCCCCCAGGCGACGAAAATAGCCAGCAACGCCGCGTAAATCACCTTGGAAGAAAAGCGGCGCAGCTTCGGCCATCCCGCCCACAGAGCGTCGAAGACGACTCGAGTCAAACAATCTGTGTTGCCAAGCTGCGTCGAAAACAGAATCCAGAATCCATTGATCAGCGTCAACGCCCAAAAGCCATGCCAAAGCTGCTCGGCCATAAACCGAGCCTGAAACGCACCAGCGGCATTGTCAGCCGGAATGTTGTCGGCCGGAACAATCGCCAGGGCCAGATTCACATTGAGAAACATCCCAAGGACGCAGCCTATGGCCCACAGGACAGACTGATCCAGCAACGTATATTTCCACCACGTTCCCCATCGCCGAATGTTGTCGGCCGTCGGCCTGAACACTCTTCCAATCGCCGACACTTCCGTATGCCCGTCAGCTAAAACTCCGCCGATGGATCCGGTCCAGGCGGCCATGCCAAAACCCTTGTCTCGACACCAATTTGAAATGGCCAGATTTCCAAGTCCACCCGAACCGGCCGTTGCCGCGAAAACTCCCAACAACGCCCAGTCCATATTCGGTGGCAATTGTCCGGGAGTGATAAAACCTTTGGCCGTGCGAATCCAGATTTCCAGCGGAACAAACAGCACATTGACCGTTGTCAGGAAGACAAAGATAAAAATGATCATGGCCCACGAAAGCTTCTCGAGCACTCGTTCAATCGACTTGCCGGACAGCAGCAGAACGATTGTTAATGCAAGAACTCCATAAGCGATCCACATCACTGTGCTGCCATCGCTGCCGTTGGAGTTTGGCATCTTATTCGAATACGCGGTGAACAAGACGTTCGCACATCCCAACGCCAATGCGGGAGTCGCCAGTTGGATAATGCCGATCAGAATATAAAACGCGCCCCAGAACTTTGAGCCGGGATTGAGTCGCATAATTCCGGTGAGTACTGGTTCTCCGGTGTAGAGCGTGTATCGCACCGCTTCCAGATTGAAAATCATCTGGAGAAAAATCCCGGCCGTGGCGACCCACAGGATCTCTGTTCCATACCGAACGGTCGTCAGAGGCCCCACGATCCATTCGCCACCACCGATGGAACCCGCCAGCAGGATCGCTCCGGGACCGATGGTTCGAAAGATATTGCGAATCGTAAACGGCAATGGCTCCGGAAGATCACCGGTTCCCCAGTTGGGAAGGCATCCATGATCTCGCGGTTCCGGCGCGTGTGCGGCCAATAAGTCCTGAGCGGCCATTGGGCCTGTTGAGTTCGAAGCCGCTTCAGCCATAAAACAACACCTCGCCGGTCAATATCAGCAGCGCAGAACCAACCCGTGTTTGAATCTGCATCATCATGCTTTACGGGTCAGATCGCGTTCGAAATTTAGATTATCCGGGAGAGCTTATCGTTCTTTCCCCGGAAGACCAGCGGCAGGCAATTGTTCTCCGCTGGCGGGTTGTTGATTTGTTTCGTAGCACCAACTTCAGTTGGCACCGTTGCTCTGGTTCACGACGGAATGCAGCCTGAAGCCAGCACTACAAGCTGAACGGCGTTTGAATCAATAATCGGGCGATGCATGCTGAACCGCTATAGGACGTCGAAAACTTCACCTGCGAACAGGTCTGCGATGACATCGTCGACGGCTCGGAAGAACCAGTCTGTCCCGGTTGCGCCCACCAAAACATCATCCTCGCCCGCATCCTTCAGCACGTTGATTTTCGCTGTCAATGAAGCTGTCGGACTGCCAACACCAGCTCGCAGATTGGTGATGCGAGCTTCATACGTGTCGGTTGAGATCCATGCGGTCTGCAGAGTGCTCAGACTCGTCAGGCTGGTATCGCTCGTGGTGAGTCCGGCGATCAGAAGATCATCACCATCGCCGCCAATCAGAATATCCAGTCCGAGGCCACCGATCAGGATATCGCGGCCACTGCCGGCTTCCAGAATATCGCCAGCTTCCATGCCGACCAGAATGTTATCGCCTTCACCGCCCGTCAGCCGGTTCGCGACAGCATTCCCCAGCAGCGTATCGCTGCCCGTGCCGCCCACTGCGTTTTCGAATGTGCTTGGAGAGCTAAGCATTAACGCAAGATGCGTATTCACCGACTGAATCGAAGTCGATCCGAGATCCAGTAAGACATCTGTGGACAAATAGGCGAAGTTCAGGGTGTCGACGCCTTCATTCTCATTCTCAATCAACTGATCGGCTTCGGGGCCGGAGGAAGGAACGAAAAAGTAGGTGTCGTTGTTGGCACCACCGAGCAGTACGTCGTTGCCAGTGGCACCGATGAGTTTGTCGTTTCCTTTACCGCCAGTCAGGGTGTTGTTCAGACGGTTGCCAAACAATGTGTCAGCACCGGAACCACCGATGATGTTATCGAAGACCCCAGCGGAGTTGAGCTTCAACGTGCGATCCGTATGAACCGACTGAACGAAAGACGATCCCAGATTCAGCAGCACGTTTGAACGCAGAAGTTCAAAGCTCAGTGTATCCGTGCCATCGTTGAACTTCTCGTTCACCCGGTCGGCTTCCTGACCAGAGGCAGGAGCAAAGATGTATGTGTCGTTGTTGGCTCCACCCAGCAGCAGATCGTTGCCAGGACCGCCAACGAGCGTGTCATCCCCGGCACCGCCGGTCAGAATATTGTCCTGGCTGTTTCCGAACAGCGTGTCAGCCCCGGTCCCGCCGAAGATGTTCTCAATGGCAACATCGGAATTGAGCGTCACCGAACGATTCAAGTGCACCGTCTGAGTCGAAGTCAATCCAAGATCCACCACCACGTCTGTGGTCAGAAATGCAAAGCTGAGTGTATCGATCCCTTCGTTCGGATTCTCCGCGACCTGATCAGTTTCGGCGACGGTGGTCGGAACAAAAATGTAGGTGTCGTTGTCGGCCTCGCCGAACAGCAAGTCGTTGCCAGTACCGCCGATGAGTCTGTCGTTTCCGGCACCGCCGGTCAGAGTATTATCCAGACTGTTACCGAACAATGTGTCAGCACCTGTTCCACCGATGAGGTTTTCAAAGACGGCAGAGGAGTTAGGTTTCAACGTACGGCCCGTGTGCACCGACTGATCAAAAGAGGATCCCAGATTCATCAGGACGTCAGTGGTGAGAAATGCAAAGCTGAGCGTATCCGTGCCTTCGTTGGAGTTCTCTGTCACCCGGTCGGCTTCCGGACCAGAGGCAGCGGCAAAGATGTACGTGTCGTCGTTGGCTCCACCGAGCAGCAGATCGTTGCCAAGGCCGCCAGCCAGCCTGTCAGCCCCGGCACCGCCGGTCAGAAGATTATCCTGGCTGTTTCCGAATAGCGTGTCAGCCCCGGTGCCCCCGAAGATATTCTCAATGACAACAGCGGAATTGAGTGTCAACGAGCGATTTGCATGCACCGTCTGAGTCGAAGTTAGTCCAAGATCCACCACCACTTCTTTGGTCAGGTAGGCAAAGCTCAGTGTGTCGATCCCTTCATTCGGATTCTCAGTCACCTGATCCGATTCGGCGACGTTGGTCGGAACAAAAATGTAGGTGTCGTTGTCGGCCCCGCCGAGCAGTAAGTCGTTGCCGCCAGCACCAATGAGCCTGTCGTTCCCGGCACCGCCCGTGATTGTGTTATTCAGGCTGTTGCCGAACAGTGTGTCCGCACCGGAGCCTCCGATGACATTTTCAATCGTAGTGTCCGAACTCAGAGCGAGGCTCAAATTGGTGGCATGCACTGCCTGAGCTCCGGCGGTTGCCATGTTGAACACGAGGCCCACCGTCGAAGTGAGAGAGAAATCAACCGTATCTGTGCCGCCACCGGACTCATCCAGCGCCCAGATTCGCAGGGGTGAATCGGCATCAAACTGGTAGACATCGTTTCCTGATTCGCCGGCCAGAGTTCGCCTTGCTGGTCCCGTGAGCGTCAACGTCGTACCGTTGACGACGAGTCCTGCGGAGGAAACCGTGAACAGGTCCGCATTCGCTGTTCCAATAACACGGACGCTGTCGTTGTGAGCGAGTCCATTCAGAACTATCGGTGCACTCAGGGGAAAGGTGCCGATCGTCACGGGCCTTCTACCATTGATTGCGTGTGTGATCGTGACATCGACTTCTGAAAAGGCGATCCGAAAAGCATCCGCATCGGCGGTGGTGTCAAGGACGTTTGTCAGCGTCAGCGTGAACTCCACGAATGCATCCACCGCCCCGCCAACAGCAGCGTCATTCACTTCGATAGTAACTCCATAGGACGCCTTTGTTTCGAAGTCGAGCTCTGTGCCTGCTTTGAGTCGCAGTTCATTGTTCACGATCTCGAAGAATTCCGGATCAGTGCCATCCAGAGACAGTATGTTCGCGCCCAGAGCATCATCGGTAACGACGATATCCGCCAGCTTGATGGCAGCGCTGGTATTTGTGTTCTCTGGCAAGGTCGTGGTGGTGTTTTGCAACGCGACCGCTGTCGGAGCTTCGTTAACGTCTGTGATGTGCAGCGTAAAGGTGGCTGAGGCGTCGGGATTTCCACCGACTGTCGCGTCATCGACTTCCACGTTGACTGTGTAGGTTTGCTGTGTCTCAAAATCCAGAACCACTCCGGATTTCAGACGGAGTTCGCTGGAGACAATTTCAAAGCTGGCTGCATCCGTTCCGGTCAGCGACAGCACGTTGGTTCCCTGGGCATCATCGGTCACGGTAATCGTCGCAAGTGTTGTAGCACTTGCAGTACTCACGTCTTCCCTCAGGTTGGCGGAAGAAGGTGTCAGGATCAACGCGGAAGCTGGATCGTTAACCGGGTTGACGGTGACATTAGCCGTAATTGGGAGAAGGGATGGAAGACCGAGGTTGTCCTGAGCCAGCACAGTCAACGCGGCGATTGCATTGCCGTTGGTATTCGCGGCAGGAGTCCAGTAGGCGTTGCGTGTGGCGTTGATTTTGTCATTTGAGCCGACTACGAACTCGGTGGCCGTGAGAGCACTCGTGCCAATCTTCAGGCTTCCGCTGGCAACAGCCTGCACGACGAATGCGTCGACCGTACCGTCCACATCGGATTCATCGCCCTGAGCAAGGAATTCTGCGAATGTCAGTTCGACCTGCGTGTCCTCACCCGTGGTATCGACGACCGCCGCGAAGGCCGTCAACTGAGGCCGTGAATTCACGGCCATTGACCACAACTCAATACCGTTGGTGCCGTCAGCCGCGCTGAAGAACAGCGTGCCGTTTACGTTCGTCAGAGATGCCGGGGACGAACTGCTGATTCCGCTGCGGATATCTTTGACAAGTGTGGTGCCGGCGGACGTCCCGTCACTTTTCCACAACTCGAAACCACTCACACCGTCAATGGCGGTGAAGAACAACTTGCCGTTCACGTTCGTCAGAGAACGCGGAGCCGATCCGCTGTTTCCGCTGCGGATATCGTTGACGAGTGTGGTCCCGGTGGACGTTCCGTCACTTTGCCACAACTCGAAACCGTTCACGCTATCAGAGGCGCTGAAGAACAGCTTGCCGTTCACGTTCGTCAGAGAAAGCGGATACGAACTGCTGGTTCCGCTGAGAATATCTTTGACGAGTGTGGTCCCGGCGGACGTGCCGTCACTTTGCCACAACTCAGTACCGTTCACGCTGTCGGAGGCGCTGAAGAACAGCTTGCCGTTCACGTTCGTCAGGTAATACGGAGACGAACTGTCAATTCCGCTGCGGATATCTTTGACAAGTGTTGTCCCGGCGGACGTGCCGTCACTTTGCCACAGCTCAAAACCATTCACGCCGTCAGAGTCGCTGAAGAACAGCTTGCCATTCACGTTCGTCAGAGAAAGCGGATACGAACTGCTGGTTCCGCTGCGGATATCTTTGACGAGTGTTGTCCCGGCGGACGTGCCATCACTTTTCCACAACTCGAAACCGTTCGCGCCGTCATTGGCGCTGAAGAACAGCGTGCCGTTCACGTTCGTCGGAAAATAAGGAGACGAATTGCCGGTTCCGCCGCGGATATCTTTGACCAGCGTGGTCCCGGCGGACGTACCGTCACTTTTCCACAACTCAATACCGTTGACGCCGTCATTGGCGGTGAAGAACAGCGTGCCGTTCACGTTCGTCAGATAACTCGGTGAGGAAGCGAGGCTTCCGCTGCGGATATCTTTGACAAGTTTGGTCCCGGTGGAGGTACCGTCGCTTTTCCACAACTCAATACCGTTGACGCCGTCATTGGCGCTGAAGAACAGCGTACCGTTCACGTTGGCGAAGTGAGACGGATTTGAACCGCCAGTTCCGGCCAGCAGATCCGCCACAAGGACAGGATCCACCGACAACAAAGTTCTTGTCTCAAGTACCTCCGCCATTGGAGTACCCGCGAAGTCTTCCCCCATCAACACAACCTGTCCAGAAGCCGACAGTGCCTTCCGACGATTACGCCCTGAAGAACGTCGTGCAAAGTTAACGGACAAAGAGTTTAGCCAGTTCTGGAACAGCATACCATCAATCTCGGTGGTAGTCTGGGGAGACTGCGGTGCGTGGGTGGATGGGTTCCTGAAAGTACACTGCGTTTGTATAGAAGTCAAATAAATATAAATGAACCGAATTCTGTTACTTTGAGCCAGAGGGGAGAGTTCGTCACGTCGCCAGGAGTAGGGGTATCTCTATCAGCCGGAATATGCTCGCTTTGTTTTGATTTAGTGGTTTTCACAATCCGAAGTGCAAGCGAAGGATCTTGGGGGAGAACTATCCCAACCCGAACTCGAACTCGCAGTCCCTG
>CAIXQV010000263.1 GCA_903921605.1 uncultured Planctomycetaceae bacterium | reverse complement strand
GCCAACGATCGTCTCGTCAGCATTCTTGAAGGCGGCTACAACCTTCAGCGTCTGGCAGAGTGTGTGGAGTTGCACTTGAAGACGTTGTTGCCGAAGTAGTGTGAGGTTGATTGGTCTGACTGCTCTCTTTAGTGAGCGGCACGTTGATTTAATCGTTTAACGGCAAGCCGCAGGCGTTGCTGCTGGATTTCGCCTCCGCCTACGGCTCGCCGTTAAACGAAAACGATCAATACACGATTAAATCGACGCCCGTAGCACCATTCCGCTCACTCAGCCAACACCCTCGGGCTTCAGCCCGAACTCTCCGCTTGACGTGACGAACGAATTCGCTACTCTTTGCCGATCTGGCGAATTCATTCGTCACATTTCCGGCAGGAGTGAATCATGGCACGGGCGGTTTCCAGTCAGCCGACAGAAGTCGAGCTGCAGATCCTTCGAATTCTCTGGGAAAGCGGTGGCTCGACGGCGCGGGAGGTCCACAACGGGCTGACGGAGATCAAGGGCACGACGTATTCAACCACCGTCAAGATGTTGTCCGTGATGCTCGAGAAAGGTCTTGTCAAACGCGATGAGACAGTGACCCCGCAGGTTTACCGCGCGGCGATGAGCCAGAAGGTGACTCAGAAGAGAATGCTGGGCGACCTGATCGAGAAGGTTTACAACGGCTCGGCGATGAGTCTCGTGCTGCAGGCGTTGTCATCCGGAAAAGCGTCGGCGGATGAGCTGGCGGAAGTTCGCAGAATCGTCGACGAGCTGGAAGGGAAGAAGCCATGATGCCGATTCAGGTGGTGGTCGTTCCGGTTTGGGTTGAACGTCTGGGATGGATGCTGGTGCATTCGCTGTGGCAATTGGCGATCGTGGCCGTACTGGCTGCGGTGTTGCTTCGATTGCTGCGAAATCGATCGGCTCGGATGCGGTACGCGATGGCGGTTGCGATGCTGGCCTTGATGGCGGTAGGGCCAGTGGCGACGTGGTGTTTGGTTTCTGTAGAGCCAGTTCCCCTGAGGATGGCGTCGCAGACTGAAGAACAAACGGAGGCTGGGCGAGAAGTGGCTTCAGTGGTACAGAGGCCTGTGACCACCGAGGCAGGCTCGGTGGGGTTTGGGGATGTGCGGCCCGTTGAGGCTATGCTGATTCCTTTGGCTGCTGAGGCGGGACATGTGAAGGCCTCTGCACAGACTTCCGAAGTCAGCATCGACGCCACCAGTGAAACGTCAGCCTCAGCTTTGCTGCTAGATCGGAAGCCAGCATTGATAGTCACTCTCGTCCGCGACTCCATCGAGAAAATCGCTCGGTCGATCAAACCACATTTGCCAATTCTGGTCGGAGTGTGGTTATTGGGAGTACTGATTTGCTCCATCCGTCCCATCTGGGGCCTATGGATTCAGTGGCGATTGCGTCATACAGGTTTGCAGCCCGTGCCGGAGTCGATTCAATCAACCTTGAATACGCTGATACAAAAACTGCGACTTACGCGCGCTGTGCGAATTGCCGAGTCCGCTCTGGTCAAAGTCCCGCTGGTTGTTGGCTATGTCCATCCGATGATTCTGCTGCCGGCGAGCGTCATCACAGGGCTGACGTCTTCACAACTGGAAGCCGTTCTGGCTCACGAGCTGGCTCATGTTCGCCGTCATGACTGGCTGATCAATACGCTGCAAGTGATTGCGGAGACATTGCTGTTTTATCATCCCGCAGTTTGGTGGCTGTCGTCACGAATTCGTCACGAACGAGAACTCTGCTGCGACGATATCGCTCTCGGCCTGGACGTCGACAAAGCCGTCTTCGCAAGGACGCTGCTCACGCTGGAAGAACTTCGACAGAAAGCGATAGTTCCAGCGATGGCCGCGACCGGAGGCGACCTGACTGCTCGAGTGCGACGTCTGCTAATCACGCCTCAAACCACCCCATCATCTGCCGGAGGCACGATCATGGGGATGTTGGTTGTGGTGATGTCGTTAGTCCTGATGCTGACATCTTTGTTCGCTTCCGATCCTGCCGAAAAGGCAAAGGCCACACTCGTTAATCCGACCACAGCGAGTCGAGATGATGATGCCACACCGGACGTTGATGGAGATGCGCTACCGGTTGCCGGACAGAATGATTCTCCCGCCGCCAAGCCAAATGCGCGGCAGCGTTCCATTCATGTGCTTGACGAAAATGAGGAGCCCGTCGTTGGTGCCGACGTTCGACTTTCGTTTCAGCAGGACGGCCAAGTGCCGTCCCCGAAGAATTGGCTGATCGCCGCAAAAACGAAGGAGCAAGGCATTCTTACAGTGGAGGCTCCATTAGAAGCGAATAAGGTTTACATGACCATAGTCGCTGATGGATTCAGCGAGTTCCGCGACCAGCGGCCGGCGATCGGTGAATCGAAGATTCGCCTCAAGCGCGGCCGTATAATTCGCATTCGGGCTTTTGATCAGACTGGTGATCTTCTGCGAAAAACAGTGCCCATGCTGGCTGGCAATCACGGACACTGGGGGAGCGAGTTTACTCCTCAGGCAGATGGGACGGTCAAATCTCCGCCAATTGAACTGAATCGACGATTGATGCGAGTCGTTACCGCTACGCAGAACGGTCTACTCCTGTTTAGTGATCTCATTGATTTGGAAACAGCTCAACCGGGAGCGGAGGGTGTTATAGACGTGCTGTTGAAGCCTGGAGTCAGGATTACCGGGAAGTTGGATGATTCCGTACCACGGCCAGTCGGCGAGGGTTACGTCCAATTGCGAGTCTGCGAGGGACCGAATCACAGGCTTGAAATGCCAACGAGTGAGGTCTCTGATCGGCCAGCATCTCCATGGAGGAATTCGTGGATCTGGGAAGATTCAGCGGCTGTACAACCAGACGGAACGTTTGTCTTCGAATCTGTCCCCTCTGGAGGACTCGCTCAGATTCATGCGATTGTAGATGGATTCATGTCAGCGAATCCTCCGATTGATGAACTCAGCAAATTACTACGGGCCCATAATGGGGGCGACATAAAGACGTCTGAAGCACTCCGAAGGTATCTCAGCGGCGTCAACATCTGGCCCCAAATGGTGCCCGTAGATTCAGAGAGCGTGGAGGTACTTGTGAAATGCCGCCCCACAGCCTCCTGCAATCTCCGGATCCTTGATCCTTCGGGCAAACCTGTATCCGGTGCCGCCGTGAGCTTCCACCTAAATGCCACGACGATATTCTCAGGAGCGTTCCCTCCGGGACTCGGTTCCTTTAACAATTCAAATCTTGCGGAGGACATCCTCTATGATGTTTCTCCATTCTCAACGCTAAAGGGTGAACCTTCCAGAACACCACGGGGTACGTTCCGTAACAAGCAGAAGGCATGGGAGAATCGTTCGTATCATGAGGTACTTTCGGATGCGAATGGGCGAGCAATGATTCGAAACCTGCCCGCAGATTGCAGACTAAGTTTCATGGTAAAAGCCGAAGGATTTCTGCTTCCTGAATCTCCGTTGTATCAGCCGCTCAGTCCGAGACATTATATCAGTAAAGATGTGGGCTACATGGATCTGCTGGCAGGCGAAATCAGTGAGTCGACGATCTACCTTGAACGTGCGGAGCCGGAAGCAAACTATCTTGAACAGGATCAGCCAGTAGCAAGTCGCAAAATCATGGTGGTCGACCACAACGGCGAGCCGATTGAAGGTGTCTCGGTCGCAGTCGCTGAAATTCGCGTGGGAGCAAAGAACTGGCATAAATGGAGTACACAGCGATTTGGTGCTCCTCAACACGCAACAACGGATCGTTCTGGGCGAGCAGAACTACTGATTCCCAGCCTGATCGAAGGTGTCGCGGAACGAATTCGACTCGCCGTAAACTGGAGGAATGAAGAGGCAATAGTCAGTGGAAAGCTGGTAGAGATACCTTTAAAGGCGGATGGTAGAGTGATCTCCGTTGTGCCAGTTCAAGGGCAACCCCAACTTTTCGACGTGATCTACGCTCAAGTGCGATAGCTGACGAAACCGACGAATACAGACCAATTGTTGAGGCGACCTAACTCCGAACTCAGTCCTTCCAGTTGCCTTTCACCGGAGCGGGCGATTGCTTGATTGTTTCGCCCCGTTTGGTTTTAGAATGCCGTTGCCAGCCATCGGTGACACGACTTTTGTCCACTCAAGCTCCATGGTCTTATCGTTTGCCGGGTGAGAATCCCGCTGGGAGAATGGGCGCGATTGCTTGAGATCTTCAGAATAAGGCGGTTGGCCGGATCCCTTGGCTGCTATGCGGTTGTGCGTGTTAGCAGCAAAAAGGATTCTGTATCCATGATACTCGACTGATTTCCCACCTGAACTCTGAAAAGGAGGGTCTTGAGAATGGTCCGTTCATTCTGGTTACGCCTGTTGGTTCTGGCGATCGCGGCGATTGGTGTTGGCTCGCAATTCAGTTCGGCGGCTGATCCCATTGAACCTGCAAAAGCCATCGTTCCAACGAAAACGATTGCACTCGTCTCCGGCGAATTAAAGCAGCACTGGTATACGTGGCTGACGGATGATCGTCACGAGGATCCTCGCGGAGTTTTCGCCATGCAGCCCGATGGCACGCTGCGGATCTCCGGCGACGGCTTCGGAGGACTCATCACTCACAAAGAATATGCTGACTATTATCTGTACATGGAATACCGCTGGGGAACGGCGACCTTTCGAAATCGAGTTAAGGCGGCTCGCGATGGAGGAATTCTGCTGCACTGCCAGGGGCCGGATGGAAACTTCGGCGGAACCAAAGAAGCTCCGGGCCCATGGATGAACTCCGTCGAATGCCAGATCATCGAAGGTGGCGTCGGCGATATCCTCGTGCTGCAAGGTGTGGACGAAGCTGGCAACATTCTTCATGCTGAAGCGACTTGTGCGATTTCACGCGATCGCGACAGCGAAGCGGTCTGGACTCCGGGAGGAAAAAAGGAAACCTTCACGGCGGGGCGAATCAATTGGTCCGGACGCGATCCTGACTGGAAAGATGAGATCAACTTCCGCGGGGCAAAAGATGTGGAGAGCCCCGGTCAGGAATGGACGACTCTGGAATGCTTTGTCAAAGGTGACACGCTGACTTATCGCGTTAACGGAGTCATCGTGAATCGCGCGGAGAACGTGCAGCCGCGACAAGGCAAGATTCTGCTGCAGACCGAGGGAGCAGAGATGTTCGTTCGCAAAATGGAACTACGACCATTGCCGAAAGAGATCCCCTGATCTCCTTTGGCTGCATCAGAGTGTTGACTTAATCAGCCGGAACGCGTTAGCGCGTCTGTTGACTTAGTCGTTTAACGGCAAGCCGCAGGCGCTGCTGATTTCGCCTACGCCTGCGGCTCGCCGTTAAACGAAAACGATCGATACTCGATTAAATCAACAGCCCGTTAACGTCCGGATCTCGCCGCTTTGAAAGTTTCAACAGCTTTTTACTTGTTGTTCCTTCCTGAGCGACCACTCTTCGATCGTGAACTGCTATTTCCGTTCTGATTAACGGCCTGCTGTCTACCGCCCGGGCCTCCCATCGGAGGTCCGGCGGCCAGTTGCTGGACCTGTTGAGCCGTCAGGATCTGAGCTAACTGCGCGTCGACCTGACTCTGCAGTGTTGCCAATTGCTGGCGTTGAGCGTCTGTAAGCTGTAATTGGTCCTGAACGAAGCCTGACAGGATTTCGCCCGGTCGAGGCGGGCCACCATTTCCGTGTTGTCCTTGAGGACCGCCCTGACCGGGAGGACCTTTCTGTCCTCCGGGACCACCCAAGCCCTTTCCACCCTGACCGCCGCCGGGTGGTCCAGCGGAGGACACATGAACGAGACTCAGAACCAGTCCTGCACACAAACAGACTACGAATGATCTCATGTGAAAACTCCCACGATATTCTCTGCACCGAATGAATTGAGGCTGAATGTGCGCGGGATTGTTCTTTCAAGTCAGTCTCAATCGTGCGCCGCGCACCGGAAAATTCTTCTCATCGCAAAGTTGCTGGCAGGCATTGAACAATCGCAAAGCAACGTAATAGATCCCGCCGAAGCCCGGTTCTCATGACGAGATCGCATCGCAACTCTATCAGGCCGCAACCAGTGTGGAGCAATCGCTGGTCACAGTGTCATTGTCGGTCTACGAGGAAAACCTGAGGTTTGAAAAAAAGTGCGACTGGAAACAATAGCCACGCTGCGATACGTGTCGGCGCTATTGGTTCCTAAGGCCTTTTCAATCCAATGACACAGCCTTATCGAATCAATTCCGCGACTGAACATGAAAACCGGGCTTCCGGATCGGGACAATATCTTCCGTCTCTCGCGGAAAAGCGGACTCAAGCAGACCCGTTAAGGTCTTAACGAGTTTTCAAAACAAACCTCCGCTGGAAATCTTTTAAGAATTCTCCTGCTCTGCTCAGTGGTGTACGATCCGCGCCATCCTGACTGTCTGTCTGCTTCATTTAAGGTTCCCACAATGCCTTCCTGCATTCTTGCGCTTGATCAGGGCACCACAAGTTCACGGGCGATCGTGTTTGGACACGATGGCTCAATTCTGGCCGTTGCTCAGAAGGAGTTTACTCAGTTCTTTCCTCAGCCGGGCTGGGTCGAACACGATCCGGAAGAGATCTGGACGACTCAACTGGCCGTTGCCAAAGCCGCACTCAAGAAGGCAAAAGTTTCCGCGGCCGATGTCGCTGGAATTGGGATCACAAATCAGCGTGAAACGACCGTGCTGTGGAATCGTCGGACCGGGCAACCGATTCATAACGCGATCGTCTGGCAGGATCGTCGTACCGCCGGGCTTTGTGATCGTCTGAAGAAGAGCAAACGAGCGGCCGACTTCCGCGAACGCACCGGGCTCGTGATCGACTCATACTTTTCCGGTACCAAGATCGCGTGGATGCTGGAGAATGTTCCCGGTGCTCGGGAGTTAGCCAAAGCCGGCGATCTGGCTTTCGGCACAATCGATTCCTGGCTGGTCTGGAAACTGACCGGCGGCACGGTGCATGTGACGGATGTGACAAACGCCTCCAGAACCATGATCTGCGATATTCATAAAG
>CAIXQV010000262.1 GCA_903921605.1 uncultured Planctomycetaceae bacterium | reverse complement strand
GTCGCAAGCGAGCTGGCCAAACATCGAATCCACAAAGCCTCAGTCACCGGACGGCTCGCGCCGTTACGCTTCAAGAGCCAAAACCTCACGACAACACACCCAGCAACTTCAAAAACTCGCGACAAAACGCCGGATGAGCAGGCCAGGCGGGAGCGGTCACCAGATGACCGTCGACATGAGCCCCATCGATCGCGATCGATGCATATGTTCCGCCCGCCAGCGTGATCTCAGGACCACAAGCAGGATACGCTGTGCATGAGCGACCTTTGACAATTCCGGCTGCCGTCAGAATCTGAATGCCGTGACAGATGGCCGCGATCGGCTTCTTTGCCGCATCGAAGGCTCGCACGATTTCAAGCACGCGAGCATTCAATCGCAGATACTCAGGAGCACGACCGCCGGGGATCAACAGTCCGTCGTATTGGCTCGGGTCGACACTGGCGAAGTCGGCATTCAATGTAAAATTGTGTCCGGGCTTTTCGCTGTAGGTCTGATCGCCTTCGAAGTCATGAATCGCGGTCCGAACTTTGTCTCCAGCTTTTTTGTCCGGGCAAACCGCATCAACCTGAACGCCGACCGTGAGCAGAGTCTGAAACGGAACCATGATTTCGTAGTCTTCGACGAAATCACCAGCCAGAAGAAGTACGCGTGCCATATTTTATTACCTTTAACAGCGTGTTGGGCTCAGAAAAGCGGTCAGGAATCGCACGTTTGTCGGACAAGAATGTCCAACCTACGCTTTAAGTCTGACAAAGCACTAAGCAAGGATATCCTGAATCACATGACCGCCGACATCGGTTAATCTGAAACGTCGGCCATTGTAATTGTACGTCAGCTTCTCATGATCCATCCCCAGCAGATGGAGAATTGTGGCATGAAGGTCGTTGATGTGAACTCGATTTTCCACTGACTTGTAACCAATGTCATCCGAGTTCCCATAGCTGATGCCGCCTTTGACTCCACCACCAGCCAGCCACGCACAAAGATGATGAGGATTATGGTCGCGTCCGGGTTTATCACCGGTCTGAGCAATCGGCAGTCGTCCAAACTCACCACACCACACAACCAGCGTGTCGTTCAACAATCCGCTGGCCGCCATGTCACTTAACAACCCGGCCACCGGCTTGTCCGTCTCACCCGCAAACTGTCGATGGTTGCCTTCGATATCACTGTGACCATCCCACGATCGCTGATTCTCCATGCCACCAGAATAAATCTGCACGAAGCGAACGCCACGTTCGACAAGTCGCCGAGCTGTCAGACACTGTCGAGCAAAATGGTCACAGCGTTCATCGCCAATGCCGTACAAGTCCTGAATATGCTTCGGTTCACTCGCCAGATCCAAAGCCTCCGGTGCAGAAGATTGCATGCGATACGCCAGCTCAAAACTCTCAATCCGCGCGGCCAGTTCTGAATCGGCTGCGTGCTGCTGCTGGTGAAAACCGTTGAGTTGTTTCAGCAGGTCCAGTTCGTTTCGCTGAGCCGCCTCAGTCAGCAACGCAGGCCGCACGAGATTATCGATGGCCTCTCCTTGAGGACGAAGGTAAGTGCCCTGATAAACTCCCGGGAGATACCCGGCACTCCAGTTGGCCGCGTTGCCTTTTGGCAGACCGCGTCCTTTGGGATCGCTCATCACGACAAACCCCGGCAGATTCGCACTTTCGCTGCCAAGGCCGTAAGTGACCCATGAACCCACGCAGGGAAAACCCATGCGAGCAAAACCGGTGTTCATCGCGAACAAAGCCGGAGAATGATTATTGGATTCTGTGTAGCCTGACTGAATCACGGCCATGCGATCGACATGCTCACCGAGATGCGGAAAGATATCCGGCACCATCTTGCCACACTGACCGCGCGGAGTAAACTTGAATGGCGACTGCATCAGGTTGCCGACAGCGTTCTTAAAGAAGCCAGTCGTGTCTTTGAACTCCGGGTCGAATTCACGGATCGACTTGCCGTTCCACTTCGTGAGCTCAGGTCGATAATTCCAGGTATCAACCGGACTGGGTCCGCCGTTGATAAAGATCCAGATGACTCGCTTGGCTTTCGAATCAAAATGCCCCGGCTGCGGCGCTAACGGGTTCAATGAACGATTACCGAGGCTATCTTCCGCACGCGATGATTCCAGCAGACCTTCGTCATGCAGTAACCCGGCCAGGCCGAGCAAACCCAGTCCGCAACCCGATCGCTGCAGCATCTGACGACGGGAATAAAATGAGGCTGTCATCTCAGGAGTTCCTCCGACAAGGGGATGGCCCTTGCCCCGATTTGCCTAACGGCACGATACCAAAGGAAACGCTCACGTTGTTCGCTGGCCTGAATCGTGCGAAGTTAGGGGCAAACACGAAACGAGCCAATTCCCAATGAAAGTGTCGCCACAATCTTATTCAGGCAGGATACCGAAATGTTCCCGCGGGGTGAAATGGTGACTTATCAACTCTGCCATGTCCCAATTCTCTCGACAATCAACTCTGGAGCTGCCCCGTTCTCGCTGATCTGAATCGCAGCACGAATCGCTGGAATCACGGCTTCTGGTTGCTCGGAGAAAATCTTCACCAACGGAGTTCCACGACTCACTCGGTCACCGATGCGAACCAGCATTTCCAGGCCCACTGAATGATCAATCGGATCGCCCATTTTTCTCCGGCCGCCGCCGAGGGAAATGATGACAAGCCCTAACGCTTCCGTGTCCATGGCACTGATCACTCCATCCTGATCAGCGACGAGGTCCGTGGCTTTGGCGATGTTCAACACAGCGTCCGGGTTTCCGCCCTGAGCTTTCACCATGCGGCAGTAACGTTCGAAGGCCGAGCCATCATCCAGAAGACCGGCACAACGGCTTACGGCATCCTTCAGTGTTTTTTCCACGCCGGCTGAAACGAGCAGGTCTGCACACAACTCCAACGTCAACAGCCTCACATCCGCCGGTCCTCCGCCTTTCAACACATCGATCGACTCCAGAACCTCAACGGCATTGCCACCCATGCGGCCCAGCGGCTGATTCATGTCGGTCAACAACGCCGTCGTGCGCACTCCCATGCGTTCACCGGTGTTGACCAGCGAATGAGCCAGCAACGTGGCTTGCTCACGAGTCTTCATGAAAGCGCCGCTGCCGAACTTTACGTCGAGCACCAGCGCATCTAACGACTCGGCCAGCTTCTTGCTCATGATGCTGCCGGTGATTAGCGGGATGGAGGGAACAGTCGCGGTCACATCTCGCAGCGCGTAAAGTTTTCGATCCGCCGGAGCCAGCTCCGCCGAGGCCCCTGTGATGACGCAGCCAACGGACTGAGTCAGCCGAGTGATCTCATCCAACGACAGATTGGTACGAAAACCGGGGATCGCTTCAAGCTTGTCCAGCGTCCCGCCTGTCGCCCCAAGCCCGCGACCGGACAGCATGGGATTCTGCAGCCCGCACTCCGCCAGCAATGGTGCGAGGATCAAAGAGGTCTTATCGCCGATGCCTCCCGTCGAATGCTTATCGACTCGCGGAATGCCATCTTTTGGCCAGGCCAGTTGAGTTCCGGAGCGCAGCATTTCCGATGTCAGCGTCGCGATTTCCCGCGGCGTCATGCCGTTGAGATAAATAGCCATCGCCATGGCCGACATCTGATAGTCCGGGATCGTGCCAATTGCGAAGCCCTGAATGAAAAAGGCGATCTCTTCATCACTCAGTTCGCGATGATCTCGTTTGGCAGCAATGAGCGAAGCAGGCAGCATCACGAGAATCTCCAGTCATTCGATGATCACATCCGCAGCTATTGCACAAGAACCGTCGGTTCTTCGGCATCCTGAGCCCGAATCTCACCCAATCGAAACGCGGGGTACTCGGGCGTTGAACAGGCCGCCTGAACTTTGTCGGCCACCTCGGCTGGAACCGTCAGAACGAGGCCAATGCCCATATTGAAGACGTTGAACATTTCCTGTTCTGCAACGTTCCCCAACTTTTGCAGCCATTGGAAGACTGCAGGAATCTTCCAGGCAGAGCGGTTCACAACACCTTGAACATGTTTCGGAAGAACGCGCTCAAAATTGTCGGCGATACCGCCACCGGTGATGTGAGCGATCGCGTGGATATTGCCTTCACCCGCTGCAGTTCTGGCGGCAGCGACAACGTCAGCGTAAATTCGAGTTGGAGTCAGCAGCGCATCGCCGACGGAACAATTGAGCTCAGCCACATGATCGGCAACTTTCAGGCCTGCGTGTTCGAAGACAACCTTTCGAACCAGACTATATCCATTCGAATGAAAGCCTGATGAAGGAACACCAATCAACACATCGCCCGCTTTGACTCGATGCCGCCCATCGATCAGTTCTTCGCGTTCCGCAACACCCACGCAAAATCCAGCCATATCAAAATCGCCGGCCGCATAGAGATCCGGCATGATGGCCGTTTCGCCACCGAGCAACGCGGCTCCAGCCTGGCAGCAACCATCACTCACACCACTGACAAGTTGTTCCAGCAGGTTAGGATCGTCTTTCCCCATTGCAATGTAATCGAGAAAGAACAAGGGCTGCGCGCCGAGACACAAGCAGTCGTTGACGCACATCGCGACCAGATCAATACCGATCGAATTGTACTTTCCGCAGTGAATGGCGACTTTGATTTTCGTGCCGACGCCATCAGTGCCGGAGACCAGGACCGGATCTTTCCATTGCTTGCCATGATTCAGGCGAAACAGACCTGCAAAGCCACCGGGCAGTTCCATCACTCCGGGCGTGAACGTCTTCTGCATCAGCTTCGGCAGCTTCTGCATCCCCTGTTCGTAGAGTTCAAGATCAACGCCGGCGGATCGGTAGGTCAGTTCAGTCATGGAATTTGCTAAGTCTTTGGACAGGTCTTCGTTGAATCGCAAGCACGGCGAATTGCACGACTTGCCGAGTCGACTGTCAAGCCGCCAAAGCGGCAACCCGCCGCAGAGTTGTCTTTTGCCAATCCTGAGTGTGGCACAGTTTACCCGGAATAATCTGAAGCGATTGTGCCAAATCTGCCGATTGCGACGACGTAGGACCGCGTGGACAGTGAAAAAGGCCGTCGCCGGCTTTGAATTAGCCACGCAGAAGTAAGCCTCGTTTAACGGCAAGCCGCAGGCGTCGTCGCCCGAATTCGCCTCCGCCTGCGGCTTGCCGTTAAACGAAAACCCTCAAAGAACTCGTTCTTCCAAACGGCGAAAAAGGATTTTCCATGTTCGGCCAGAAGACTCAACCTGAGTGGTTTTTTGACAGTTCAGTCCATCTGGAAGCAGTCAGCCGACTTCTGTATCTGGTCGAAAACCACGAATCGCTTGGCGTCGTTCTGGGCCCGGACGGCAGCGGCCGCACGCGAGTTCTCTCTCGCCTTCGTGAAGAACTGATGCGAAGCGGCGCGATGGTTGTCAATTTGAATCTGAGTGGCATGGACGAAGAAGCTGCTCTTTGGCAGCTGACCGAATGCCTCGCCCTGCGAACGCGACCTTCGATGCGACGGTTCGAACTCATGTCACTTCTGCGCGATGAGCTGGCTGGACGAGCTCGCTGCGAAGTTCAGACCGTCATCCTGCTGGATGATCTGCATCGTGCAATCGGCGATCTGAGTGTCCTTATACGTGTGTTGAATTCACTCAGCACACAGTGTCGAGGAATGTTGACGGTTGTCGCGGCTTCAGCCAAAGCGCTGCCTGCTGAGTTTTCTGACTGCGGACTTGTGCCGATTCGACTGACCGAACTGGATACGGCGGAGTCTTCCGACTTTGTCCGCTCCCTGATCGGCCAGCAGGTTCAGGAACCATCGAGTGTAGATGAATCGGCCGTCCGCGCGATTTCGATCACGTCGGTTGGCAATGCAGCCCGTATGTCACGACTTTGCTCATTGCTGCGAGTGGTGCATGAGGCGTCCCCAGAGTCTCGCATCACTGCAGAAACGGTTTACTCATTGCTGACAGAGTTCTCTGCTGAACAGCTCGCACCCGGCCCGGTGATGCGCGCCAGCTAGTTCCGACTTGTTCAACGGCGGCTGAATTGCCGGAACTTGCTGTCGCTTGGTCCGGCCTGCATCCATAAAACATTGTTGATCAAGCAATAGCTTTGCCTAAAAAAAAGGCTCCCCTTTCGAGGGAGCCCTTTGATGTCATTTGTGTGTCACTGCAGACGCTTATGTCGATGTCAGCCACGGCAGTGGAGCACCGGCTGGTGGTAGTCGCACGATGTCGACGCCGGTGACTTCCTTGTGGCCTTTGACCTTCTGAATTGCTTCCGCGGAAGGCTCACTGTCAAGATTCAGAACGGCGACTGAGGCTCCGCCCGGTCGATCCTGTTTTCGTCCCAGTGCCATTTGAGCAATGTTGACGTTGTGTTCGCCAAACACGGTCCCGATGAAACCAATCAGTCCCGGAACGTCACGATGGCGATAGATCAACAGCAATCCATCCAGATACGCTTCAAAGTGGTACTCGTTCAGGCGCACCAGACGCAGGAACTGATTGCCAAAGATCGTTCCGGACGCCTCAAATGTCCCCTGATCGGTCGTCAGCACGACAGAGACCATCGAAGCAAAGTTTTCGCAGTCACCGCTGGATGACTCGCGAATATGAATCCCGCGGGCCTGAGCAACAGATGTTGCATTGATAACGTTGACAGTCTCATCCAACGCCGCTTCCAGCAGCCCGGCTGTGAATGCATTGGTCAGGATGCGAGTTTTCTTGTTGGCGGCTTCGCCACGATAAATAATCTCGGCCCCTTTGAGTCCCTGGCCTTTGATCATTTGAGCTGACAACAGCCCGAGGCGATAAGACAGATTCAGGTAGTTCTTCAGTTCGCCCATTTCCGAAGCGGAAACCGGAGCCATGTTCACGGCACAGCGAATCTCGTTGCGCTTCAGGTAGGCAACAACCAACTCGGCGGCTTCAATGGCCACCATTTCCTGAGCTTCTTCCGTGGATGCTCCGAGGTGCGGCGTAGCGAGAACCTGAGGCAGGTCGACCAGTCTTCGATCCTTTGGTGGCTCGTCCACAAACACGTCCAGAGCCGCGCCGGCAACGTGACCGGATTCAATGGCGTCGGC
>CAIXQV010000261.1 GCA_903921605.1 uncultured Planctomycetaceae bacterium | reverse complement strand
TTCTGCCGTTCTTCGAGCGAGCGTGCCTTGCGTTCGTCCTGATCTCTGGAATGACGTTTATGATTGTCAGAAACATCGTCAACGCAACACCGGAGCGACAGCAAACCCACGCTCCGATAAAGCTCGTTGCCCATTAGGGAAAACAAAGGTATCAGGAACCGGGGAAAAACAAAGGTGTCAGGAAAAACAAAGGGGTCAGGAACCGAATACGCCAATTGCAGCGCGAAACGGTTCCCGACACCTTTATTATTCCCCGCTAAAGTTAAATCTGTTTTCTCTCCAAAACGAGGAAGGCGTATGGCCAGATGGAATCAGGGATCTTATTCGATCTAAAGATGGACCTCCAGTTTTGAATATTCTGAAACCCAAGAGGCGTGTTACCTCAAACTGAGCTTGGGTTACTGGAATGTTCGTCGCAATAAATGGAGACAATCAATGACATGTAGCAAGCCGCCAGTTAGATCCCGACTTTGCTCGCTAACACTGCTCACGTGTCTGCTTGCTGGATGTGGTTCCGATTCGTCAGAAAGTCATAGTGGCACGAACGGGCAAAGACCGCCAGACGTTTCCGAAGAGGAATGGAACAAAGTTAAGACCCAATTCCAGCGAGGAACGGGTTCGTCGAACAAGGACGCAGAGACTGCCGCAGACGCTATTTTTAAGTTTGAAAGAGCTCGAAAGGCGAGAGGCGAGAAGTGACCTCCGTTCGATACCAACATTTATCAGTATCAACTTAGTCTGAAGAGGCAAATCGAATATGTCAAACAAGGACGCTTCCAACGAACAAGATCGCTACGTAGTCGATTGTTCGATAAAATACGCTACACCTCGAACTTGCTCAAATTTCGAGTTATGGCCACCTCGCGATCTCGATTTTGTTGATAACTCCCTTATACCGGAATTCGTGTTCACGTCTTCCAAGTTCAAAAGGTCGTTTCCGACCGAGGCCGGCGTATATCTTTTTGCATATGGCGCTGGGGAATCATTTCTTGGGCACACAACTTCGCTGCCACCGCATGATAGTTTGGGACCATGCGATAGTCGCAAGGGTGCCTATCTAAAAGCGATTTACAATCAATGCGAAACTCATGACTATTTGTTTGAAAAGTTTCGAGACGGAAAAAGTTGGCAAATCCACAAGAAATCGCAAGGCACACGGAATAAAGATGGAGATAAAACCGTCATTAAACCTACTGATTACTGGTGCGTTTACTTCACATTCGTCTGGTTGAACGAATCTGACTTTCAGGATCCGAATGCTTCCAAAAGTTCTTTGCATCGCAAGCTTTTGTCAACGAAAGAAGAATTAGAAACGCGGAAAAAAACACTCGGTCCGCGTTATGTTTCGTGTGACCCGCATACAAGATTCCAATCTTACTTTGAACGGCTTTTGGAGATGAATGATCCTCATTTGCTCATTTCTAGAGCGTTGGTTAAAGACGAGATTAAAATTCAGGCGGACGCACTTGCACTTCGATGGGATTTAGAGGAACTAGATGCAAAACAGAAAATTCTTGATCGTTGCATTTCCATTATAACCAAAGAAAAACAAAGGTGGCAGGATCCGAATACGCCAATTGCAGCGAGAAACGGTTCCTGAAACCTTTATTATTCAACCTCCCACGTCTTCAAGGAAATCTATCATGCTTAAGCATCAGACTTCAGCGATTCAATCGCTGCATCACCGTCGCGGGCAAATGAGCACCACGGCGATCGTGTTCTTAGTGCTTGGAATCATATTTGTGATCATGGTTGTCGTCGTGGCAATCGGAGCGGCATTGTTCCTACCTGCCGTCTCCCAGGCTCGCCAGGCTGCACGGAGTACTCAGTCGAAGAATAATCTGAAGCAAATTGGACTTGCGATGCACAATTATCGCGACGTCTACAACCAGTTTCCGCCAGGCGGAATCTATACGAGCAAGCAGGAGCCTTACAATGCATGGATGACGAGCCTGCTGCCGTATATTGAGCAAGCCAGCCTCTACAGCATGATTGACTCGAATCAGCCATGGACTTCACCTTCAAATCAGCAGGCGTTTAAAGTCGTTATACCAAATTACATGAATCCAAATATTGGCCCAGAGAATGCAACAGTCGGCGGGTTGGGGGCGGCTCACTATGCAGGGAATTCGCAGCTCCTGCTTAATAATGGCAGTGTAATATTTGAAGAAATCACGGATGGCTCATCAAACACGATCATGGCCGGGGAAGTTGGCACTAACTTTATGGCTTGGGGCGATCCCGAGAATCGGCGAGATCCCGCCAACGGATTTGGAACAGCTCCGAATCAATTTGGAGTTGCTGCGCCGGGAATTGGTGGTGTCCAGATGTGTCTGGCGGATGGTTCTGTTCGATTCGTTTCGGAAAACATAGATCCGGCAGTTCTTAAAGCTCTGGCAACTCCTGCTGGTGGCGAAATGATTGGCGAATTTTAGGTGTTTTTTATGTCGATTCAGTTGTTATGTACCTGCTCGTGGACCGGCCGAGTAAAAGATGAACTTCTTGGAAAACGCGTGCGATGCCCTAATTGCAAGGAAGCGATCCTCGTTACGATAAAACGCGACTCTCCCTCAATGCCTAAAAACCCCCCAATTGCCAGCAATGCGTCGAAAAACAGGGAACGCCAGAAAAAAGGACCATCGAGCAGGCAGTTGCAGAGCGAAAAAACCAAAGAATGTCCGGCTTGCGATCAGGCCAATCCGTTGACCTCGACGCTTTGCAGGTACTGCGGAGAATTTCTCGACGGTAAAGACGTAAGCTTGAATAAGAGTTCTTATTCCGAGTCGCAACCCAGTTATGAGTATGGCGACGAAACTTTTTCAACTGATGACGACAACCCCTTCAAAGCCCCGACCTCGCTTCCTCCGCGACAATCAGCTCGGGCGCAAAATCAGCCTTCGTCTCGCCCTGCCAAAAGTCAATCAGGGGTTTCACCAGCGTCTGGGGGGCAAGAGTTTGCCACTCCCGTACAACGAATTCGCGCGCGAATTTTTGATGGCCTGATCGCAATCTTAGTAGGTTTAGTTTCGGTGGTCCCTCTTATTATTGGAATACAGAATAATAATGTGGTGTGGACCGCTCTGATCTGGGCTCTCGGTTGTTGGGTTGTTTTTCTAGTTTGGTGGATCAAGCTGGCATGCCGTGGCAAGTCACCAGGAAAACAACAAATTGGGATTCACGTCCTCGACCTCGAAACAGGGCAACCTGCCGGGTTTCTTCGAAACTACCTCATTCGAGATTTCTTGGTGGGCATCATTTATGGAATTCCAGTCGTTGGCTCTATATTTCTGATTGCGGAAATTGTCATGCTGTTCCTGCCTGCGAGAAGAACGGTGCGAGACCTTATTTCCAATACCAGTGTTGTTCAAGATTGACAAGGTTTTAAGAAAGAATCATAAAAGGGGACGTTCTCAATGCTGTTCGGCACTGCTGTTGCCTGCGAATTCCGTGGTGACCATGGATGAGCAGCCTGTGCAGCTCATCGGAGAAACCCGAGTGCCGATTCCGGCCACCAAGGATCATCCTGAACGAGTCGATTACGAATACGAGCGAAAAGGCACAGCCCGCATTTTCATGTTTGCGGAACCTCTGGCCTCATTTCGGCAGACGACTGCCAGACCTCGGCGAACGAAGGTCGACTGGGCCATTGAAGCGGCTCAACTGATGGACACGCGCTACGCTGACTGCGAAATAATCACATTGGTCAACGATCATCTCAACACCGCTACGAAGGGCGCGTTCTGCGAAGCCTTTCCTCCTGACAAAGCCCGTGAGTATGTTCGTCGGCTGGACCTCGTTCATACACCCAAACATGGCAGCTGGCTGAACGTGGCAGAATGCGAACTCAGTTGTCTGACCAGCCAATTCCTGGTTGGTCGCCGCATCGAAGAATTGGAAACGCTGCAGTCAGAAATCAAAGTGTGGTCTGACAAAACCAACACTAAACAACGCGGCATCGACTGGCACTTCACTGTCGAAAACGCCCGCACAGAACTCAAGAAACTGTACCCCAAATTCAAGATTTGACGGGGCACTAGTGCAATGAAACAAACTCGCTGCTGTTGAGGTAGGCCCAGAGCATATCCTCGGTGGCAGTTTTCATGGCCTGCTCTGCTGGCAGAGATCTGGACAGTGCTCGATAGCGATTTCGGAATGCCTTTTCTTCATTTTCCGT
>CAIXQV010000260.1 GCA_903921605.1 uncultured Planctomycetaceae bacterium | reverse complement strand
TCCGGGAAGTACAGCGGAAAGAAACCGTAGAACGAGGCCGTCACTCCGCCCGCCAGAAACGCAGCGAAGAGAAACGAGGCGTCAAACTTGTCATGGAAGCGGTAAAAATAAACCGCGGACAGGAATGATCCCACACACAAAATGCAATAGGTTCTGCGTCGGCCAAAGCGTCCGGCTGCCATGGCCGCCAGAATCGTGGAGACGATCGCTCCCATCGCAGTCGCCCCTTGAGTCAACGGGGCCGCGTAAAACTTCTCTGTCGCCGTATCTGGTTTCAGTTCACCGGCCCAGCGAGGAGCCCATTGCAGAGATCCCCAGGTCCCCAGCAACGCAATGCCCGCGAGGCTTGCCCCCAGCATCATCCGCGAAATCACCTTTAAGCCGGCTTCCTGCGACAAAGCACCTGAAGCGACAGTGCGTTGAAGATACTGTCGCACAGGAAACAGGAAGCCACAAAGCGCCACGATCAGCCCCACGACAGTGACAATAATGCTGACTGTTGTCGGTATTCCTGCTGCAGCGGGAGACCAGACATAGATGATTCCAATCGCTGCCAGACATCCGATCAGAACACCGCCGAGGTCAATATTGCTCCAGTTGGATGTATTGCCGCTGGCTTTTTCTTCTTCCCACTTCGCCGATTCAGGAACAAACAGGCGAATGAAGAAAATCAGGAACGCCGGGAATGCTCCGCTGATCATCAGGAATCGCCAGGCGGAGTTCTGCAGCAGTTCGGTGGTCGTCGACTGCGGAACACCGATGGCCAGCAACACCGATTCGACACTGCCGATGACCTGTGTCAGTCCGATACTTAACAGGGCCACCAACAGGAAGCCGACGTTGGACGCCGCTCCAATCAAACCGGCAATGAAAGCGCGTGATTTCCCTGGCCAGATTTCATTCACCAGAGCCACCCCCAGCGACCATTCACCGCCCATCCCAAGCGATGCAATAAATCTCAGCACGGCGATGTGCCAGGCTTCTGTGGCGAACCCGCAGAGTCCGGTGAATAAAGCATAAGTCAGAATACTGAGCGACATCGCTCGCACGCGACCAATCTTGTCGCCCAGCCAGCCGAAGAGCACTCCGCCGCTGGCCGCTCCGACCAGAAACACAGCCATGATCACACCAAACCATCGATCGGACTGAGCCTGATCGGTCAGAAGATCTTTCAACGCTGGCTTGCCGATCAGCGGGAAGAGTCCCATTTCGAAGCCGTCAAACATCCAGCCCAGCAGAGCGGCTGCAAGCGTGGCATACTGTGATCCCTTGCTTGCGGCTGGCTTGTTTTCATTCGTCATCGAAAATGGTCTCCAGGAGATTTTTTCAGGTGGACTGTGTGAGAACGATCACTTACGCGCTGAACCCGGACATGTAAGGAACCTTCTTGGCGTGCTCTGCAACCTGATCAGCAGCACTCAACAAGCGTCCGAGATAATCCCATTGCCCCGTGACGAGTGCATCGCGAGCACTTCCGGGCATGCTGACGGAGAAAGTCACTCCGGCGGCACTCACGGTTAATGCTTCAAGATCTACGGTGACTTCCAGCTTGGGATTGGCTTCAATCGCCACTGCCAGCTTATCCAGATCCGCGCGAGCCGCCTTGACGGCCGGAATGCCCAGCGAGCCACAGTTGCCGAAGAAGATCTCCGCGAACGAGTCCGCAATGATGGCCTTGATGCCCCAGCGCATCAGGGACTGAGGAGCGTGTTCGCGAGAAGACCCGCAGCCGAAATTTCTTCCGGCAACCAGAATTCCCGCGCCCTGAAACTGAGGCTTATCAAATGGATGATTAGCGTCCTGCTTGCGGTCGTCTTCGAAAGCGTGTTCGCCCAGGCCGTCGAATGTGACACAGCGAAGAAAGCGGGCAGGAATAATGCGGTCGGTGTCAATGTCGTCCAGCAGAAGTGGGATGGCGGTGGACGTTACAGATTTGATTTCGTTCATAGCTTGAGTCGTCTGGTGATGATTCCGGAACAGAGGAGACCTGAAAACAGTGTTCCCCAGTGTAATTAGAGGTCCCGCAAGAGGGAAATCACGGCCATGGAGAACGCGAACTTCAGGGAAATTCTCAGCCCGATTGTGCCGGCACGCCCAGAGCAGGAAGCTTCGATCTACGGTCAGGATTGCTCGAACAACTGAACTCTCGAATCCTCATCGTCGAAATCGCCGTTGCATTCCTGCGGGACGATAGTAAAGTACCCCCTGAATTGCAGAGGCATGTCGCCGTTGCAAGAAAAGTGTTTCAGGTGTTCGCGGGCGGTTCCGGACTAGCCGACGACCATGTCGCAGTCAGAATCGCGGGTGCGAATGAAAAGGGAAGACGGTGACCAGTTCTGCTGGGAATCCGTCGCGGTCCCGCCGCTGTAATCGAGGACTGACTCTGCCGAATGTCACTGTGAAGAGGGCTGAATGCTCAGGTTCATGGGAAGACGCAGAGTTCGGGATGATTCGAAAGCCAGAAGACCTGCCTGAAAACGCTACGGACAAACACTTCGCGGAAGAGTGTTGTCGGTATGAACAGACCGCTGCGAACTCCGGTTCGGTGCGGCGTTGTTTACGTTCAGCGTTGGTGGGTTTGCACGGCTTCGACTCCATCCCCGGGATGGCGGGTTTTGCCTTGCACGAACTCCGCGGCTGCACTTTGACAAACGCGCCGGCCACAGTGGTTTCTTAGTGTTCAGCCGGTAACTCCCTGAAGCGAGCTTTTTCAGGTGGAGTGAATTTCGATGGCTGATTTGCTGGCCCCTCGACGCCAACACAGACAACTTCGTGGCTTTACGCTGATTGAACTGCTGGTGGTGATTGCAATCATTGCCGTATTGATTGGGCTGTTACTGCCGGCCGTGCAGCAGGCACGCGAGGCGGCACGCCGAACGCAGTGCCGCAATAGTCTGAAGCAGCTTGTGCTGGCCATGCACAATTATTCCGATCTGTTCCAGGAACAGTTCGTGCCGTATGTGGTCGAGAACCGCCAACGAATGAGCTATTTGCAAACGTTCTCCGGTGGACAAGGGAAAGCTCAGTTCTGGTTTGGCACTGTGGACTATGACCAGCCGGATCCAAAACTGCAGCTTGATTTTTCCGCGGGGCCATTAAGTCCGTTCATGGAAACAAACTACGAATCGTTTCAGTGCCCAAATTTCGGGGCATCACAAATGGATGTCGTAAGATTTGGCCGCCCAGCCACTGGGTTCGGATACAACGGACACTATCTTTCACGGCCGGCCGGCGTCGAATGGTTGCCTCCGACCTATGCCGCTCAATTCAGCCCGAAGCCTTTGTGCCGCAGATTCAGAGATGTTCCCGAATCAGGACGGACTGCCGTTTTCTCTGATAGTGCGGCCGTCAAGTTGGTGGGCTTCTCACCGATGACTTTCAGCTTCGAAGAAAACTGGCTGCTGGATCCGCCAAGTCAGAATTTTCCGACCGTGCACTTTCGTCATCTCGATTCAGCGAACGTCGCATTTCTCGATGGTCATGTCGAAAGCTTTTCCTACGCCGTGCATGTCGACGTTCCGGGAGACAATTTTCTCTCAACCGAACAGGTTCAGTTGATGGAAAAGAAACGACTCGGGTTTATCTCCGCGGGCAATCTTCAGGATCCGCTGAAACGCGATGAGCTATATGACCTTCAGTAGATCATGTTTCCTTCATCAGCCGAGCAATCTGCAACTCGTCGGTACGTTGAGTGTCCAGCAGGCCTGAGATAATCTGTTCACGACGCTCCTGCGGATGATTCTGGCTGAGTTTCCATTTGCCCTCGAGTCGATCGATCTCAATCTCAAATCCTACGATGGCGGCGGTGAGTTTATCGATGTAGCCGTCTTCGGCGTGATCCATCGACCACGGCTGATCTCGTCCGGATTCGTATCGGGGCACCATACGTTGCAGAATGTCTGTTAACTGTGCGGAGTCTTCGATGATTCGTAAGACGCCGTAAGCATGCACCGTTACGTAATTCCAGGTGGGGACCATCGAAGTCGATTGAACCCATCCCGGAGAAATATAGGCGTGAGGCCCGTGGAATATCGTCAGCACTCGCTGTTCATCGGATGATTTCCAATGCGGATTAGCACGAGCAAAATGGCCCGTCAGGATGCCGTGAGTTCCTCTCCTGCGTTCAATCAGCAGTGGCAAGTGGCTCGCGAACGGCTCATGTTCATTCGAGGAGACGAGCGTTGCAAAGCTGTTATGCTCCATGAAATCATGTAATTTTTCGCGATCATGCTCTTGAAAGCCGGGCGGGGTATACATCGCGGTCCTGTTCGAATTGCTATTCCTGATGATTCTGGAGTACTGTGGAGCTTTAAAGCCATTCCGTCAAACCGAGAACGGCTCAGCTTCGCGGAGTATCAATGACCTCTCGTACTTTTCGAGCGAGGCTGAGTGGCGTGAAAGGTTTCTGAAGGAAAGCGTCGGTCGCCTCGACGACTCCATGCAGCAGAACGGCATCGTCAGTATAGCCGCTCATGAAGAGAACTCGCAGATCTGGCCGATGCTTACGCACTGCATCGAGTAACTGTCGACCGCCCATCTCGGGCATCACAACATCGCTGATGAGTAAGTGGATTTCGCCAGGGTACGTCCTGGCCTGTTCAAGGCCCGCTGCACCACCGCTGGCTTCCAGAACCGTATAGCCTTGTGCTTGCAGTGCGATACGCGTGATTCTGCGAACCGCTTGATCGTCCTCAACCAGCAGCACAGTTTCGGTTCCTCGGCTGGCGTACCGAGTGGAATCGACAAGCGTTTTGGACGGCGGCTCCATGGTGAGAGGCAACAGGATCTGGAAAGTCGTGCCAACACCAACATTGGTTTCAATGGAAATCTTTCCGCCATTCTGTGAGACGACCCGATGCACCACGGCCAGCCCCAGGCCTGTTCCTTGACCAACACCTTTGGTGGTAAAAAACGGTTCGAAGATTTTCTCCTTCACCTCATCCGACATTCCCTGTCCGGTATCGCTGACAGACAGGCAGGCCCATTCAGCCCCCGAACCCTCAGTGGACAGGACTGTCGATGTTTCAATCGTCAGCCGCCCGCCCGTCGGCATGGCGTCGCGGGCATTGACAACAAGATTCATGATGACCTGTTCAAGTTGTCCCGGGTCTGCCTTGATGACAATCGGCTTTGGGGCCGTGAGTAGCGCCAGAGAAATGTCTTCGCCGATCAGTCGCCGCAGAAGTTTAACGGAGTCGGAGACCAGTTCATTCAGATCAATCAGCTTCGGTTCGATGACGGCCTTGCGACTGAATGCGAGAAGCTGCTGAGTGAGGCTTGCGGCCCGTTCTCCGGCGTCGCGGATGGTTGCGATTGATTCGCGGTGTTTGTCTCCCACCGGAATGTCCGACATCATGAGAAGTTCGCAGTACCCTGAGATAATCGTCAACAGGTTATTAAAGTCGTGCGCTATTCCACCAGCCAGCCGCCCGACCGCTTCCATCTTCTGTGACTGGATAAACTGCGACTGCAGGCGTTGACGCTCGGTGATGTCTCGCAGAACACCAGTAAAAAATCGCTCGCCTTCGAGTGAGAACTCGGTTACGGTCAATTCTGCCGGGAAATGAGTGCCATCACGTCGCAGACATTCGAACTCGCGGCCGATACCGATCACCTTAGCCACCCCCGTTTTGAGATAGCTCAACAGGTAGCCTTCATGCTCCTGGGAGAACGGCTCATTCATGAGTATGCTGACGTTGCGTCCAATCAATTCGTCTTCGGTGTACCCGAATTGGCGAATGGCCGCCGGGTTTGCTGATCGGATCACTCCCCGTTCATTGATCGTCAGGATGGTGTCGCCGACGCTGCTTAGCACAGAGCGGAGTAATTGCGTTGCTCGCTCCCGCGCAGTAAGGTCAGACAGCGCGACGAGAGTCGCCGGTTGGCCGAATCCACTGAGAGGGGCGGCGACCGAGTAAACCGGAACGGATCGTCCATCTTTGCGGACGACTCGTTTTTCAAATCCTGGCCCAGCGGTGCCGGATTGCGACATAAGGTCGTTTCGTCGGTGAATAGCGTCGTGTGCCGTTGGGTGGGCGATGTCGAAAAGGCTGCTTCCCAGGAGTTCGTCGACACTGTTCGCCCCGATCATCCGCAGGAAGGCCGGATTCGCGTAGAGAATCCTGTCGTTGGCATAAACAAAGATCGCCGTTGGGAGAAAATCGACCAGTTGCCGATAACGCGTCTCGCTGGCTCGCAGTGCTTCGGTTGCCGCAACACGTTCGGTGATGTCGATCGAGATGCCGGTCAGGCAAAGCGGAGATCCGTCGGCCGCCCTGTCGAGGTAGCCGTATTCTGCCAACGTGACGATGGCTCCATCGGGGCGGACAACACGATATCCGTTTCGATACTCGGCACCACTCGCGAGGCAGGCTGCGAGTCGCGAATCAAATTCCGGCAGATCGTCCGGGTGGACATGCTTGCGAACGTCATTCAACGTGCCAAGTCGCTCAGCAGTCACAGGCAAAGCCGGCTCGTTACTAAAATACCGCGTGACCGCGTCATGCGGGATGTCCCAGGTGAATGCAATGGAACCTGCAGCCTCCAGTGCCAGCCGGAGTCGCCGCTCACTGGCTCGCAGAGCATCGTCTACCTGCTTCCGCGCTGTAACATCATTCACATAGCCATGCCAGAGCACAGAGCCGTCGGAGAGTCGCACAGGAGCGGAGCAGCCTTCGACCCAGATCTCACCCAGCACGGGGCTGTGGACGCGAAACTCACTTCGCCATAAGGTCATCGATTTTAAAGATTCAGCAACCACTGTGTGCATGTGCTCGACATCATCCGGGTGGATCGTTGAGAATATTCCTGCGGCGTCCCTGGCCAGAGCGGCCGGCGAAATGCCGCAGATGGTTTCGATCCGCGGACTGGCGTAGGGCATCGTCACTCGGCCGTCCGGGGCGAGTTGAAATGAGCAGATCGCGACCGGCACAGCTTCCATCAGCTTCTCAAATCGGTCCCGTTCAGCCTGGAGTTGCTGCTTTGCAAGGACCATGTCCGTAATATCCTGGTCGGTCCCTTCGACCAGGATAATTCTCTGGTCTGTGTCTCGTGTCGCGCGGGCGCGACTGTGAATCCAGATGCATTGCCCATCTGGCCGGATGATTCGGACGTCATTGGAGAACTCGCTGGCGCCGGCCACTATGGCTTCGACTCGCGCAATCGCGATACCTCGATCGTCCGGATGAAGGAGCGCGAGAAACGCATCGAAACTTGGCTGTGCGGATCCCGGTTTCAGTCCGAACAATTCGAACTCGGCGTCCGACCATGAGACCCTGTTTGTCGCCGGCTCCCAGTTCCAGCTTCCCGAACGAGCGATCTTTTGCGCCTCCTTGAGCCGACTTTCGGTCTCGCGAAGAGTGGACTTGGTCTGCTTCAGATCGTCAACATCAGTGCAGGTCCCAACCCACGACTCAATTTCGCCGGCTGCATTGCGAAGTGGGAGCTGGCGGACAATGTGCCAACGGTACTCGCCGTCAGTTCGTCGTATCCGCATCTCAAAAGTTCTTGGCACGCCATCTCGAAGAGCAAGCGACCATTCACTCACGGCACCAGTGACATCATCCGAGTGGATTACACTTTGCCACGACCAGCCGGTTAAATCGGTTTCCGCCAGGCCGGTGTATTCGACAGTCTTTGAGTTTAAGTGTGTCACGGCACCATCCGGACTGGCGGTCCAGACAATTTGTGGGATGGCGTTGGCCAATTCGCGGTACTGATCGTCGCTGACGCGCAGTGCGTCTTCGATGGCCCTCCGCTCAGTCATGTCACGAGCGACGCCGATCAGCCCTGAGACCCTCCCGGTTGCATCGCGGAGCGGAGCTTTTGTCGCATGGTAAGTCCGTTTCGCACCGGCGGAGGTGATTGTTTCCTCCAGATTGACGACTTTGTCCCCGGCCATGATTGTGCGGTCATTGGCCATCAGTCGTTCGGCATCGGTAGCCGGGAAAAGTTCTCTGTCGTCGCGCCCCAGAACTTCATCCACAGGTCTGCCGATGAAACTCGCCGTAGCTTCATTGGCCAGCAAATATCGTCCGTCACAATCCTTGACGAACACGGCATCCGTCGTACCTTCGACCACCGCCCGCAGCAGAGTTTCGGATCTCTGCGCGACGGCAACCTCACGCTTGACCAACCAGTGCAGCAGCATGGCCGTGATCGCCACGAAGATTGTGCCTTTGATTGCACTGGCCAGAAATGGATAGCTATCGGTGTACCCGAGCCAGATCAAGGCCCAATCGCTCAGCCAAATCCACAACAGGCCAAAACAAGCGTAAAATCCCGCGATCCGCAAAGGAGCTCGGCCAAGTCCGCTTCCGGTCGACGGTTGACTGGGCATGGCAACGATGAGTCCACAAAAAGAAATCGTGTGAGTCTCAACCGCCTGTTCCAAGGCTCAGTTGGACTGCGCAATCTATGTCGTCGCGGAAATTGCGTCCAGCCGGTGAACTGAGTTACTTCCTTAATCCTTTGACCAGAGAAAGCAGTGTGTCATCCTCTTTCGGACCTGCAGAGCCTCGATTGACCAGAATCGGCAGCGGGTCAAATGCGGTCCACACCGGAGTCGCTGACATAAATGCTGTCAGCAGCGAACCACCTCGCAGAACCCAGACCATGATCCCCACGGAGACCGAGGTAGAAACAACGGCCGAGGTGCCAACCACCAGATCTCCTGTAGTAAATCCAGCAAAGCGATGGTCAACTTCCGCATGGCCGTCAAGCTGCGGCTCAACGCGAAGTTCTATGGTGCGTACCAGTGCGTCAAACGGCAGTCGCTCGACTGCTGAATGGCGCCAGGTTGTAGAAACATGGCCGCCAATGACAGGTTGTGGACCGGCGTCGGGACGGTGGTCGATCTCGGTACGATCGGAGAATCCCGAATCCAGAATCGGCTGCATGCTTTGAGAAACGCCTGCACTAAGCGAGGGAGCTTGCATCGTTGCATCGATCATCGCCTCAAAGGAGTTTCCGGAAGTCTCTGTGATCGGCTGCTGGAAGATCGTGTTCGAAGTCGTTGCGGTCGAGGTGCTTGTTCCATTCCCGAGCCCGGGCGGAACATTGACTGTGCCGGGGTCAGTACTGCCATTACCTCCGGTATTCCCACCGCCGCCGGTACCACCGCCGTTGCCAGATCCATTTCCACTGCCGCCACCACCGGGATTGACTGTCGCCAAAACGTCGATCGTGACAGTGACTGAATTGCTGAACGCAACTCCATCCGTGATGCGATAGGTGAAGGTGACAGTGCCCGTGAAGACATCGACAGGATCGTACAGAAGCGAACCATCAGCTCGCAGCAACACTGTGCCGTGCCCAACGCTGGAGAGCAACTGAGCCGTCAGCGTATCGCCATCATCGTCGTAGTCATTCCAGAGAACACCGGTGAGTGAAGTCAGCTCGAGCTTTGTGAGCTGGAATGTGTAATAAACATCCGCAAAGGCAATCGGAGCTTCGTTGATATCTCGCACATTGATCGTAAACGATTGATCAAAGAACAGCCCGTTCCCGTCTATCGTGCGAACAGCAATTGTGTGCGATGTGGCTGCTTCGTAGTTCAGGCTGGCACCAAGTGCCACTGTGATCGCCCCGGTGCGTGAATCGACAGAAAATCGCCCCAATGCACTCTCGGTGAGCGTATAGCTAAGCTGGTCGCCGGCATCCGGATCGATGCCCGACACCGTCCCGACAAGGACTCCTGCGACACTGTTCTCGTTCACGAGTCCGCCGGTCAGACTGATGGCTGTGGGAACTTCATTGATATCGCGGAGATTGACCACAGTCGTCAGTGAATCCGACAGGCCGGCTCGATCTGTCACCTGAACCGTCAGCGTAATTGTTCTGAGAGCTTCAAAATTGAGCAGCGATGAGTTGCGAACAAAGATTTCCCCTGTGACCGCATCAATCGAGAATGCTGAGACGGGAACGCTGCTGCTCAGTGAATAGGTGAGTTGATCTGCGGCGTCGACGTCGATAGCGGTGACTTGTCCAATCACTGTATTGTTGGAGAGGTTTTCATTGATCGTGAATCCGGAGGATGGCCCGAAGATCGGCGCTTCGTTTTCATCGACCACAGAAATCACTACGGTTTCTGTCAGTGATGTGTTGACTCCGTCCGTCGTGGCCACAAGCAACGTGTAGGTGGCGGTACGCTCGAAATTCAGATTGGTAACGTTGCTGACTGACAGCCGCCCCGTCGCAGCATTGATACTGAAGATGCCGTCGCTGTTGCCTCCCACGATAGACCAGTTCTGAAGTGTTCCCACGCTGTCGGCGTCGGTCGCCACAACATTGCCGACGATGGTCCCGACACCGGCCAGTTCAGAAACCGAGAACTGTTGTGCTGATGTAATGATCGGGACCGTGTCATTCAGGTCGTTCACCGCGACTGTGAAGGACCGAGTCATGAAGGACGAATCACTGCTGGTGGCTCGAACGATAATCGTGTGTGATCCGCTGGTTTCGCGGTCGAGCAAACTTCCATCCGCGACGGTCACGATTCCGGTTGCTGAATCAATCGCAAATCGGCCACCTGCATTGTCGTCCAGTGTCCATGTGATGGTATTGTTCGTGCCGTCAGCGTCGAAGGCGGCTGCCGTGATTCCGACCAAGGTGCCCACGGCAGCGTTCTCGTTCACCGCGTCCGCTGCCAGATTCGAATCTGTGATGGCAGCCACATCGAATTCATCAACGTCGTTCAGCTGAATCGTGTACATTCGAACGGAAAATGAGCCGTCAGCTGAGGTCGCTCGCACGGTCGCGGTGTGACTGATTTGAGCCTCATAGTTCAGCAAATTCCCATTTGCCACGGTCAGAACGCCTGTGCTCGCGTCGACAGCAAATCTGCCACCGGCGCTGGAGTCGAGAGAGTAAACAATCGTGTTGTTCGTGCCGTCCGCATCGAATGCAAAGGCCGTAACCCCGACCACAGTTCCGTTGGCTGCATTCTCAGACACAACTTCGGTGTTTGTGTCGGTATCAGTCACCGCTGAGACCGCAAACTCATTGACGTCATTGATAGAAATCGAAACCGTCTGAGTCACAAACGAAAGATCTGCAGACGTGGCTCGAACGATGATGTTGTGGCTCGCCGCCGTTTCCCGATTCAGCAAACTTCCATTGGCAACGCTCACTGCGCCCGTCGCTGCGTTGATTGAGAAGCGTCCGCCCGCGTTGTCGTCCAGCGTGTAGGTGATGACATTGTTCGTGCCGTCCGCATCCATCGCAGTGGCAGTGAAACCAACCAGCGTGCCGTTTGTGGCGTTCTCGTTCACTGCATTCGCGGCTGGGTTGCTGTCAGCAATTGGCGTGATGGAGAATTCATTGACGTCGATCAGATTGATCGTCAACACTTGAGTTGTGCTGGAGCCATCGGTCGACCGAGCTCGAACTGTGACACTGTGGCTGGCGGCTGCTTCGTAGTTCAGCAGCGCGCCATCAGCAACGGTGATGACTCCCGTATTCGCGTCAATCGTGAATCGTCCGCCAGCCGTGTTGTCCAGACTGTAGGTGACGAAGTCAGTTCCGTCAGCATCCGAAGCGAACGCTGTGATTCCGACGACGGAACCGTTGACGGCGTTTTCCGCGACTGCATTTGCCGCGACATTGGCATCGCTAATCGCCGAGATTGGAAACTCATTGACGTCCGCAAGGCCGATCGTCACGGTAATCGTCGCCGCAGATCCATCCGCGCTGGCGGCTCGAGCGGTAACGGAATACATCGACGCGAATTCGAAGTTGAGCGGCGTCAGGCCAACGGTGATGACGCCGGTCGAAGCATTGATCTGGAACCTTCCGCCCGCGTTATCATCCAGGGAATAGCTAATGGCATTTGTTGTCGCGTCAGCATCACTGGCCGAGATCGTAATTCCAGTGATTGTGCCCTGCAGAGCCAGTTCAGCCACCAGATTCGCGGTCGCGTTCACATCGACAGCCGGCGTGATATCGAACTCATCCACATCGATCAGTGCAATGTTCACAGAGAGCGTGGAAAACGATCCGTCATCGCTGGCCGCTTGAACAACAATCGTATGAGAACTCGCCAGTTCTCGGTCCGACAGGCTGCCATTGGCCACGGTGACAATGCCCGTGCTGGCATCGATCGCAAATCGTCCGCCAGCGTCATTGAGCAGGCTAAACGTGATTCCGTTGAGCGTAGCATCGCCGTCGAAGGCCGACATGGTGACGCCAACAACAGTGCCGTTTGTTGCGTTCTCATTGACGGCATTGGCCACAGCATTCGTATCCACCGGCGCGGAAACGTTGAATTCGTCTGCATCCAGGATCGCGATCGAAAATGTTTGCTCAGCAAACGAAGCATCGGCACTGGTCGCGCGGATCGTGATGGATCGAACTGCCCCATCGGTCTCGCGATTGATTGCACCGGCAACAGTCACAACTCCTGTCACGGAATTGATTGCGAACCGTCCGCCGTCGTTATTCGTCAGGCTGTAGGTGATGGCGTTCGTTGTAGCGTCAAGGTCTTCGGCAAACGCCGTCAGATTGACGGTCGCACCAACCGCCGCATTCTCATAAATCTCATTACTCCCATTATTCGCATCCGCAACCGCCGTGACATCAAATTCATCGACATCATTGATCGCAATCGTAAACGTCGTGTCGGCGGTTGAACCATCGACGCTGGTCGCACGCACAGTGATTGATCGAGACGCTCCATCGGCTTCGCGATCGATGGCTCCCGCGACAGTGACAACGCCTGTATTCGCATCAATGCTGAATCGACCGCCGTCATTGTCGGTCAGGCTGTAGGTGACGCCATTGGTTGTCGCGTCAAGGTCTTCCGCAAAAGCCGTCAGATTGACCGTCGCACCAACCGCCGAATTCTCATCAATCGCATTACTCCCATTATTCCCATCTGCAGGAGTTGTCACGCTGAACTCATTCACGTCAGCGATGGTGATCACAAACGTCTGCTCGGTGAACGACGCATCCGCGCTGGTGGCTCGGACAATGATGGACCGCGTGGCCCCGTCTGTCTCTCGGTTAATCGCACCCGCGACAGTCACGACACCCGAGAACGCATCGATGGTAAAACGTCCGCCATCGTTGTTTGCAAGACTGTAGGAAATGGAATTCGTCGTCGCATCATCGTCCTGCGCGAATCCTGTGACCCCGACCACGGTGCCAATCGCAGCGTTCTCGGCGACCAGATCGGTTCCGGCATCGGAATCAACGACGGCTGTCGTGTCGAATTCATCGGCGTCGAGAATGTTGATCGCAAAGGTCATCTCGCTGAATGAACTATCAGCACTGGTGGCTCGCACGGTGATGTTGCGAACCGGCCCGTCGGCTTCTCGATCGATCGCACCGGCCACTGTGACAAGACCAGTGATAGCATCAATGCTAAATCGTCCGCCGTCATCGTCTGTCAGGCTGTAGGTGATTGCGTTGGTCGTCGCGTCGCTGTCATCCGCGAATGCGGTCAGATTGACCGTCGCACCAACGGTCGCATTCTCCAGAATCTCATTGTTCCCATTATTCGCATCAGTCACTGCCGACGTGTCAAATTCATCAAGATCATTGATGGCAATCGTGAATGTTGTATCCGCGGTCGATCCATCGGTGCTCGTAGCACGCACGGTGATCGTCCTGCTGGCTCCGTCGGCTTCTCGATCGATTGCGCCGGCAACCGTGACAATCCCGGTCACGCTGTCGATGGCGAATCGTCCGCCGTCATTGTTGGCCAGGCTGTAGGTGACGGAATTCGTAGTTGAGTCATCGTCAGTCGAGAACGCAGTCAGATTCACAATCGTTCCGATGCCCGCATTCTCATCAATCTCATTACTCCCATTATTCGTATCAACGGCCGTCGTGACGCTGAATTCACTCAAATCGTTGATCGCAATCGCAAAGCTCTGATCCGCGGTAGAACCATCAACGCTGGTCGCTCGCACAGTGATCGTACGAGTCATCCCGTCGGCTTCGCGATCAATCCCGCCAGCGACGGTGACAATTCCCGTGACACCATCGATGGCAAAACGTCCGCCGTCGTCATCTGTCAGGCTGTAGGTGACGGAATTCGTCGTCGCATCATCATCAGTCGAGAACGCGGTCAGGTTAACGATGGTTCCAATGGCCGCGTTCTCATCAATCTCATTACTCACATTATTCGCATCAACGGCCGCTGTCACATCGAATTCATCCAGATCATGGATCGCGATCGTGAATGTCGTGTCAGCCGTCGATCCATCAACGCTCGTCGCGCGAACGGTGATCGTGCGAGTTGCCCCGTCGGCTTCGCGGTCAATCGTGCCGGCAACGGTGACGGTGCCCGTGATACTGTCGATCGCGAATCGTCCGCCGTCGTCGTTTGACAGGCTATAGCTGACTGAGTTCGTTGTGGCGTCATCGTCCGTGCTGAAAGTCGTCAGGTTGACGATCGTTCCAACGGCCGCATTCTCATAAATCTCATTACTCACATTATTCGTATCAACGGCCGGTGTAACGTCAAACTCATCAAGGTCGTTGATTGCGATTGTGAATGTCTGATCGGCCGTTGAACCATCACCGCTGGCAGCTCGAACAGTAATCGTGCGAGTCGCCCCGTCCGCCTCGCGATCGATGCTGCCAGCGACAGTCACAATGCCGGTGACGCTGTCGATGGCAAATCGACCACCGTCGTTGTTGCTCAGGGTGTAGGTTACGGAGTTCGTCGTCGCGTCGCCGTCGGTGCTGAAACCCGTCAGGCCGACGATCGTACCCACCGCGGCGTTTTCATCAACATTGTTGGCCGCCGAGTCTGTATCGACAGGAGCGGTCACATCAAACTCATCCTGATCGATGATGTTGATCACAAAGTTTCCATCCGCCGTTGAACCATCATCGCTGGTGGCTCTCACTGTCACGGTGAGCGTTGCTCCGTCCGTCTCGCGATCAATCGCTCCGGCCACGGTGACAATCCCAGTGTTTGTGTCGATCGCAAATCGTCCGCCAGCATCGTCGATCAGGCTATACAGCACTCCGTTCGTTGTGGCGTCGCTGTCGTATGCACTTATTGTCAGTCCCACGACACTACCGATCGCGGAGTTCTCATTCACCTGATTCGCGGCAGCGTCACTGTCTGTTGGGACCGATACGTTGAATTCATCAAGATCATTGATGGCGATTGAGAAGGTTGTGTCGGCCGTTGAACCATCAACGCTGGTCGCTCTGACGACGATGCTTCTGGTTGGTCCGTCATTCTCCCGGTCGATGCTTCCGGCGACAGTGACAACTCCGGTGTTTGCATCAATCGCAAATCGTCCGCCGTCGTTATCAAACAGGCTGTAGGTGACCGAGTTGTTCGTAATGTCCGCATCCTGTGCCTGGGCTGTGATATTCACAACTGTGCCAATCGATGCGTTTTCGTCGACGTTGTTGGCCACTCCATCAATGTCGATTGGATTCGTTACAGAATACTCACTCACATCCAGCACATTGATTGTAAAGATGCTGTCGGCGGTCGAACCATCAATGCTGGTCGCACGAACGGAGATGTTCAAGCTGGCTCCGTCGGTTTCGCGGTCGATTGCACCAGCCACTGTGACAATGCCAGTGTTGGCGTCGATCGAAAATCGACCGCCCGCGTCATCTGTCAGGCTATAGGTAATGCTGTTGGTCGTGGCGTCATTATCTTCGCTAAAGGCAACGAATCCGATCAGCGTGCCCGTCGTTGCATTCTCATAAATCTCATTACTCCCATTATTCGCATCTGTTATCGCAGTAACGTCAAATTCATCCAGGTCGCCAATCGCGATCGTAAACACTTGATCAGCATGTGAGCCGTCAGCGGAGGTCGCTCGAACGGTGATACTGCGAGTTGCTCCCAGAGTTTCGCGATTCAACAGAGCCGCCGTCGTCACGATACCGGTGTTCGCGTCGATCGCGAAGTTCCCACCATCGCTATTGAACAGGCTGTAGGTCACACTATTTGTGGTGGCATCTGCGTCACTTGCGGTGGCTGTAATTCCGACCGCGGTGCCGATCGCTACGTTCTCATCAACAGCATCGCTCGCCGTGTCTGTGTCAGCAGGAATTGTCACGGCAAACTCATTTGCATCCACGATTGCAATTGAGAAGGCCTGATCAGTAAACGAACCATCCGCCGAGGTCGCTCGCAC
>CAIXQV010000259.1 GCA_903921605.1 uncultured Planctomycetaceae bacterium | reverse complement strand
GTGGATTGTTGATTAACTCGTTGCACCCCATATTTCCGACCATATCGAGATCCGAAGTTTTTGGTCTGGTCATTCATCCTGGCACCGGGTGTTTCTAAACCTTGTCGTCGACATTCCCACGCTCCAAACGCCTCCCGTGAGGCCAACCGGAGGGACTTTGCGTCCCGCCGTTCGACGCTCCGGTCACATCGCCCGCTGCCATGCCGAGGTGTCGCACCGGAGTCGTGAAGCACACACCAGTTCGACGCTCCGGTCACATCGACGAATGGCACGTAGATTTATGTAACCCGTTTCGCCATCTGTTGTTTTAGCGTGGCTCGTGGTTTTCTAAGGAACGGGTAGCGTTTGTCGCGTCGCTTCTGAAGTCGAGGCTCGAAGCGGTCGGGCCGGTCTCCAACACGATGTTTGGCAATCGCATCAAGCAATTGTTCGTACAGACATGAAAGATCAGCGCCGCTTCGAGGGTTGTGATGTGCAATCAGCGGCTGAAATGCCTCCAATGTTTGAATCGTACCTTTGAAACTAATGGATCGTGGCTCGACGTCATGCCTTGTAGCGGCTTGCGCAATTATGGTACGGATGAGGTTGTAAGCGAGGACGTGAGCCCACACTTCTTTGCGTACGAGTTCCGGGGTCTTGCATCGCAAGAACTCCATTTGCATGGTGGATTTTATGGATCTCAGATCGAGTTCATTGTTCCAGCGTGCACGATACAGTTGCCCCAATTCCTCTTTGGTCGTTTGCTCCGGATCCAAAAGCGTTGTCACTACGACCAAAGTTCTTGTTCTGAAGCCTGGTTGCTCGATGCGGATCCGAGCTTCACGAATCATCACATGATCAGGAAGTGAATGATACGTCTTGCGATCAATCGAACGTATTGATGTCGGCTTTTGCCAACGAACGATGTGATCATCTGGTCCCAGTCGTTTGCCCTTTCGGAAATCAGCCTTGCGGTGGGCCTTGTTGAGGCGACTAACGATTTCCAAACCGCGTTCTTTGAGCATGACAATCCCGGTCCAATTTGACATCAGGCTATCACCCAGAATGACATCTCCCGGACGAAGAATGTCCCACATGCGACGCAGCAGGCTGACTTCTCCTTGTCCTTTCCCGGCATATTGACAGAATCCCACGTTGAGGATGGCACCACAGGACAGTGATATCAACGCTCCGACCCGCGCGAGAGGAAAGCCTTGCCCTGCTTTTTGGTTGTACGTCTTTGGATAGGCTTTCAGGTTCTCTTGAGTGTCGGGCATAGAAACGGTAGTTCCATCGAACATATAAACCTGACGGCTTTTCCACAGCCAATTGCGAGCCACCTGACTATCAAGCACACGTCCAACTCGACAAGCGACGTCGGCGAAGAACTGTTCCGGCAATCGCTTTCTGGCCTGGCAATAGGCCCCTGTCTCTGACGAGCAGGCGCGTTGTCCTCGCGAGATGCGATGAGCAATCAATCGAGCGACTGCTGATCGGCACGAATGATCTGCGCTAAGAACCTGACTGAGAAAGACCCATAACGTGACCAGGGGCGTATAGATCGCGTCATTCCAAACAACACGAACCGCAGCCAATGCGTCCTGAACGAGTTCTTCTGACAATACATCGCGGAAAGGCAAATCCCCTTCCTGAAGAAACTGTCGCCGCAGAAATGTGATCTGTTGCCGAAACCTTCCCTGACTTAAATCTCGCATCGAACGGCCTCCTTCCCTGGCAGTGGATCGCGCTTCCACGATCTTTCTACGCCAGTGAGGCCTTGTTGCCTATGTCGTTTACCCGCAATGACTTGCTAAAAATCTACGTGCCATTCGTGTACGCCACCGACGCAACCAGTGTTTACATTTTCATCGTTTCGGTCGATGTGGACGGCTGGAGGCAAAGTCGTCTCGGTCTCACCGGAGCGGTTTCCAGTATCACATCCCGGTGTTTCGAGTTGTGAGGAACAAGTGGCAATCGTTGGC
>CAIXQV010000258.1 GCA_903921605.1 uncultured Planctomycetaceae bacterium | reverse complement strand
TCTCTTGATGACAATCCACGCAAAACTACTCTGAATGGCGATCAGGGTGGAACCAATGGCAAGTCCCAGATAGTTCTGGTCTACTCCGCAGATCAAACGCCCCGCGGCCCAGACAATCGAGGCCACTCCCATCGCGATCAAAGTCAACTGTGGCACCACATGGCTCAGTACACTCGATGCCTGACGACCTCGCTTCTTAGTCACGACGAAGCGGGAATTGGTTCGTGTCATCGCTCGGTAGACGGCGCGGTTCTGAACCCAGAACGTTGCCATTGAGGCCAGTTCATTGCCAATGATCATGAAGCTCCCCATGCCGGTCGCCTTCAAGGTGACCCAGGAGCAGACAAGATGCGCGAAAAGCAAGAAGCAGTATGTTTCCGAGATCATGCCGATCGGCGAGATGCCTGTGAACAGCATGATGATCGGAGTGAGATACAACGCAAGTTTTCCAATGCCCGATGACCATCCCAGCATGCTGCCCATGTAGTGGATGCGTTGATCCAGCGTCAGACCTCGCATGGTCAGTGGATTGTCGTGCCGGATGATGGAGAGATTTCCTTCACCCCAACGCAGTCGCTGGGACTGATAGGCTGTCACTTCGGAAGCCGCCTGAGCTGCAATCAGGCGTTCATGGACAAAGACGGATTTCCAGCCCCGGGAATGCATTCGGAGACCGGTATGCATATCCTCGGTAATTGTCTCCGTGGCAATCAGTCCGACGTCTTCAAGGGCTTTGCGTCGCATGATCGCGGCACTGCCGCAGAAGACGACCGCATTCGCATTGGACTTTCCAAGCTGAATGCAGCGATAGAACAGGTCTCCTTCTTCCCAGTAGTGATTCTTCTCGGGCTTGTAAAGACTGGAGAAACTGTCGAGGTTGTAAAAGGCGTGTGGCGTCTGAACCCAGCCCACTCGTTCGTCGGCGAAATAGCCAATCGTGCGACTAATGAAGTGAGGCCGAGCGACGTGGTCAGAGTCAAAAATGACCACAAACTCGCCATCGGTCTTCTCCAGGGCATTGTTGATATTTCCGGCCTTGGCATGCAGATTGTCTTTTCGAGCGATGTAGTGCACGCCCATTTCTTCACAGAGAACTCGCACGTCTGGTCGATTGCCGTCGTCAAGAACATAGATCTTGCAGGGATAATCAAAGGCCAGATACGACTGAATACTGCCGCGCAGCAGATGGACGTCCTCGTTATACGTCGGCAGGAACACATCGACAGTCCGTCCGGCAAGGACCGGCACCAGCGGGGCTGGAGTCGTATCTCGAATCTGCCAATAGTACAGCAGCATCAGGAAGACACCATGGCATTCGGCGAGCAGCACAATCACAGAGAAGCATTGAGCTGCGACAGACTCTGCATTCAGTGTGTAGATTGCCCGAAAGCCAAGGTACGTCAGACTGCAAAGAGTACTCAACAGCAGAAGTAATGTTTTAAGCCAGTGCATGTGCAGCCTTCTCAAAGGTCCCCAAGAAGTTACCGGGAGAGCGGTTTCTCAACAGACTGATGGTAAGAAAAAGATCCC
>CAIXQV010000257.1 GCA_903921605.1 uncultured Planctomycetaceae bacterium | reverse complement strand
TCGGTGAACTGGGGCGGATCTGGAAATGGTCAGGCTCCGTTCAACTCCGTTGAAGGGGCAGAAGGAAGCGATCCAAATACGGACTGGGGAGCAGTCGATCCGACGCAGCTCAACGTTGGGGGTTACTTCAGCATGTTGCCTAGCCCAAAACAATACTTTGAAGACCGCGAACATCCGAAGAATAACAACTGGTATCTGCTGACGATGGCATGTCGTCGAGGCTTAACATTTCTGGAACAGCAGCCGGAAGTGGACCCTGAGCGGCTGGGAGTGCATGGCTTCTCTATGGGCGGTAACCTCACCATGTATGTTGCTGGCACGGACAATCGAGTCAAAGTTGCCGTCCCTGCCGTCGGAGGTCAAGGCTGGCGATCGGAGAAACATCAGTTTCTTGATGGAGGCGCGGGGCAGCAGGAACATATTCGCGGAGATCTCAAAGTCTTTCGGCGAACACTCAGCTTTGAAAGTTATGCTCCATCGATTCAGTGTCCTGTTTTGCATCGCAGTGCGACAAATGATTTTCATGGCTGGATGGACGACGTTTATCGAACCAACGAGTTGATTCAGAATCAGCCGATTCGTTACGCATGGACGCCGCATCATAATCATCGGCTCTCTCCCGAAGTTGCCGTGACCATGCTGTTGTGGCTGGACCATTATCTGAAAGATGCTCCCGCACTTCCGGAGACTCCAGAAACCAGACTGACCCTGCGGGCTCAAGAGGTCCCTTCGATCCAGGTAACTCCTGATCACTCATGGCCGGTCGAACGATGCGAGATTTTCTATAGTGTGGATCCGGATCCTCGAGCGCGGTTCTGGCGAAGTGCCGAGGTCGTTCATAATCGCGATGTCTTTGAAGCTCAGTTACCATTGCACTCGCTGGATCTTCCGCTTTTTGCCTTCAGTAACGTCTACTACAGATTACCGAAGGACGAGTCGATGAAGCAGATTCCGGGGATGAGCGAGCCCATCCGACAGTTCTGTCTGAGTAGCAAGCTTCACGCGATTACACCGCAGACATGGCAGCTTGAGAAGCCTGTGATCACCGTCACGGCAGAGGGCGACATCGACGATTTCTCAAACGGATTCAAAGATTGGTATGAGCTCAATGGCGGGCACGTCAGTCTCCGGGAACTTTGGACGCGCAAAGTGAGCGATCCCATCTGGCGAGGTGCTGAAGGTGATCGGTTGCGTTTAACTTTAAAGATGCCAGAGACGAATCATTTTTCTGTTGTGCTGGTTGAGAACGAATGGAGAAATTACCGAGGTCCCCGGAGAACCTTCGCGTGCACTCGAGAAATTCAGGGCAGTGCAGGGGAGCAGGAAATCATTCTCGAGTTGAGTGACTTTCGAGGTTTGAAGGAAGGTGACGGTCAACTGAAGTCATGGTCTCAACTGGATCTGCTTGGGATGTGTGCTGGGTTCAATGATGGCCGTGGGAAACAATCCTCTCAATGGCGGGGACCTGTTCCCGAGTTTGTGCGTCTGGAATGGCTTCGGCCTGAATAATGTGATGAGTTTGCGCGGTGATGGATCGCGTTGGTGTTCCTTCCGACACTTTGCACAGAAGATCAATGACGTCTGACTCTTGCCCCCGAGTGACATTCTGAGACCATCCCTGTTCGTTTGGCAGATGGCATTGGCTGTCTGTGACGATTCAGAATGGAACTTCACCCACATAGGACCACTCATGATTCGATCGATTGCTTTAGCCAGTCTTTTTCTGGCCTCGTTAACAGTTTCAGCTGTCGGAGCGGACTTTGAAGGTGCGAAGGTCATTACCTACTTCGGATACGCCTCGGCCATCGAACTGACAAACTCGTCGGTAAAGGTCGTGCTTTGTCCCGAGGTTGGTGGCCGAGTGCTGGAGTATTCTTTGAAGGGGAAGAACAGTCTGTATCTTTCAGATGCGGAGAAATCATGGAAGCCCGGTGATCCGCCGCAGGGTTCCGCTGGTCGTTTTGACATCGGGCCGGAGTTGGTGATTCCACAGAGAAAAATCCTGTGGAGTGGAGCATGGAAGGGCGAGATCATCGGACCTCGTCATGCACGTCTGACAAGTCCAGATGATTCGTCGACCGGGACAAGGCTCGTCCGTGACTTTGTGCTGGATGCGTCGAATACGAAGCTCTCGTGTACTCAGACGATTCATAATATTTCGAACAGCACAACCGAATGGTGTCATTGGAGTCGCACGTTTGCCGTGGGTAAGGGTATCTGTCTGATTCCACTGACGCAGCCAAGTCGATTTCCAAATAGTTATGTGATGTACGAAGAAGGCTCACTGATCAATATGAAGCCCGAGGATCCGAACATCCGTGTGCGTAATGGATTTATTGAGATCCTGAAGGCTCCTCGAAAGCCGAAGCTCGGCTTCGACAGTTACGCAGGAGCGATCGCGTATTTGGCCCCCAACGATCTGTTGTTCCTGAAACGGTTCCAGACATTCAATGATCGAGTCTACAACGAAGCCGCCGGACTGACCGTTTCCGTTTGGTATCCGGATGGCGACATGATTGAACTGGAGCCGATTGGACCACGTGAGCGATTGCAGCCCGGGGAGTCAGCGAGTTTCACCGAAGAATGGTGGCTGGCAGATATGAAGTATCCGGAAAACAGTGAGGCGGATCTGAATGCTCTGAAGGCGGCCATGGAACAGTTGAGATAGGGGAATCAACTGCCTTCGGTCGAAATTGCAAACATCATGCCATTCGAGAATAACGGAGTTGGCAGCAATCTTCCTGTAGGAACGAATATCGATCGCCGATTAAACTGCGTAAGGAAGCTTGGCCGTCGAAAGACGACCCGGTCATTTCAGACCTGTCCTCTGTAACCCCGACGGAGATCTCAAACCAACCGCGTAGACCGGGATCAATAAGAGTGCATGTTTAACATGACTCGATCCTCGACTGTCTCGCACAGCATCCACCGTTCGCAGTTCTGGACAACTCTGAAGCCCTCATGGCCGTGGTCAGGTCAAACTGATCACGGCCATTTTTGTTGACTGCTTTGTGCGTCGAAACATAGGCCTGCAGTTACCGGCGGCTGTTCTGCTTTTCCCAGTTGCTTGCTCCGAGCGGCTGGGCGTTTCCCGGGGGTTTGCTGATCCAATAGTTTAACGGCAAGCCGAAGGCGTCGTTGTTCACTTTCGCCTCCGCCTGCGGCTTGCCGTTAAACGAAATGCTCAATCGGCGACTAAGTTAACGCCGCAATCGGCACTAATTCCAGCGATAAACAATCAATGCATCCAGAGCACGCACGAAGACCTGATCATCTGCCACGGCAAGATGGGCCCATGTCGACGCGTCGCTGACATGTCGTGATGAGAGTTGCGAAAACTCAGTTGGGTTGGCGTTAATCAGAAGTAGATCTCCGGCTGAATCCAGCGCGAGGAGTTTCGATCCATTGGAGACGATGCTCCAGTAATCGCCGAAGGGAGTCGTTCGCCAAAGTGATTCACCGCTCTGAGGATCTATGCAGCTGAATCGTTTGTTTCGCAGATGAAGATAGATCTTTTCGTCCACGACAACCGGAGAAGACATGTAAGCTTCGGTGGTATTCTTCCAGACTTGCGTGGCTTCAAATTCGGTGGCAGAACCTGGAGCGGCTTTCTTGATCTCATAAAGTGTCGCACCACCGCCGTAGCTGCTGGTGAAGATGCGATTGCCAATTACTGTTGGGGTGAGAATGTTCATGTCGCGAAATGACGGGATATCGATGGTCCAAAGCTCCGTGCCTTTTTCAGCATCAACACCGCACAATCTTGCACGTGTCTGAACGACCAGTTGCCGAGTGCCTGCAACGTCGGAAAGTACCGGCGATGAAAAGGCTCCGCCCATCATTCCGCCTTCTTCCTTCAGGCTTCTCCAGATGATGGCCCCGGAAGAACAGTCGATCTTCACCAGTCCGCCCGAAGTCTGTACGAACAAGAAGCCACCGTCGATCAACGGGGAACAGACTGAACCGAATGTCTGACCATTTGTTCCGAACTCCTTTTTGAAGTCGATACGCCAAGCTTCTTTTCCGGTTGCTCCATCCAGAGCGACGAGTTCGTCAACTATTCCAGCGACGTAGAGCTTCTGTCCGTCATAGATCGGTGTCGAACGAATCCAGCTCCCGTTGGAGGCCGCGAAGAATGGAACGGTCATAGCGCCGGGCCATTCGACGCTCCAGAGTTCTTTTCCGGTCTCACGGTCCAGAGCTTTGACGACTTCTTTTTCCTTGTCGACGGTTTCTGTGACGAACACTTTGTCAGCCGTCACGATCGGGCCGGAGTAGCTTGACTGCAAAGGAACGCGGTACATCTCAACGAGCGAATTCTCGTCCAGCGTTTCAGGCCATGGGGCTGCTGTAATGGCACATGTGCGTGAAGGTCCTCTCCACTGAGTCCATTCGGCTCGATCCGCCGCACAAAGAACGGATGGGATCGTGATGATGAGAGAACAAAACAGGGCTGACAGGATTCGCATGAACATTGTTCCTATTGGCATCAAATAATGAAAATCAGCTCGGGATTCTTTGTAAGGGAGCCAACAACTGGGGCGTTAAACTGCAGGCTAACTCAGCGAGTCGGGATTCCTGAGCGTCGAGGTTACTGCAATCCACTGTTTTGACTTTGCCGACCACCACGGACGTCGCTCAACCCATGATGAACGTTTTAGACACGAACTCGATTCTGTCCAGCTTCCCCCTACTTCTTTCTGCGGCGCTTTGTTGCCGATGTTTTGGCGATTGCTATCGCAGGCTGCAACGTTTGAAGTACTGCAACTACGAATTCTTTGGCTCTGGGGTACATGTCCTCTGAAGAACTTCCTCGTGGTCCGGCGATGTTCAGTATGCGGATTTGTTCTCGATGAATCCATTCGACGACCGACGTTATCTTTTCCGAAAGAGACGCATCGGCCGTCAGCAGACCCTGTGATTTTGGTGCCGCAAGATGTTCAATCTTCAGCGGTTTGCCATGTGACTTTGCGGCATCGACCGTGAGTCGAGTTCCGCTGGAGATTTCGTTGAGTACCAGGATCAGAGTGCCGTCCGAATCGCGCACGTTCCACTCGGTCCGAACGGCGTAAGAGCGAGCCGCTGTCTCTCGGAGTGGATACTTCGTCGGCACCGCTCCATCTTCCGAACGGCGATCTCGAGGACACCAGCCTCCAACTTCGAACCCCAACTCCATGGCTGCATCAAGCGCGGCGCGGTCGACGCCGGTCTGGCCTCCTGAGACGACCTTGAGCGAACTGGGGCTGGAATCGGCCGAAGTAATGGTTGCAATCCTTTGTGCAGGTCGGATCGATTTGCGGTGATCAGGGCAGGGCTACGGAGATAGTCTTCCGGCCGCGTGATTCATCACGTCGAGTTCGAGCGGTGTTTGAGGCGGCGGCAAGAAAACGCGGAATCTAATGCCAGCCCTTCAGAGTGACCTCGACGCTTCGCGAACCGCCTTCATCCTGAAGCCCACTGCTTCGAATGTGGAGCATGATCTTGTCGCCGACATCGAAACTTCGAAGCTGAGTCACGAGCTGATCAAAGTCCGTCAGCTTCTTGCCATTCATTGCGACGATTAAATCACCTGAACTAATTCCGGCTGCGTCGGCGGAAGAACCTTTCTGCACGCTTCCCACCAGAATTCCTTCTTCAACGCCAAATCGTGGTTCGTTCAGGACACCAAGACAAACTCGTCCGCGTTCAGCAATTTGCGTGTCCCCAAAAGTGCCCTTGAGAATCGCGACCTGTTCAATCGCCAGAGGGTGGCCATCGATCAGGTAAATGGAAACCAAACGAGGCTGAGTCATAAAGGATTCTGTTTGAAGCGAATCCAATCGCCGCAGCAACTCGAATGCCCTGTCGTTCCCGGGCCAGTTCTTGTCGATGTAAATCTTCAAGTGTCGGGACGAGGTGGGATCGGCTTGTCCAAACATCTGCGGAGGTGCATCGGGGGTTTGCTTCCAGAGTTCTGTGGGATCTAGAGGCGAAAGCGGCACTTTCATCGACACCAGTTCGACCACGGCAATCTCAGTCCGGCGTCGCCAATGTCGGTCCAGAACGTCGCGGGCCGTTTCTGAAACAAACCATCGCTCAGAATGCGCTGATTTTTCAAGGGCCTCTGACGTAATGCGGACATCGTCGGAATTCAAAGCGGCTTGTTCGTAGCGAAGTTCAAGGACTTCGATAATTCTCCGAGCCGACTCGCTCTCTGTTCCTGTTTCCAGAACCTGACAGATCTCCTGCAGTTGTTGATCTTTGGCATCACGAAGCGTGGCGACGGCAGCCTGTCGGCGGCCAAACTCCGGAGAACCAAGATCAGCGATCAGTTGCGCGACTTCCTCCGAAACACTGGTTTCTGGTTTCGTCTCAAGCGAACGGACGCTGACCGACGGTGTCTCCTCCTCGGCTTGGGGTGGGTCGCCAACTACGGTTGATGCAGCGAAACTCAGGAGCATCGGGAGCAGGATGAACCGCAGCATGCGGGAAAACAATCGGCAGGATTTCATGGAACGTAAACTCCTGTTGAGAAACAGTATGTCCTGCATTGTTTCCGGATAGCTCCCGTTCCGCAAGACCGAGGATTCCATAAGACAGGTTGTCGAAGGGATTGTACAGTGGTTGCAGAGTTGATCCCGGATTCTCGGTCGTCTGACAAGACTGAAAAACGTGACTTATGCTGCAAATAGTCCTGCTTTTGTTTATCGTGCTGGATCCTTTCGGGAATCTGGTCACAATCAATTCACTGCTTCACAATCTGGACGCGAAGAAACGCCGAAATGTGATGCTTCGCGAGAGTCTCATCGCGATGCTGATCCTGTTGGCCTCTGTGTTCGCGGGTGGCCCAATCATGTCCGCGCTGGGGTTGAAGCCCTATGCATTGGGAATAGCGGGCGGAATCGTGCTCTTCATGATTGCCATGGGAATGGTGTTTCCAGCTCGGCGCATGGTTGATGAAGAGGATGTCGGTGATCCTGTCATTGTTCCGATTGCGATGCCATTTATTGCCGGCCCCAGCACGATCTCACTGATTCTGCTGCTTGCGGAAAAGCATGATCGTTGGACGGTCGCGATTGCCGTCTTGATCGCTGGGACAATCTCGGCCCTGATCCTGACACTCTCGCCGGCGATCTACGCGTTTCTTGGCCACCGAGGTTCGCGAGCCATGGAGCGGCTGATGGGAATGCTGCTGGTCATGATGTCCGTGCAAATGGTGTTAGACGGAATTCAGGCTTACCTGCTGACCAACGCTCGGTGATATGTTTGCGGACCCTGCGACTTCCGCAAATCACAACGCGCGTGAAACTGATTGATGAAGCCAGCCTCATCCCATTCTGAAGGCGGCCAGCACGTCGTCTGGGATCTCATATCCGATGCCGGGCTTGGTCGGGATATTGATTGCTCCGTTGATCACTGGAAATCCAGCACTCTGGAGTTCTCGACGAAGCGGTGATTCAAATACCTCCGCCGGAGCGAACTCAATGAAGGGTGTAATCGGCGAGTATGTTGCCAGGTGCACGGAGGCGGCGCCGAGAATTTGCGTTGACCAGTTGCCCGGGCACACCTGGGCTCCGCGCGGGAGAGCCAGTTCCACGATGCGCTTGGCTTCTGTGAGTCCTCCACAGGTCGTCATGTAGGGCTGCACGACACTCACGTCGCCGCGGTCCATCATGTCCAGAAACTCCCAGCGTGTGACGCCATGTTCGCCCATCGCGAGCGGAATGCAGGTCTTGGCCGCTAGTTTTGCATAAGGCTCGGGGTTGTCGACTGGAAAAGGCGTCTCAAAAAATGTGAGGTTTAGTTCTTCAAGTTCTCGACAAACACGAACAGCCGTAGGAACGTCATTGAACAGATAACCCACATCGACCATCAGCGCGAGGTCGTCTCCGATGGCTTTACGACATCGGCGAGCCAGTTCAACCACGTCGTGGGGGGATGACATCATGGGTTCAACTTTGAACGCTCTGTAGCCCATGGAAGCCAGCAATTCGGCTCGGGCTACCTGCTGCGAAAACATGGCCTCGCCGCCCCACACGTCCGAGACCAATGTGCAGTAAGGGATCACTTCGACGGTTGAGCCGACTGTTGACTGAAATGGTCCTCGCTGGATTCCTCCCAGCAATTTCCAGACAGGCTGATTGAGCATCTGGCCGTAGATGTCCCAGATCGCGACATCAAGTGCTCCCAGGATGATGATTTCCCAGCCTCGCCGATTGGTATGCATCAACGCGTCCCACATGTGTTGCCAGAGTCGTTCGGGATGCGTGATCTCCTGACCAGTCAGAAGTTTTCCAAAATGCGTTTGTGAGTCACCCACAGTCGCCTGCACAACACCCGGTGGAACACGAAAGACTTCTGACAGCCCTGTAATTCCGTCGTCGGTATGAATGCGAAGACAAGCCAGAGGCTCAACGCCGCCCTTGTCTGGATCGATCTCCGGTCCGTCACCAATGACGAAGACTTCGAGCTGCGAGATTTTCACGAGTATGTTTCCTTCCAGCGGTGACAGAATCAACGGCTTTATCGTGGCAAGGATATCTTCTCGACAGGTGCAACCCAAACGCTCATTGGGAAAGTGTGTGCGCAGAAATTGAAGCGGGCGGCTTTGCGGGCTCGCCGACAGAGGCTGCACGGTGATCAGATTACGGGCAGCATCGGACGTTGGAAAGTACCGAAGTCAGCCGACACCGGCCATGGCCTGCAGCGTAATGGGCAAAGCACCCGCCCGATTATTTTCGCAGAAAGCGATAACCCACGCCACGGACGGTTTCGATCAGGTCCGGGGTATCACCCAGCTTTTTGCGGAGCGACCGCACATGGACATCGATCGTGCGTTCCAGAGAGTTCGCATCTTCGCCACGAGACGTCTCCATCAATTCGTTGCGAGAGAATGGACGGCCCGGCTGAGACATGAGTGTCCAGAGCATCCGGAATTCAGTCGGGGTCAGATCGAGTTCTATTCCGTTGAATTTTGCAGAGTGAGTTGCGCGATCAATCTCTACCCCGTGCAAACTCAGAAAGTTCTTACCGGCTTCGGCTGTTTCTGTTCGGCGGAGCAGGGCTTTGATGCGGTGAATCAGCGGCTGGACCCGAAACGGCTTCGTCACATAATCATCAGCGCCCATGTTAAAGCCGACGATCTCGTCGGTCTCGGCACTGCGAGCGGTCAGCATCATGACGGGAATAGACTTTGTCCGTGAGTCGGCCTTCAGTAACCGACAGATCTGCAGCCCGTCAATGCCCGGCAGCATCAGATCCAGAACACAAAGATCGGGCAGCAGAGACTGACAACGAGCGAGTCCGCTGCGTCCCTCACGTTCCCAATGAACGCTGTAACCCTCTTTTTGCAGGTTGTAGATGACCACGTCGGCAATCGACTGTTCATCTTCAATCACAAGAATGGTCGGCGACATAGAGAGGGATATACCTTCGAGCACTGGCGGACAATTGGTAGCTTTTAAGAGCCCCGCAAGTCCTGATTCGTTACGCTCCCCCAGTGGCGCTCGCACCGGATCGGCGGTGAAGTCTCGGATGCCGAATGATGGCACCCTCAACCAGATAAACTACATCTTCTGCAATATTGGTCGCATGGTCAGCAACACGCTCGACGTGACGAATCACGGAAAACAGATGCAGACCAGGTTCGACCAGATCCGGTCTTTGTTTCATCATCACAACGACTTCGTCGATCAACTGACTGTTCAGATTGTCAACATGTTCATCGCGTTGACAGACCTTTCTGGCTGCCGCTGCATTCTGTTCGACAAACGCATCGATACTGTCATGCAGCATGCTGAGAGCTTCGCGGGTCATTTCAGCCAGCCGGGCAGGCATTGGAAATTCCCCGTAAAGCGCAATCCCGGCGGAACGTTCTGCAATGCTGACCGCAAGGTCAGCCACACGCTCCAGTTCCGCCGTAATCTTCATCACCACCGCGACGCGACGCAGATCGTTCGCGACAGGGTGGTAGAGAGCCAGAATCTTCAAACACTCTTCTTCAATTCGAATATCCCACTCATCCACTTCACGATCGCGGCCGGAGACTTCCTGGGCGAGTTCACTGCGCCCATGTTTCAATCCATCGACAGCATCGTTGATAAGTTCTTCTACTGCAGAGCACATCGAAAGGATGTCCCGATGCAGATGCTCCATCTCGCGAACAAAGTGAATCGTCATGGAAGCCGTTACTCTGAATGATGTCTATTAATGAATTGTTAAGGCGGCTGCAGATTCTGCGTGGCAGGAAACTTATTGTTAAGACGTGGGCTGCTGGCCCTGAACTGTGGCACCCAGAGCCTATGTCAAAAGGTAGTTTCCGGTCGCTGCCGCTGAGTAGTAAGTGCCGTTGCTGCCGTCGGTTAAGATCCTTTTCAGGGGATTTCAGCTGTTGCCTTAACCGAATCGACCTGTAATGTAATCCTCCGTTTTCTTCTCGGAGGGATGTGTGAAGATTTTCATGGTCGGGCCGGACTCAATCAGTTTGCCCTTGTAAAAGAAGGCTGTTTGATGACTGACTCGTGAGGCCTGCTGCATATTGTGAGTGACAATCACGATTGTGTAATTGGCACACAATTCTCCGATCAGGTTTTCAATCCGGTCGGTGCTGGCCGGGTCGAGGGCCGATGCCGGTTCATCCATCAGGATGATTCTAGGATCCGTTGCCAGTGTTCTGGCAATGCACAATCGCTGTTGCTGACCGCCGGAGAGCGACATGGCGGAAGTCGTCAGGCGATCCTTCACTTCTTCCCAAAGCGCCGCCTTCCGGAGGCAGGATTCGACTAAGTCGGCCAGTACCGCTCGGTTCTTTTCGCCGGCGACGCGAGGTCCATAGGCCACGTTGTCAAAAATCGACTTGGGAAACGGGGTCGATTTCTGAAAGACCATGCCGACGTGTTTTCGCAGCAAAACAACGTCGACCGCCGGGTCCATGATGTTCTGGCCCTCCACCAGGATTTCCCCCTGGCACCGAGAGCCTTCGATCAAGTCATTCATCCGGTTCATTGTCCGAAGGAAAGTACTCTTTCCGCAACCGGACGGACCAATCAACGCGGTCACGGACCGCTCTGGAACTGTCAGGGAGACATCAAACAGAACCTGATGCTCTCCATAATAGAAGTCCAGATGCCTGGCCTCGATCGCAGCAGGATGTGCTGACATATCGAGATCCCGATCAACGCCGGCGACAGATGGCGGAACGTTACCTGAAGAGAGTGTTGGCATGATGAAAAAGCATCAGTTAACCGGAACCCTGTTAGGTTGTTCCGGGGAGGAGATGAGCCGGGACAATTCGATCCGGAGTAGTTTTGCAACATTCCAGAACGAAACTATTACCATTTCAGCCGTCGGCTGGCAAAGTGTCGAACGACCATGGCCACAGAGTTAATTGAGAGTAAGACCACCAGCAAGACCACAATTCCGGAGGCCGCCACGGCTGTGAATCGAGCGTCAGGTTGTTTGGACCAGTCGTAGATTTCAATTGGCATCGCTGTAAATTGGTCCAGCGGGGCGTGCAACAACTGTGTAGGTTTGGTCAGCAGTTCCAGGGGAGACTCAATCCCGCCAGGGCACATGGACGTATAAGTGAGGGCTCCCAGCATAATCAGAGGAGCTGCTTCACCAATGGCACGTGATGTTGAAAGAATAACGCCGGTCGAGATCCCCGGAAGGGCCGCTGGAATTACCTGACGCCAGATCGTTTGCCATCGTGTTGCACCAAGGGCCAGCGAAGCAACTCGAATGGAACCAGGCACAGATCGAAGTGCCTCCTGCGAAGCAGCAATCACGGTTGGTAGAATAACCAGTGTTAGAGTCAGGGCTCCGACAAGGATATTGTCTTCATAAATCGGAAGTTTGGAGAGACGGACCTTAAACAGCCCAAGGACGCCGATCACATGCTTTCCATCAAAGAGTGCTGCAATTGCTGCGGCAGAAGTTCTGAAGACGGTGTATCCCAGAATTCCATACACGATCGATGGCACCCCGGCCAGATTTGCAAGGTTGACCTTGATGATTCGGACCAGCATGCTGTCTTTGGCAATTTCTTCCAGGTACACCGCTGACCCGACCCCTACCGGAACAGAGAACATCGCAGTAAACAGAATCAGCCAGAACGAACCCCATAGCCCGGCCAGAATTCCGGCCTTTAGAGGGCTTGTTGAATTTGTGTTCGTCACGAAGTCCGGCGAAAGCCGACCGATGCTGCTGTAGAGGATCGCAGCCAATAGCACCACAAGGACAGCAAGTGCCGAGTAGGTGGAAAAGCGGCACAGCCAGGCGAAGACTCTTGAAAGCATCAGCCGGCTGCGAATATGTCGATCACCGCCTGAGACAAAACTGACAGCCGGTCGTCTCTTTGCTGACTCACCATTGATAGGCGCGCCGTTGGTGGAACCAGCATTGGTGCGAGCCGATTTGCCGGAAGGATTCTGTTCGCTCATTGGTAGACCTCACGGTAGCGGCGAAGAATCCAGCCGGAGATGAGGTTGATGGTCAAGGTTATTGCAAACAGGGCTATTCCGATCGCATAGATGCTCATGCGACTGATCGAGTCGGCTGCACTGTCGCCAGTACTCGCATGCACCATGAATGACGTCATCGTTTGAGCACCGCGGAGCGGATTCAGAGTCGCGATTGGCTGCTGACCTCCCGCGATGACGACGGCCATCGTTTCGCCGATCGCTCGAGAGAATGCCAGCAGGAACGCCGCAAGGATCCCCGACAATGCTGCTGGAACAACAACTCGTACTGACACATCAAATCGAGTGCTGCCAAGTGCATAGGCCGCCTCACGCAGGCTTCGAGGTACTGAGCGAATTACGTCTTCGCTCAGGGAAGCAATCAATGGCGTGACCATGATGCCTACCACAATTCCAGCACTGAGCGCATTAAATGTGCCCAACTCCAGCCCCAAAAACCCAAGGGCTGGTTTGAGAATCCAGGGAGTGATGAACTTCAGAGCGAAGAAGCCATAAACGACTGAGGGAATCCCCGCCAGGATCTCGAGGACCGGCTTCAGGAATTCTCTCTCTCGCGGAGCTGCGTATTCACTCATGTAAATCGCAGCGCCAAGTCCAGCCGGGACGCTTACCAGAGACGCAATCACTGCCACCATGATCGTGCCGGACAGCAATGGAATGATTCCAAAACGTCCTGCCGGACCGTCAACAGGCTTCCAGTGTGTACCTGTCAGGAATTCCCATAAGGAGACCTGTTCAAAAAAAGCATTTCTCGCCCCGGGGGCGTAAACCGCGTTTCCCAACAGAACGAGGATAATTGCCCCGGTTGTCAGCACTGAAAGGGCCGCACAAAGGAACAGCGCCGCCTGAATCAATTTCTCGTGGCGGCGCGAAACCCTTTGAACGGCCCACGCGGGTAATTTGCCCATAGTCATAGGGATCAGTCCAGTAATCGCGTTGATCTCTGACTCCAATGGACCCGGGACAACACATACTCTGAATTCTGCCGATAGTTCTTTCTCAAGGGATCCGGCGGCCGAAGAAAAAAAACGGGCCGGATCCTTATGAACGGCAGACTATTATTTCTTGACTGCAGCTTCAAATGCTTCGCGGCTGCCCTTTATTTGTTCATCTGACACATCAACATAACCAACCTTGCTGACCTGAGCTGCTCCCTCGTTCAGATAAAAGCGAACAAAATCCTGAACTTCCTGTCGTTCCAGTGAGGACTTCTTCACATAAATGAACAGAGGACGAGAAAGTGGCTTGTAGTCACCAGCTTTGACCGCTTCAGGTGTTGGAGCAACCCCAGCGGCTGGATCTTCTGTTGGTGAAATCTTCAGCGCTTTGACCTTATCCTTGTTCGCAAAGTAGTAGGCACAGCCAAAGAACCCCATGGCCCCTTTGTCGCCGGATACTCCGGTGATGGTGACATTGTCGTCTGAGCTGGGGCTGTAGTTTTCGGTGATTTCGTCTTCTTTACCGTTGATGGCTTCTGTGAAGTAGTCGAACGTTCCAGATTCTTCCCCGGCTCCGAAAAGCACCATGGGCACATCCGGCCATGAAGCATCGACGTCTTTCCAGCTCTTAACCGTGCTGCCTGGCTCCCAGATCTTCTTCAGCTGGGCAACGGTGATTGAATCAACCCACGTGTTCTCATTGTTAACGCAGACGGTAAGTCCGTCGAGGGCCACCAACAGTTCCAGTAGCTCGATACTATTCTTTTCGCAATCGGCCTTCTCAGAGTCCTTGACCGCTCGCGACGCGTTTGCGATGTCGATCCGCCCTGCGATCATCTCTTTGAATCCAGTTCCAGTTCCAGTCACTTTAAGTGCAATTTTGACGTCCGAAAACTTGCTTTCGAATTCCTCTGCAACTGCTGCGGTGATGACCTTGACAGTACTGGAGCCGTCAATCTGAATTCGTGTGGGTTCGCTGCTTGTGGAAGGTGCAGTTGCCTCTTCGCCCCCTGCACTCGTTCCTGCATTTGGAGTCGCGTCGTTCTCAACTGTGCAGCCAGAAACTACGGCTACCAAGACTGCAAGAAGCATCACGGGAAGGGACTTACCACTGAATCGCATACTGAAGGATCCTTACATCAAGAACAGGTGTTCGCACGAAAATATCTTCGCTGGACCGATTTAATCCATGAATTGTTAAGATGCCGTTAATCCGAATTTGGTGGGTGCCGGTTTTAAATGGAATTGTTAATTTCCCGGATATTCGCAAATTCTTTGTGGCTAATCCCACTCAACTCAAAGAGTTCGATTGTTGAACTGCGACGGGGTCGTGCTGTTCACTTTGCACAGACAAAAGACCATTTGTAGCCGATGTGTTGAGATGATCCAAACGCTACGGAAATGCTCAAGGACGGAACTGGACGCGGAATTCACTCCCGAGCCCCACTTCACTCGTCACCGAAATCTCTGCTCCTATGGCATGACAAAGATGCTTAACGATCGCCAGGCCGAGGCCTGAGCCGCCACGTTCTCGCGACCGATCTTTCTCGACTCGGTAAAAGCGTTCAAAGATTCGCCCTAGTAATTCCTCAGGGATACCTATTCCGGTGTCCCGTACGATGATGGCCGGCCCAATTTGGTGCTCTGAAAGGTCAATGACGACAGTTCCACCCGCGTTTGTATGTTTCAACGCGTTATCCACTAAATTGCTGAGAATGGTCTGAAGTGCCTGTGCATCTGCTCGGACGATCAGTTCCGGGGCGCCCGTCTGAAGGAGACTTACGGACTTGCTGGCCGCCACGGTCTGGAATCCCCGCAAAACGTCATCAACAATGGCACGGACTTCGACCTCTTCGATATGAAGAACCTGTTGCCCGGATTCGACCCTGGCCAACTGAAGCATGCTTAAAATTAGTTGAAGCAAGCGTTCAGACTGTTCATCAATCTGCCGGAGAAATCGCTCTGCCGCAGATCTGTCATCCAGAGCTCCGCCGAGCAGAGTGTCGGTGCAAGCCTGAATAACCGTGAGAGGCGTCTTTAGCTCATGAGAAACTCCGCTGACGAAATCTCGCCTCATTGCTTCCAGTCGTCGCATCTCGGAGATGTCTCTGACAACCGCGACCGCTCCGGCATGAGGTCCGCGAAGTATAGGGATAGCGACCAGAACCAGATCAGCCTTTTCTCGGCTTGTGCGGTACTCGAGGCTTTGATTCTTTCGCAGCGAAATTGCCTCGCTGATGGTCTCCAGAAATGCGGGAACTCGGACAGCTTCGTAGAGCCGATGCCCAACTCCGATGGCTTCACTGATCCCCAGTAGATTGCGGGCCCCGGTGTTCAGAAACACGATTTTCTGATCGAGGTCGATCGCGATCACACCTTCGACCATCGAATCCAGCACAGTGGTCAGCAGATCAGCGGAAGATCGTGCCATCCGTTCTGTATTCTGGAGGCGACTAATCTGATCCTGACGCTCTTCTTCAAGGTCATGCAGAGAATTTGCGACTTCTCCCAGTTCATCATCACGGTCAGAAATAGTCAGCAGCATGTCTTCGCGACGATTTCGATCAATCGACTGGTGCAGATTGATCGACATGGTTTGTAACGGCCCGACAATCCCAGCGGTGACAAACGCCATGCACAGAATTCCGATCAACCACGTAAAAACTGCTGATCGAGTCGCCGCCGATTTGACCAGCTCAATGCTCTGCTGCGCAGCTGATTTCGGTGTTAACGAAACAAGGATCAGAACACCCTCTGGATGTTGTTCCGGCTTTACAGTCCGAGCGATAGCCAGGAAGTTTTCTTTCTGGTCGCCGAGACGAATTTGGCGGAGTGCGTAATTACTATCCGCGGCTGATCGAATGACGGACTGGATCGTGAACTCAGCCGGAAGAGGATGACCTCCTGAAACAACAGCGGTCAAGTCCGGAGTCACCAGCCAAAGCTGCACAGAGTCTGTTGTCAGCACAGATCTCCAGGCCGTAATGACTGTCTGGGTGTCCTTGCCGGCAATCAGTTCCTCGCAAATGCATTGCAGTGCATTCTCAACGGTAGCTTGCTGTCGGGCGTCTGCACCAGCCTCCAGCCTCCGTGTGACCATCAACAGAAGTCCGACCAGCGCAAAAGCCGAAAGCAGCGCGTAAAGCCCTGATATTTTCCAGAAGAGCCGTGATCGGATCCAACTCACCCAGCACCCGTTCGATGAACCTTCGCTCCTTCGCTGAAATGTGTAAGACGAGTCCTTCGCCTCGGCCGCATCATACCAGCAGACCGCATGGTTTCAGGCACTTGATCGCTGGAGTTTGGGATCTTAACAATTCTCTGGTTTACCAGAACTTCCAGCCGTTACTTCTTGATTTTCTGTCAAATTGTTGGCCGTTGGCGGTTAATTGGGCATTTTTTGCCTTGAGAAGGCTGGCGGCTAAGTGTGCACCGCCAATCTGCTGGCAACGGCTTTTGCATGGGCGGACGCCCCCGGCTCGACGATCAACGAAATTGCGGCATCGGCCAGTAAGCCAGCGGTCGAGAACCGCATTGATTTCAGGTCGTCAGGCGGCTCGAGGAATCGCGAGCGGTTGTGCCCCGGCGGGTAACGCGACCAGTTTATGCACTGATCCCAACACAGGAACCGTGATGGGCGTCCTGTCTGCCGGCAGCAGCAGGGATTGAATTGACGATGTTGGTCCCAGCATCGTCGAGATTACGTGCCCATTGACGGTGCTCATGGGTTGGATCTGGAAGTTGAATCGTTTGAGCATGATCGTAAGTGCCGTGCGAATCTCAACCATTGCCAGCGGAGCCCCGATGCACATGCGTGGTCCCGCGCCGAACGGCAGGTAGGCGTAAGCGGAAGGCGCGATCGTCTGCCAGCGTTCCGGAATAAACTGGTCGGGGTTTTCGTAGATGTCCGGTCGGTGATGGGTGATGTACTGACTGAAAATGACCGGGGTCCCTGGATTCAGTCGGACAGGACCGATACTTGTGGGTTGAACTGCAATCCGCTGCGAGTATGACGAAGCGGGCAAGATACGCATACTTTCCTTAATGACACTGTCCAGATACGGCAGCTTCTCAAGTTCTTCCAGAGTTGGAATGTCGCCAGCGACGTGTTTCGCAAGCTCGTTTCGAAGCTTGCCCAGAACATCGGGATGCTGTGAGAGAAGGAATAACGTCCAGCTAAATGTGTGCGCGGTCGTCAGGTGTGCCGCAGCGAACAACAATGTGGAATGTCCGATGAGCTGATCGTCGGTCAAGTGTTGTTCTGACTCCTGAGCCTGAAACAACAGGCTCAGGATGTTGACTTGAGCGTGCTGCGTACTCCGATGTCGGGCAAACATATCGCGAACTGTTTCCTCAAGCTCTTCCGCTTGAGTCAGGAGATCATCATATCCCTGCGCAAACTGCGGCGCAGAGACAAGGGCTCCCATGCCAATTTCATGGTTCCGATGTGCCCAGCGATCTATGAGCCGCCCCAGCTTCTGCGCGAAACCGGCATCGTCAAAGCCGAACAGCAGGGCACTGGTCATTCTGAGCATGAACTGAACCATTTCGGCGTTCAGGTCACAACTGTTGCCTGCTTGCCAGCTCTCTGTCAAATCGCTTGAGAGCTTGCAGATGGTTTCATGATACGCAGGCAGAATCTTCTTCGCGAAAACCTCTTTCATCATTCGCCGACTGTCGCGATGTTCTGCACCATTTTGGCTCAGCAGACCGGAGGTGACTCGTCGCTGTGCCGATTTCCGATTGCCACGCACGGCAAAAAAGCGAGATTCAAACGTCTGAGTGTCCGAAAGGACATGGCGATTCAATTCGGGTGAGAAGACAAAGACCAGTCTCTGATCACCATCAGCCAGAACAGCCAGATCGCCGTGATCACGATGCAGTTCTTTCATGCATGCGATGGGATCATCTGAGAATTTCAGCAACGAGCCTCTCGTTATCGGGAGGTCTGGTTCGTGCAAAGACAAAACCGGAGTTTCGGACATCGTTATCTTCCGTGACTGATTCCGACAACCATAACGCATTGCAGTTGTTTAGGGCGAGCCGACTTGCGCCAACTCTGCTTTTTCCAATCTGCGATGCTACTGATTAGTGACATTGAACAACAAGCTGTGGGGCAATCTTGAATCGTCCTGACCGATTGCCGACGGAGGAAACTTGTGACGTCGAACGTCCAATGCTTCCTTAAACCTGTTGCACTTTCTATCAGATTAGAGCGTCCCAGGCGAACGTAAAAGCATAGTAGTCCAGAATTCTGTGTGGCAAACCTCCTCAATTCAGGAAGCCCGATTCCTGGCCGCGTGCGGGTGTGCTTTTTCGTAAGTTTCGCGAAGACGCCGAGTACTTACATGGGTGTAAATCTGCGTCGTTGTCAGGCTTTTGTGGCCCAACAGTTCCTGCACACTTCGTAAATCCGCGCCGCCGTCCAGCAGATGAGTCGCAAAACTGTGTCGAAGTGTGTGCGGTGTTGTTTGAGTCGATAAACCCGCGCTCAGGATATGTCCCTCCAGCATTCTTCCGATGCTGCGAGTCGTGAGTCGGCGGCCAAAGCGGTTGAGGAAAATCGCCGAACGCTGTTTCTCTGGAGCCTTCGGATCGGGATGTCGTACGGTCATCCACTGATCCAGAGCTTTGGTGGCAAAACTACCAACGGGGGCCAATCGCTCTTTTCTTCCTTTGCCCAGAACTCGCAAAATGCCAGCAGGGCGGTCCCAATCTGACACACTGAGGCCGACAAGTTCAGAAACTCGCAAACCCGCGGAGTACATAGTTTCCAGAATCGCTCGGTCTCGAATTCCCGCATCGGAATTGGCTGGCGGGGTGCTGAGTAACGTTCCAACCTGGTCCGTGGTCAGGAAGTGCGGAAGTTTACGTCCGGCGCGGGGTGTTCTGAGGGGCTTCGCAGGGTTGGTTTCGCAAATTCCTTCGCGATTGCAGTAGCGAAAGAAGCTGCGTAGGCACGCGAGCCGTCGAGCGACTGTGGTGCGTGCGTAGCCACATTCGTGGAGGTATGAAACGTAGGAACGCAGAATGCCAACATCCACGTGGCGAGGATCAGGAATTGCGCCGGTCTGTTCCTGAAAGAATTCGCAGATATGGGCCAGATCGTCCGCGTAGGACTTGGTGGTCAGTTCTGACGCATTGCGTTCAATCTTCAGATAGTTGAGAAATGCTCTGGTGGCGGATTGCATACAGTGGCCCCTGAAAGCACTCTCAGAAAAACGAAGGATAATCTTCGGCCTGAGCTTCTTCCTCTGTTTCCTGCAAATGGCGCACTCGCTGAGACAGCATCGCGGCATCGTACCAGGTAAAATCCAGTTCAGGATCGCTCGCGAATTCGGCAAGTTTTGAGAGGACTGTTTCTACGCTATTGTCGTCGTAAAGAAAGACATAGCGTTGCCCGTCACGAACAAGTGCCAGCACGTTGATCGCTCTGCTCATCAGTTCCCCCTCCCTGTCTGAACTGAAACTCGGATTCTGGTTTCGAAAGTATCGGTCAGAGCGCTGAACGGTTTCGAAACAATCCCGGAACGAGTAAAAGTCGGTCAAGAGACACAGTGCTCGCGCGTTACGTCTTTCGCAGACTGAAATCTGTCAGGCAGTTCCTGCTGGTATTCAGAAAAAGAAGTTTGAGGAACAGTCAGATGAGTATCAGCAAACATGATGGCCCGGGCCGAAGACTCCCTGCCGATACACCGTCCGGAATCATGCGACTTCCGGCCGCATTGACTGCTGCCGCCGCGGGACGATTATTCGATCCTGTTGGCAAGGAATCCGAAGCTGACGCGATTACCGTCCGAATTCGCTGGTTCGGGCTTTGTATCGGCTATCTGTATGTGAATCTGATCGAGCGTGCGTCGGGTCGGATCGAACTGAATTCCATGCTGACTCTGGCTGCCATCTATGCCTTGCTGGATACAGTGGCAACTCGCAAGGGAAAAGTGCTCCTGTCGAACTACCGGATTGGTGTTTCGCTGATGGAAGCACTGTTTATCGGACTCTTGTGCCACTTTGATGACGGAGTCAGCAGCCCATTCCGGTTCTACTATTTTCTGTCTTTGCTGGTGTGTGCTATTCGGCATACGCCTTCGTTGACGTTCGCCACATTCGGACTTCACGCAATCAGCTATATCCTGCTTGGGCTCTATGCGGCGCAGGGCAGAAGCCTGAACCTGCGAGGACCAGGTTACGAAGAAGGTCAGCCAGCCGGTTCGAACATCATTACCGTGATCCTGACCCTCGTGTTTCTGGGTTGGGCCGCCTGGGCCATTATCGCACTGACAGGCCTGCTGAAAACTGCAGGACAGCGTCTGGCGATTCTGAACGAACAATTGCAGTCGAACCAACAGTTGCTGGAGCGCCGAATCGCAGCTCGTACCAAAGAACTTCAGGAATCGCAGGCGATGCTGGTTCAGCAGGAGAAGCAGGCGGCATTTGGTTTGCTTGCGGCCGGCATCGCTCATGAAGTAGGAAATCCATTGGCTTCCATTAGCTCAATCGTGCAGATGCTCAGCCGAAAGAACTCCGATGATTACGTCAAAGAACGACTGGATATGGTCGATGGGCAGCTCACCCGAATTCAGCGAACTTTGCGAGAGCTAACAAGTTTTAGTCGTCCAACCAACCAACAGGAATCGACCGTTGATGTTCATGCCGCGATTAATGATGCACTGAATATCGCGAAGTACTACAAACGATGGAAAGGTAAGACCGCCAACACCCATTTCGCGTCGGATGTGCCCCATATCCGTACGATCTACGACCAATTGGTTCAGGTTATGTTGAATCTGATTCTGAACGCGCTTGACGCGATGAACGAAGGTGCCGCCGTGGAAATCAGTACAGAGCGAATACCTTCCGAAAACGGCCGTCAGGAGCGCATCGGAATTCGAGTTCGAGATGAAGGACACGGGATCAGCTCTGAAGCACAGCAGCAGATCTTTCAACCCTACTTTACCACGAAGGATCACGGGACAGGGCTGGGGCTTTTTGTATGCCGCCAACTAACTCGGCAAACCCTTGGTGGGGAAATCGAACTGGTTCGCTCGTCGTCTCAGGGAACCGAATTCCTCGTGACCTTGCCCATGAAGACAGTTGGTTGATCCGTGCTGGCGGGGCTCTGAATGGAAACATCCACACCTCACCCAGATTCCGCCATCATGTTTGGTTTTGGCTCTCAATGCCCTTTGAAGTCGGGCGCACTGATCGTCAAATCATCTGAATGCGGTTTCATGGAGTGGTCCTGCTGACGTCGTAACTCATCAATGGCTTCCTGAAGTGCAGCTCTGGTTTGTCTATTACGACGGATCGATTGCTGCATATGGACTCGACTGGCAAAAGCATCACCAATTGCCAGGAGCACAAGCCACATTGAAAGCAACAGGAGTGTCGCGATGTAGCCCGCAGCAAAGCCCAGAGAGGCTCTGAACTGTGGAAGATAGTCGCACATTGCGATCAACGCCCCAAGTGTAATCGTCAAGGCAGAGGTCTGCATTCGACGACGATACTGGGATTCGTGAAACTTGAAGTCCGGCGGAGAGAGGCCGGCATCATTCATAACGGACCGATGTTGGCGAATATGCCAAGCCACCATCGCAATGCCGAAGAGCCATACGAATGATCCGAAGGCGATGAAGATGTAGGTTGTTCCCATGCTCGATCATCTTGGGGTTATGGACGTGCCCGAAATAGGAAGGAATTCCATCGCCTTGCCGTTGAAATGCGGAGCCTGCATTGAATTCCTGAAGCTCGGGAAGAATAAATCGGCAACTGCCGTTCCGGCTTTTGCTCTTAAAGCTAACACATTTGCAGCCAAACGTTTGCGGAGCACCGTGGAGTTCTCGTCCGGGAATTTAATCCTTTGGGGTGAAGCAGTTTTCCTCTGTGTGTGCGATCCGCAGCAGAATGACTCTACTCCCTGAACTTCTGAGCTGTGACCAAAGAAAAGAGCGGCTTTCAAGAAGGTCTGCAGCTTTAAACCAAAAACGTCTGCCCCTGGCAACCGCCAGAATAAAAACTATTTGCCTCAAGACCATCCTTGGTGGTCGTTGTGTCGAGCAGGAAACACGACGCTCCCTGTGGAATATGACAACATGTTGTATTCACAATGATAACGGCCCGTCCGCGCGAACATAATTGTAATCTTGGCGTCTCTGATTTACGCAATTACAAAGAAGCAAGGACAAGCTGGCCAAACGTGGGGCCGTCGGTAACGGTGAGAATCTCTCGGGGGAGGGCTTTAGTTCAGATATTTGGCCCGAACTTCCTTGAATACTCCTGGAAACATCAGCGGTTACCGCGATTTTTTTATTTGACCGGCGATTTACGCTCGTGCAGGCAACTACTCAAGCGGTCAAACGGCCTGAGCCTGGGTGGTAAGCCAAGTTGGCAAATTGACCAGAGAGTGTTGGTCCGCCATTTGCTGTGAAGAACATGAGCGACGTTTTCGCAAAACAGTCCGTTCAAGTGTCAGCAGACGGCATAGAGACAGATCGCAAGGAAATCCCCCAAACCCTTTCATTGTCCAGAACGTTTCACCGCCCCAGGTGTTAAGCAGACAAGGGAGTCAGTCATGGTTAGCGCAGTAAATCCAAATGAGCCGAATGTCAGTGAGTCGTTGGCGAGAGCTAATAGCTGGGGTTTAAGATCCGCCAGCGGTTTCTCGTGCGAGGCTCAGGGAAGTTCGTCCTTGAGCAGAGAAGAGCTGCATCTCGCCACAGATATGCCGGAATCCCCTCAGACTATTGGGGAAAGGATGCTTGTAAAAGCAGAGCAGGGGCAAAGCGTTGAGTGTCTGGCGCAAAGTTTCCACGTCAGTCGAACAGCAGTCCATGCCGCCTTGGTGCAGGCACGGGCTCGTAGAGTACTGGCGGAAGTTGTCGAGTTTATAGACAACAATCAGTTCCGAAGTCCATCCGCGGAGGCCGTCATTTGTGGGAAGCCGCCAGAGGTTTCCGAAGACGAACGCCCTGCGCGGATGCCGTCAGGCTTGCCAGCCTACCTCGGAGAACTCTACAGGGTCAGGTTGTTGACCAAGGCAGAGGAGCAGCACTACTTTCGCAAGATGAACTTCAGGAAGTTTCAATTTCTGCAACTGCGAGCAGGCTTGGATTCTTCGAAACCTTCTGCTCGGCTGATTTCTCGTCTTGAGCGACTTCTGGGGGAGATCTCGGGAATCAAAAACCTGCTGATTAAGTCGAACTTACGCTTGGTTGTCTCAATCGCGAAGAGATATCTCAAGTCAAACACGGGCTTCTTTGAGCTGGTCAGTGATGGCAATATCTCCTTGATTCGGGCCGTTGAAAAGTTTGACTACGCCCGGGGAAACAAGTTTTCAACTTATGCCTCGTGGGCTATTTTGAAGAATTTCACTCGCTCGGTTCCCGCCGAGCACCAACGGTTGACCCGGTTTCAGACGGGGCAGGAAGAAATTTTCACTCAGTCCGCCGAACAACGAGGCGCCTTCTTCAGTGATGAACATGCGAACCGGTCTCAGAGAGCTGTCATTCAGGAGCTACTCGGCGAGCTAGATGGGCGTGAACAAAAGGTCATATCTTGTCGATTTGGGCTCGGGGAAAGTGTTGAACCAGAAACACTCGAAGAGGTTGGTACGCGACTGGGTGTTACTAAGGAACGCGTACGCCAGATTGAGGTAAGGACTTTGGAGAAGCTGCGACGAATAGCCGAACGTCGGTCTTTTGAGATTCCCGGCTTTTGAGAAAAACTGTAGAGAAAGGTGGTTCGCCTGTCGACAACATGGGGATCCATCGGACGGCCGATGAGTTGACGGGTTGAAAACAAGGTTTTGTCAGGCGCGATCGGAGCCAATTCTGGGGAAATATTCCCGCCAGGATCGGGAGTTGCCCCGTTGTTGGGAGCTTTCCGGGATCTGCCTTGCCTGACGAGAACCGATTGCTATACTCCGCGACTCGCCACCGCATCCGGTCCGCGCTAGTGTAGCTCAATTGGTAGAGCTCCGGTTTTGTAAACCGGTGGTTGTGGGTTCAAGTCCCTCCGCTAGCTTCCGCGAACCTTCGAGCCGGGACCTCTCATGGTGCTGTGCATTCGCAGGTGCTGGCTAATTTGAGAGTATTCGTGTTTGGAGTGTGTAAAAGGGGGAATACCTGAGCGGCCAAAGGGGCCAGACTGTAAATCTGGTGGCGTAAGCCTTCACAGGTTCGAATCCTGTTTCCCCCATTTCTCTCGGCTCAGGCGTAAGTTTTGGGTTTCGCGAGATGCTGTGTTGGGGCTGTCCAGATGTTCCAGCGACGCGGGCGTAGTTCAATGGTAGAATTCCAGCCTTCCAAGCTGGTTGTGTGGGTTCGATTCCCATCGCCCGCTCTTTGCGTTCTGGGGACAGCTTGATCGCGGAGATTGCTGCTGTAGCTCAGTTGGTAGAGTACGTCCTTGGTAAGGACGGGGTCAAGGGTTCAAGTCCCTTCAGCAGCTTTTCTGCTAGGGTGGGTGGTTGTTTCGTTGTGTGTGGTGGTGCCTCGCGGTGAGGTGCTGTTGGGTTCTTTTCGTGGTTAATTTGCCGGGCTTCGTTTGGTGTCCTGGCACAGTTTGATCTGGAGTTGGGGTAATGGCAAAGGGTACGTTTGAGCGAACGAAGCCGCACGTTAACGTGGGAACCATCGGTCACATTGACCACGGCAAGACGACAACAACAGCGGCAATTCTTGCGGTTCAGGCTGCTAAGGGTCTCGCAACTATTAAGGCCTATTCGGATATCGCCAAGGGCGGTACGGTTCGTGACGCAACCAAGACTGTGACCATTGCGGCGAGCCATGTTGAGTACGAAACGCCAAATCGGCACTATGCTCACATCGATTGTCCGGGTCACGCTGACTATATCAAAAACATGATTACCGGTGCTGCTCAGATGGATGGAGCGATCCTCGTGGTGTCAGCGGCTGACGGGCCGATGCCTCAGACTCGCGAGCATATTCTTCTGGCACGCCAGGTGGGTGTTCCTGCTCTGGTAGTCTTTCTGAACAAGTGCGACCTTGTCGATGATCTGGAGTTGCTGGATCTCGTCGAGATGGAAGTTCGCGAGTTGTTGACGAAGTATGGCTTTCCTGGCGACGACATCAAATTGGTTAAAGGTAACGCGCGTGGCGCTCTGGACAATCCGGCAGACGTGAAATTCAGCGCCTGTATCACAGAGTTGATGGAAGCTCTCGACAGTTCGATTCCAGAGCCGAAACGTGCGAGTGACAAGCCGTTTCTCATGGCCGTGGAAGATGTGTTCTCTATCGAAGGTCGCGGTACTGTTGCGACTGGGCGAATTGAGGCTGGTGTCGTGAAGGTCGGCGAGAAGATTCAGGTTATCGGTCTTCGAGACACTCAGGAAACCACTGTTACCGGTGTTGAGATGTTCCAGAAGACTCTGGATCAGGGAATTGCTGGGGACAATGTTGGTATTCTTCTGCGTGGTTTGAAGAAGGAAGACATTCAGCGAGGCCAGGTTCTTGCTGCAAACAACTCGATTAAGCCGCACACTCAGTTCGAGGCCGAAGTGTACGTTCTGAGCAAAGAAGAAGGTGGTCGTCATACACCTTTCTTCACTGGTTACCGCCCTCAGTTTTACTTCCGTACAACTGACGTGACGGGTTCAACTACATTGCTTGGTGGTGCCGAGATGTGCATGCCTGGTGACAATGTGAAGGTGGAAGTCGAGTTGGGTAAGCCAATTGCGTTGGTGGAGCAGAGCCGCTTCGCTATCCGCGAAGGCGGAAAGACTGTTGGTTCAGGAGTTGTGACAAAGATCATTAAGTAATAGCTCGGTAATGTGGATTTGGGCTGCCTGCTGGCGGTTTTGTCAGCAGGCAGTTTCGCTTTTTGGCTTCGAGGTTTTGTCATGCGAGAGTATGTTTGGCTTGAGTGCACGGAGTCCGGGCAGCGGAATTACCGCGTAATCAAAGAGACTCGAGGAACTGAGCGGCTGGAACTGATGAAGTATTGTCCGAGACTTCGTCGACACACGCTGCATAAAGAGTCTCGAAAGAAATAGACCCTCGTGGTCTGGATCGAACGGGTGTAGCTCAATTGGCAGAGCAGCGGATTCCAAATTCGCAGGTTGCGGGTTCAAGTCCCTCCGCCCGTGCTTGTTGCTGGTTTTGTTCGTTTTGGGTTTGCTGATTGGTTCTGTTTAACCGTTGTTGGGCGTCAAATGTCGAGCAAAAGTACGGGTGCTTCTCTGGTGCCGGAATTGTTTCGCTTTGGAGTGTATAAGTCCAGCCAAGGTCGAATGGTTCGACAGTTCACTTTCTTCGCCATAGTGGTCATTGCCGCCTTTGGGTGCTTGACGCTGGCAAATGGGATGCTAGGTACTTCGGCGAAGGCCGTAAGGATTGGTGTTCCCGCTTTGATTTGGGCGGTGAGCAGCTGGATTGCGTTTCGTGCGGTTAATATCCCAAAGTTTGCTGATTTTTTGGTTTCTGTTGAGTCAGAGCTAGAAAAGGTAACTTGGCCGTCTCGTCACGAGGTGATTCAGGCGACGATCGTGGTCCTCGTCGCGATGTTCTCGCTCGGTGTGTTTTTGTTTCTTATTGATTTGCTCTGGACTTGGTTGTTCAGCTTTATCGGCTTTACTGAATACAAGTCGTAGTTGTGCGTAAGTGCTGTTCAAGTTTGCAATCGGTTGGCGTTGGTGGTTGCAATTTGGAATTTTCAGCATCAACATACGCGGCCCATTTTGGCGATTCAATTTTTAGGAGTATGTCTCGATGGCAAAAGACGCAGCGGTCGGAAGTTCTGCGGCCAGTGACATGCTTTGGTATGTGTTGAAAGTTCAGACGAATCGCGAAAGAACAATTCGCGAGGCGCTGCTGAAGAAGATTAAGTTGGAGGGTCTGGAGGAGTTCTTCGGAGACATTGTTATACCCTCGGAGAAGGTGGTTGACACTCGCGGTGGTTCGCCCAAGGAGCAAGATCGAAAGCTGTTTCCGGGGTATATCATGATTCAGATGATTCTGAATGATGACACATGGTACCTCGTGAGAGATACAGGTGGTGTGGGTGATTTTGCGGGTGCGGCTGGTAAGCCGCTTCCGATGGAGCAGCACGAAGTGGATCGAATGCTTGGTCGGGCTGAGCAGCAGGTTGGTGCCGCGCCGAAGGTTAAGATACAGTTTTCAGTTGGGGATGTTGTCAAGATTCGTGAGGGTACCTTCGAGAACTTCGAAGGCGCGGTTGAGGGTATTGACGAGCACAATGGTAAGGTGTCTGTGTTGATCGAGATTTTCGGTCGCTCAACGCCTGTCGAGTTGGATCATTGGCAGATCGAGTCTGTTTGACGTTTCGCTTTTTGTATTGCTGGGTTGGTTGGGTCATGGGTAAAGCGCGTGCGGTTACTGCTCAGATTAAGGTTCAGGTGACGGGTGGTCAGGCTACTCCGGCGCCGCCGGTGGGTACTGCGCTTGGGCCGCATGGCGTCAACATTGGCCAATTCGTGTCGCAGTTTAATGAAAAGACTCGCGATATGATGGGGATCACCATTCCCTGCGTTATTACGGTCTATAATGACCGAACCTTCGAGTTTGTGTTGAAGAGTCCTCCTGCTGCGGTGTTGTTGAAGAAGGCGGCTGGTGTTGCCAAAGGCTCGGGGAGTCCTTTGAAGAGTAAGGTCGGTAGTGTTACCACGGCGCAATTGGATCAGATCGCCAAGCAGAAGTACGAGGATCTGAATGCATCGTCTCCTGAGCAGGCTCGGAAGATGATTGCCGGGACCGCGCGAAGTATGGGTTTGGAAGTGATCGACTAGTTTAGTTGGTTGGTTTTTGCGTTTAGTTTTTTTGGTTTCGGCGTAGGTGCTCGACATGGCTGCTCAGTCAAAGCGGATGAAGACTCTTTCCAAGAAGGCGAGCGAGCTCGGCGTTTTGGCTCTGCCTGACGCGGTGAAGGCGTTGAAGGGCTTGGAGGATACGCTTCCTAAAGCAATTAAGCGCGTGGCGTTCGATCAGACCGTAGAGATTGCCTTGCGTTTGGGTGTTGATCCACGGCAGGCGGATCAGATTGTGCGTGGCTCAATAGTGTTGCCTCATGGCATCGGTAAGTCTCAGCGAGTTCTCGTTTTCGCTCAGGGCGAGAACGTTAAGGTTGCTCAAACCGCGGGTGCTGATTTTGTTGGTGCTAAGGAACTGGCAGACAAGATTAAGGACGGTTGGCTTGACTTTGATGTCGCCATCGCGACACCTGATATGATGGGCGTTGTTGGGCCGCTTGGTCGTATTCTCGGTCCTCGTGGTTTGATGCCGAGTCCTCGAGCCGGTACTGTGACGCAGGATATTGCTACAGCTGTGCGGGAATACAAGGCTGGTAAAGTCGAGTTCCGGGTTGACAACGGTTCGAACTTGCATTGTGTCGTCGGCAAGATGTCGTTTGATGTCGTGAAGCTGCAGGAGAACATTGAGTCATTGCTCAGTTATATCCGCAGTCTTAAGCCGAGCGCTTCAAAGGGTGTTTACTTGCGTGGTGTTGTTGTGTCAGCGACAATGCTTCCTTCAATTGTTGTTGCTGTTTGATTTTGGCCGACGTGTTCGATTTTTTGTGAGTGAAGACAATGGGTCGTGAAGTCAAAGACATGGTTATCGCTGATATCCAGTCGCGCATCGGTGATGTGAAGGATTTCATTGTTGTTGACTGCTCGAAGGTTGACGCCATTACGGCAAATCGGTGGCGGTTGGCGTTGCGCAAGCAGCAGATGTCTGCGTTGACGGTGAAGAACTCGGTTGCCAACAACGCGTTGAAACGCAAGGGCATCGATGGACTCACCGGGGTTCTTAATGGGCCGTCTACGCTTGTTTGGGGTGGGGACGACATCGTTGCGTTGTCGCGGTCCGTCGCAAAATGGGCGAAAGAGATCAAGAATTTCGAGATTAAAGGTGGCACAGTTGAGGGAGAATCTCTCGACGCAGCTGCTGTGGATGCACTGAGTAAGAGTGCCGGTCGGCTAGAGACGATTGGCGAGATTGCCGGGTTGATGCTCGCTCCTGGGCGTCAGCTGGCTGGGTGTCTGCAGGGTCCGGGTGGTCGCTTGGCTGGCCAGTTGAAGACTTTGTCGGAAGAAAAGCAGGCCTAGGGAAGTACCAGGTCGGCTGAGAGTTGATTAACGAAAAGCAAGTGTACGAAAGAGAAAGGTACTGGCAATGTCTGCGGAAGCGACCACTGAGTTTGATGACAAGACCAAAGAACTCGGCGATAAGATCGTTGGTCTCACTTTGCTCGAAGCAAAGCGAGTTGTGGATTACCTGAAGCAGGTTCATGGTATTGAGCCAGCTGGTGGTGGCGCCATCATGATGGCGGGTCCGGCAGCTCCAGCTGAAGCAAAGGTCGAGCAGACTGAGTTCACAGTCATGTTGACTGGGTTCGGCGAGAACAAGATTGGCGTGATTAAAGTGGTTCGCGCTGTGACCGGCTTGGGCCTGAAGGAAGCTAAAGACCTGACCGAAGGCGTTCCAAAGGCGCTGAAGGAAGGTTTGTCGAAGGAAGATGCCGAGAAGCTGAAGGCGGAAGTCGTCGCGGCTGGCGGTACCTGCGACATTAAGTAATTGAGTTGAGCTTTTCGTTTGCACCGACCGGGGCGTTCTCGTCCCGGCGGTGGAAGACGAGATTTGCGTTTGAAATTTTCTGTGTGTTGACCCGTTCGTGAATGAAGGCTCGGCACTTCGTGTCCAGCGAGCGTCTGACGGTGCAAAGAAGTAAAAAGGCGGGTTCTATTGCAGGCAGCTGTTGAGCGATCAGCAGGTGCCTATCGTCGCGCGCTGTTCCCGGTGAATAGGGTCGATTCACTCGAATATCGTTTATTGTCAATGATTATTTGAACACGGGCTGGAGTTCCACGCTCGTTTTTTCCGCTCAAGAGTGAAGGCAGGGGACCGTATGCCCATTCCGTCTGTTCGTACAATCGACCAGGACGCAGTAAGAAGCTTCGGGAAAATCAACGCGGAGTTTGAGATTTCCGGTCTGACCCTGATTCAGACAGCTTCCTACGCCCGTTTTTTGCAGGCTGATCGGTCTTCCCGGGATCGCCTCGATATTGGCCTTGAGGCAATTCTGCGCGAAGTATTTCCCATCGAGAGCTACGATGGGCAGTTTCGTTTGGAATACATTCGGTACGAGTTGGGAAAGCCTCGCTACACTCCCGAAGAGTGTCGGCAGTTGCGTCTGACCTACGGGATGCCGTTCCGCGTTTGGTTGCGTTTGGTTAAAGAGCAACCAATTGAGGAGGAGGTGTATCTCGGCGACATCCCGATCATGATCGGCGGCGGCGAGTTTATCATCAACGGGGCCGAGCGTGTTGTCGTCAGTCAGTTGCATCGTTCGCCGGGTGTGGACTTTGTGATGGCGGAAGAGACCGCCAGCAGTGATCGGAAAACGCAGTCCTGCCGTATCATTCCGGAGCGCGGTAGTTGGATCGAGTTGCTGGTCAGCAAGCGGGACGCGATTGGCGTGCGGATTGACCAAAGTGGCAAATTCTCGGCGTTGACGTTGCTGCGAGCCATGGCGAAGGATTATTCGTCGGACGCCGACATCATTCGAATTTTCTATCCGACGGATAAGGTTAAGATTACGGCGAAGACAGTCGCTTCGGAGCTGGAAGGCAAATACTCCGTCGAAGATGTTGTGTTCCCTGCGAAGCATGAGCGGGCCGGGGAGTTGATCGTCGATGCTGGTTACGAGATCAGCGATACGGTAGCCGAGGAGTTGATTGCTTCGGGCGTAAAGACGGTCGAGATCGTGACAGAGGTGCGGGATCCACTGATTCTCAAGACACTGGCAGAAGACGGTACGTCAACTCACGAAGAAGCGTTGCTGAAGATTTACCAGCGATTGCGTCCCGGTAATCCGCCAAATCTCGACAAAGCAAACGACCTGTTCCGCGAGAAGTTTTTCGATGTAAATCGATATCGGTTGGGTCGTGTTGGTCGTTTCCGTATCAATCGGAAGTTCCAGCAGGATATCTCTGATGACGAGATGACCTTGAATCCGCAGGACTTCATCAACTCGATGAAGTACATTGTGCGGCTCAGGATCGGCGATGAGACCGCGCAGATTGACGACATCGATAACCTCGGTAATCGTCGACTGCGAACGATTGATGAGCTCGCGGCTGATGAAATTCGTAAGGGATTTCTGAAGTTGCGAAGGACGGTTCAGGAGCGAATGAGTCTGAAGGAAGTCGATGCGATGACTCCTCGGACATTGATCAATCCGAAGAGCGTTTCGGCAGCGATCGATTATTTCTATGGGCGAAGTGAGCTTTCGCAGGTCGTTGACCAGACGAACCCTTTGTCCATGTTGACGCACGAGCGACGTTTGTCTGCTCTGGGCCCCGGTGGTTTAAATCGTAAGCGAGCGGGCTTCGAGGTTCGCGACGTTCATATTTCTCATTACGGCCGTATTTGTCCGGTTGAAACACCGGAAGGAACGAATATCGGTTTGATTTCCAGCCTCAGCATTTACGCCAAGGTGGATGATTATGGATTCCTGATTTCTCCGTACCGCGTCGTGAAGAACGCGAAGGTTACAGATGAAGTCGTGTGGCTTCGAGCTGACGAAGAGGCTTCCGGCATGGTCTGTCCGGCCGATACGTTGGTTGCTGATGGAATGATCGCTGAAGAGCGAGTTTTAGCGCGAACCAAGAGCGACGTAGTCTGGATTGACCGAAACGAGGTTCAGTTCATCGACGTGGCACCATGTCAGATGGTTGGTGTTTCTGCCGGGTTGATTCCGTTCCTCGAGCATGACGATGCGAATCGAGCCTTGATGGGTTCGAACATGCAGCGTCAGGCTGTGCCGCTGCTGATTTCGGAGCGTCCGCTGGTTGGAACCGGGATGGAGCAATTCGTTGCTCAGAACTCGGGGATGGTTTTGCGGGCGGAGAAATCGGGCAAGGTCACTTATGTCGATGCGAACAACATCGAGATTGACGGACGCAGGTATCCGTTGCGTAAGTACACTCGGCTCAACGAGCGAACCTGTCTGAATCAGAAGCCGATCGTATCGGTGGGCGACAAGGTCAAGGCCGGTCAGGTGCTGTGCGATAGCGCTGCTACCAAGAATGGTGTGCTGGCCCTTGGGCGAAACGTGCTTGTGGCGTTTATGTCTTGGGAAGGGTACAACTTCGAAGACGCAATCATTCTATCTGAGCGTTTAGTGAAAGAGGATGTATACACGTCGATTCATCTTGATGAATTTGATGTCGAGATCCGTGAAACGAAGCTTGGACGGGAAGAGTTTACCCGGGACATTCCGAACGTCAGTGAAAAGGCCTTGCGGCATCTTGACGATACCGGGGTTGTTAAAGTCGGTACGCGTGTTAATCCGGGAGACATCCTGGTCGGTAAAGTGTCACCGAAGGCCAAGTCAGAATTGACGCCCGAAGAAAAGCTTCTGCATGCGATTTTTGGTCGTGCCGGGGAAGACGTAAAGAACGAGAGTCTCGAAGTACCGAGCGGTGTCGGTGGTATCGTCATTCACACCGAAAAATTCTCACGTCGAATGAGCCTGTCCGAGATTGAACGTAAGCGGTTCGAAGACGACTTGAAAAAGGTGGAGAAGGAAGGCGAGACAGCAATCGCTGCTGCCTTCAAGACATTCCTGGTTGAACTTGAGGCAGCTCTTGAGCAGCCGGTCATGGACCAGGACGGTCGTCCTCTGTCTAAGCAGGAAGACTGCAAGATCGTTGCCGACTATGCCAGAAGATTCCACAACCATTTCGAGGAGATGGATCTTCGAAGCCCGCAGAAGAAGACGGCTGCTCGCAAAGTGGTGCGTGAAAGCTGGATTCTTGTTGAGGATGTCATCGACCGTGAAGATCATCGGCTCAACAGCATGAAGCGTGGCGATGAGCTGCCAAGTGGTGTGCTGCAGATGGTGAAGGTCTATGTGGCTTCGAAACGACAGATCTCTGTCGGGGACAAAATGGCCGGTCGGCACGGAAACAAGGGGGTTATCTCCAAGGTTCTGCCAATCGAAGACATGCCGTTCCTTGCTGATGGAACACCTGTGGACATCATTTTGAATCCACTGGGCGTACCAAGCCGAATGAACGTCGGGCAGATTCTGGAAACTCACCTCGGTTGGGCGGCAGGAAAGCTGGGATATCGGGCGATTTGTCCAGTGTTTGATGGTGCCGGCGAAGATGAAGTGAAGGAAGCTTTGCGAGAAGCCGGGCTTCCGGAAGACGGCAAGGCGTTTCTGCATGACGGTCGTACCGGTGAAAAACAGGAACAGCGAACCACCGTCGGTTACATCTACATGTTGAAGCTTCATCACCTCGTTGATGACAAGGTTCATGCTCGAGCCACTGGTCCTTACTCGCTTATTACTCAGCAGCCTCTGGGTGGTAAGGCTCGCTTCGGCGGGCAGCGATTCGGGGAAATGGAAGTCTGGGCTTTGGAAGCGTACGGGGCGGCTTACATTCTTCAGGAGTTGCTCACAGTGAAGAGCGACGACGTTGAAGGCCGTACCAAGATTTACGAGAGCATGGTCAAGGGGGAGAATACTCTGGAAGCAGGGACTCCGGCGAGCTTTGACGTGTTGAATAATGAAATCCGGGGGCTGTGTCTTAACCTGCAGCTTGAAAAGGCTGTCCATTGATTCTTCGTTGAATCGATTGGTATAGCTAAGTGTGGCTTGCAGGGTCGTCGCAAGCATTTCTGATTACAGATAGCGAACTCTGTCCCGGGTTTTCCGGGCCGGAAGCTGTTTTGAACCTCCACTTTAGAGGAGATTCTGGCGTGAGTGTCAGCGAAGGTACATTTGATCGAGTCAATGACTATGCGTCTGTGAAAATCAGTCTCGCAAGTCCCCACGACATTCGCAGCTGGTCATTCGGCGAAGTCAAGAAGCCTGAGACGATCAACTATCGAACCTACCGCCCGGAGCGCGACGGTCTGTTCTGTGAGCGTATTTTTGGACCTGAAAAGGACTGGGAATGCGCCTGCGGCAAGTATCGCGGCATGAAGTACAAGGGCATGATTTGCGATCGTTGCGGCGTGAAGGTGACTCACAGCCGTGTTCGCCGCAAGCGCATGGGGCATATCGAACTGGCTGCACCGGTTGTGCATATCTGGTTCTTCAAGTCGATGCCAAGTCGTCTTGGTGCGCTGTTGAACATGAAGACCACGTCTCTGGAGAAGGTGATCTACTTCCAGGACTATGTGGTAATTGAGCCGGGTGACACGCCGCTCAAGAAGTGCCAGATGCTGACCGAAGAGGAAGCACGGCAGGCGCGACGTGACTACGGTGATGGTAATTTCGAAATCGGAATGGGTGCAGAAGCTGTCAAGAAGCTGTTGGCTTCAATGAGGCTGGCGGAGCTTTCCGGTGAATTGCGAACTGAGCTGGCCAAGACGGGAAGTCAGCAAAAGAGCAAGGATCTGATCAAGCGGCTGAAGATTGTCGAAGCGTTGCGAGACAGCGAAAACAAGCCGGAGTGGATGGTTCTGGATGTGATTCCAGTGATTCCACCGGACCTGCGACCGCTGGTTCTGCTGGATTCAGGCAACTTTGCGACAAGCGACCTGAACGATCTTTATCGCCGAATTATCAACCGTAATAACCGCTTGAAAAAGCTGGTTGACTTGAATGCTCCTGAAGTCATCGTTCGCAATGAAAAGCGAATGCTCCAGCAGTCAGTCGATGCGTTGTTTGACAACAATCGATGCAAGCGACCGGTGCTTGGATCTTCAAACCGTCCGTTGAAATCGCTGACGGACATGATCAAGGGCAAGCAGGGACGATTCCGCGAGAACCTATTGGGTAAACGCGTCGACTATTCGGCTCGAAGCGTTATCGTTGTAGGTCCTGAGCTGAAGCTGCATCAGTGTGGTCTTCCCAAGAAGATCGCTCTGGAGCTGTTCCAGCCATTCGTGATTCGTCGATTGAAGGATCTCGGTCATGCAGACACCATCAAGAGCGCGAAGCGTATGCTTGAGCGTCGTGATGAAGATGTGTGGGATATTCTCGATGAGGTGATTCGCAACCATCCGGTTCTACTCAATCGTGCTCCGACGCTGCACCGAATCGGTATTCAGGCCTTTGAGCCGATTCTGGTGGAAGGAAACGCGATCCGTTTGCATCCTTTGGTGTGCAAGGGATTCAATGCGGACTTCGACGGTGACCAGATGGCGGTGCATCTGCCGCTGTCGATGGAAGCCCAGATTGAAGCAACGACATTGATGATGTCGACGCACAACATTTTCAGTCCTGCCAACGGTGCGCCGATCATTAGCGCGTCGCAGGACATCGTGATGGGTTGCTACTACCTCACGATGAAGCGGCTTGATCGTCCCGGACAGGGAATGGTCTTCGCGTCGGCTGAAGAAGTGTTTATGGCGTTTGCTCAAGGCAAGGTGAACCGTCACGCAACAATTCGTCTTCGATTACCACGCGGGAAGCGGGTCAAGGGTGAAGGCGCCGAGACTTTCCGTCCGGGTGGCCTTGTTGAAACATCGCCAGGGCGTGTCATGTTCAATGACATCCTGCCGAAGAAGATGTCGTACTACAATCAGACCTTGGGCAGCAAGGATCTGGCTCGCGTGATTTCAGACTGCTACCTCGAGCTTGGTCGCCGCGAAACGATCGAACTTCTGGACCGCATGAAGAGTGCCGGATTTCGTGCCTCAACGGAAAGCGGTCTATCCTTCGGTGTCAGTGACCTGAGAACAGCTCCGAACAAGGAGAAGGTAATTGGCGAGTCTGAAAAGGCTGTTCTGAAGCTGATGAAGAACTACGAGCGAGGGATCATCACCAATCAGGAACGCTATAACAAAGTGCTCGACATCTGGACTCATGCTCGTGAAGAGATTACGAAGTCCATGATGGAGCAGTTGAAAGACGACGTGCGTGAAGAAGGCGCATACGTTAACCCGATTTACCTCATGGCGCATTCTGGTGCTCGAGGCGGTGTCGGGCAGATTCAGCAGTTGGCTGGTATGCGTGGACTGATGGCCAAGCCAAGCGGCGAAATCATTGAGACGCCGATTAAGTCGAACTTCCGAGAAGGTTTGTCGGTGCTGGAATACTTCAGCTCGACTCACGGTGCTCGTAAAGGTCTGGCTGACACGGCTCTGAAGACGGCGGACAGCGGTTACCTGACCCGTAAACTGGCGGATATCTGCCAGAATATGGTCATAACGATGCATGACTGCAAGACGACGAAGGGCCTGACACGCGGGGTTGTCTATCGCGGTGAAAAGGTCGAAGTGGGGCTTGCTGATGCAATTCGTGGTCGCGTAAGTCGAACTAATATCGTGAATCTGATCACTGAAGAGCCGATCGTTCGAGAAGGTGATCTGATTACCGTCGAGAAAGCTCGTAAGATTGAAGAAATGGGTCTGGAGCGAATTCAGGTTCGCAGCCCGATGACTTGCGAGTGTACGCTGGGTCTTTGCCAGCAGTGCTACGGCATGGACCTTTCGACAGGCGATCTTGTTGAAATGGGTATGGCTGTTGGGATCATCGCCGCACAGAGTATTGGTGAGCCTGGTACTCAGTTGACAATGCGAACATTCCACATCGGTGGTGTGGCGTCCAAGGACGTCGAAACCAGCGAACTGTTTGCGAAGCGAGCTGGTCAGGTTCGGTTTACTCGTATTCGCAGCGTTATCAACGCGGAAGGCCGTCAGGTTGTTCTGGGTCGAAACGGTGAAATCAGCATCGTGGACGATCGAGGTCGCGAAGTTGAAAAGCAGCGTGTACCGAACGGTGCTGTGCTGTCGGTAACAGAGAACCAGCAGGTCAAACCAAACGACGTGCTGTGTACCTGGGATCCGCACTCCATCCCGATTATTGCTCAGGTTGGCGGTCGTGTACGTCTCGAGGATCTGGTTGAGGGCCAGTCGATGCGTACCGAGAGGGAGCAATCCGGAACGATGCGTCGTACGATCATGGAGCACAAAGCAGGACTGCATCCGCAGGTGATCGTGGAAGATGGGAATGGCAAGATTCTCGACTTCTATTACCTCCCGGAAGGTGCGAGTCTGGACGCTGAAGAAGGTGGCTATATTTCCGCTGGTACGGTCGTCGCGAAGACGCCTCGCGAATCAACGGGTACTCAGGACATCACTGGAGGTCTGCCGCGAGTAACCGAACTCTTTGAAGTTCGTAAGCCGAAAGATCCGGCGGTTGTTGCGGAGATTGACGGCGAAGTTGAGTTCCCAGCCGAGAAGAAGCGTGGGAAGCGAATTGTTCTCGTCAAGGGAGCAGACGGAACTGAGGTTGAGCACGTGATCCCTCACGGCAAAGACCTGCAGGTTCATCCTGGCGACATGGTCAAGGCCGGCGATGCTCTTGTTCGCGGTCCGCTCGTTCCGCAGGACATTCTTCGGGTCAGCGGCCCGGAAGAAGTTCAGCAGTACCTGCTCCACGAAGTTCAAAACGTTTATCGTGCCCAGCGTGTTGAAATCGACGACAAGCATATTGAGATTGTCATCGCCCAGATGCTTCGCAAAGTTCGAATCGACAGCGTCGGTGACACCGATCTTCTGCCTGGTTTGTTGATTGATAAGTTTGAACTGAAAAAGATTAACGACTCGCTGGAATCCATGGGTAAAGTCACGGATCCGGGCGGATCGGACTTTGAAATTGGTGATCGCGTGCTGTTGACCGATATCGAAGCGGTCAACTCCGAAGTCAGCAAGCCGATCAAGTACACTTCGCTGAAGCGTGCTAAGGCAAGTCCTCAGTTGTTGGGGATTACCAAGGCGGCGGTTTCCAGCGAGAGCTTTATCTCAGCAGCCAGCTTCCAGGAGACTACGAAGGTTCTGACCGAAGCGGCTCTTGGTGGAAAAGTGGATAATCTGGTTGGATTGAAGGAAAACGTGATTTTGGGTCACCTGATTCCCGCTGGAACAGGGTTCCATCTTCATCAGGATGCTCAGGTTCGTATCCACGATTCCGCTTTGCGAGAACAGGAAGAGCAAAAAGCTCGGATGGCTGCGGCTCGTAAGGATTTGATGGGGAATTCGGAGTTGCAGGCTCGCCGTGTTGATCCGGACCGTCCTTCGGCACCTTCACTGGCGGATTTGACACCGGATGATCCTCTGTGATCAGCGAATTAGAGTGATCGAAGACATGCAAGGTTGACGATCAGGGGAATCGTGGATAAAGTGCCGCGTTTTCCGCGTTTCACGGTATGAGTGGTTTCAGCGTCTTCAGTTTTTGGTTCTTCTGCTTTTGTCTGGCGATATATGCCCACCATTAATCAATTAATTCGGAAGCCCCGAACACAGCAGTCCACGAAGTCAAAGACCCCAGTTCTTGAGGGCTGTCCTCAGAAACGCGGTGTGTGTCTTCAGGTAAAGACTGTTACTCCGAAGAAGCCGAACTCCGCGCTCCGAAAGGTTGCTCGTGTTCGTTTGTCCAATGGCAAAGAAGTCACGGCTTACATTCCTGGTGAAGGCCACAATCTTCAGGAACACTCGATCGTATTGATCCGCGGCGGTCGTGTACGCGACCTTCCAGGGGTTCGATATAAGATCATTCGTGGTGTTCTGGATACATTGGGCGTATCAGATCGCCGACAGGCGCGTAGTTGCTACGGTGCCAAGCGTCCGAAGGGTGGTGGGGCCGCTGCTGCTGCTGGTGCTAAGAAGAAGAAATAGCGGTTGGTTGGTCTGGTTGGCTGTTTTTCAGCGGTCAGACTGTTCAATTGCTTTGAGTCATCGTGTGGTTCGTAGGTGCTTTCTGAAGTTGTGTAATTGAGAGTTTGTTTCGATGGTTAAGAAGTTTACGGCTAGTCGCAAGCAACTGAAGCATGACACTCGCTTTAACAGCCTGCTTGTCTCCAAGTTCATCAATTGCCTGATGTATGACGGCAAGAAGAGCGTTGCGACCGGAGCTTTCTACCGAGCGATGGAGCTCGTCAAGAAGCAGCTTCCGAATGAAGACCCATTGAATGTCTTTCTCTCAGCCGTTGACAATGTCAAGCCGGCTATCGAAGTGCGATCCAAGCGAGTTGGTGGTGCAACTTATCAGGTTCCGACTCCTGTTAATCCTCGACGTCAGCAAGCGCTGTCGATTCGATGGATTCTGGAAGCAGTTCGGGGCCGTAAGGGCCGACCTGTCGACAAGTCTTTGGCAGAAGAGCTTGTCGCTGCATTCCGTCGTGAAGGTGCCGCGATGAACAAGCGAGAAAACGTGCACCGCATGGCCGATGCGAACAAGGCGTTCTCCCACTTCGCCTGGTAGACGTTGTTGGATACAAGCACATTAGTAAAGCCAGTTTAGACGGATTGTCGGCTGGCTTTTTTTACGCGCAGAAGGAATGGGTTTCGTTTGGCTGGCTAGTTTTTCAAAGCCCGAAGTGCAACGCGTCTCTTGAGCGTTTGCCCTGCGATGATTATTGCGTCAGTCTTCTGCTTCACGTCGACCCGGGTTATAGCTTAGTGCGAGGCACGACGGAGCTAAGTCCGCCGTCGACTCCGATTGTTTGGCCTGTGATCCATTTGTTTTCAGGGCTTAGCAACCATGTAATCGCGCTCGCGACTTCCTCGGGAGTTCCTGCGCGACCGATCGCATGCAATTGTGAGGATGCCGCCAGTGAGGTCTCCGATTCCCAGATCTTCCGCGTCAGTTTTGATCTGATCAGTCCCGGGGCTACAGCGTTCACTCGGATCCCGCGGCTCGCATATGTTGACGCTGCGGAGCGTGCGAGCCCAAGAATACCCGCCTTCGCCGCGGCAATCGCTTCGTGATTGGCCAAGCCGATGGAAGCTGCGGCGGAGGAGATCAGAACGATCGATCCTCCCTGTTTTGTCATGGACTTTACGGCGGCGCGAAGGATGTAGAAGGACGATGTGAGATTTGTGGTTATGGTCTCGTTCCAGTCATTATCGGAGGTGATGTGAGCGGGCTTCAGGAGGAGAGATCCGATGCAGTTGACAACACCGTCGACTGCCCCGAATCGCTCTTCTGCGTTCTTTATACAAGCATCGATCGAACTGGAATCGGAGGCAACCGCGACTCCGGTTTCGCATTGGAACTCTCTTCGCAGTTCACTCGCGACCTGTTCTGTCCGTGCGGTTAAGAACACATTCGTTCCCGCAGACAGCAGTCGTTGTGCTGTGGCTCTTGCGATATCTGAACTTCCGCCGAACACGACAATTGATTGTGAATTTGTCATCGTAAGCTCTCGGTAACAGTCTATTCCATGCGGGGTAACGATTGAGGCAACGTTCCCTGGGATGTAAGCCACTAATACCCAGTCTCAAATCAGACCGGGCAATGAATAAGTTCAGGGATTCAGAGTTTTGTTTCTCGTGGCAAGGTTAGTTTGCTGTCAGGCCTTCGGAAAACACGAGCGGATGTTCGATCATCCATCTTTGCATCTGCAGGGCATTTGCGATGGCACTGTGAGACGGAATGGTGTGCCCTGAGCCTGACAGCGGCTTCAAGATCATCACTGCCGAGCCCATAGGATGAGTATCAGTTATTGGCTGCATGATGATCTCACACACGCCGTGAGAATGCTCAACAAGCAGCGATGCCTGCCGGGGTCTACTTTTGTGCTCGTCGGTCATGTCGGAAGATCCTTTCATGAATCTCAGTTGAGGTTTCAACGGCTTCTGAAGAAACATGGTGCAGGAGAGTCGTCTGACGTGTGAGCAGTTCGTTCAGAAGAGTTCTGCCAGAGTGGTTTTAGGGTCGGCCTCTTTCAGGCTCGATCGACTCTGCCCATATTCAGTTTGGCCCGTGGGGTAAAATTTAACTGATCCATCGCATACACAAGCTGATGCCTTGATGTCGGGGCCAGCGGCATGATTTCGTCGTCGCCGAGTTGGGATCCAGGGCAACGCGAGTGCGAACAGGGCGTCGGAAGTCGTTACAGATCCTGCCGAGTTGTTTCCCCATCATCATCTGAGTGTGCAATCCGCGTTGCTGTGAAGCCATTAACTATCAGCGGAGTTGTGTCGTTGGAGAAGGAGGATCCCGGTTCATCGATTTCAATCAAATTCCTGCGTGGCAATTGTCCGGTGGGGCGGCAAAAGCCGCGATGGTCGAGGTGTGGGGTACGTTCGAGCGTTTTTATGCTTGTGAACGTCTTGCCTCGTGGGTGCCAGAAAAATTGCAAAGGAATGTTATTCATCTGGGCGTCCTGCGGTTCATTGGATGAACGTTATGGACGTTTGTGACATGCAGAGAACTCACTCGTGTTGTTTGTTTTAGGGAAAATGCGATGAAAAAATTGATTTGTGCCGTCGTTGGGAGTTTGCTGGTCTCTTCCGCTGCAGAGGCAGGATCGAAATGCAAATCGTCATCGGTTGTTCATAGAGGGGCTGTCAGAAGTCACGTTCTGACGTCCTCTGTCGCAAAACCTCAGCAGAAGGACATCGTCGATACAGCAGTGTCGGCTGGTTCTTTCAAGACATTGGTGGCTGCCGTGAAGGCCGCCGGGCTTGTGGAGACATTGAAGGGCGACGGACCGTTTACTGTGTTCGCTCCGACCGACGAAGCCTTTGCAAAGCTGCCGGCAGGAACTGTTGAATCACTTTTGAAGCCAGAGAACAAAGCAAAGCTTCAGGCAATTCTGACATACCATGTGGTGTCAGGGAAAGTTCTTGCTGCGGACGTTGTAAAGCTTAAGGGTGCGGTAACAGTCCAGGGTCAGCAGGTCGACATTGCGGTCACGGATGGGACCGTCACAGTCGACAAGGCTAAGGTTCTGAAAACGGACATCGCATGCTCTAACGGTGTTATCCATGTGATTGACAGCGTCATTCTGCCTGCAGATTCGGACATTGTTGACTCCGCTGTTGCTGCTGGCTCTTTCAAGACACTGGCGGCTGCACTGACTGCTGCTGAGTTGGTGGAGACTTTGAAAGGCGAGGGCCCGTTCACAGTTTTCGCTCCAACGGATGAGGCATTCGCAAAGCTTCCTGCCGGTACAGTTGAGTCATTGCTGAAGCCAGAAAATCGTGAGAAGCTGGTTGCCATCCTGACCTATCACGTAGTGCCTGGTAAGGTTCTTGCCAGCGACGTCGTCAAGCTGAAGTCTGCGAAGACGGTGAATGGGAAGGAAGTTGTCATTAAGGTCGGAGACTCTGGGGTAATGATTGATAGTGCGAAAGTCGTTGCCACAGACATTGAGACATCGAATGGCGTGATCCATGTCATCGATAGTGTAATCCTGCCGTAGTAAGCAATCTCGATGGCGGTGTTGCTTCGCCCCGGCTGCACGATGCTCAATCTTGTTCAGCCGAGGCGCTTTTCTTCAGCAAAGTGCAGCTGTATTCGCAGATGCTGCGAATTGCCTTGTGCATCAAAATGTGGTTACCAGAGGCCTGTCGTCTAAGCCCTGGATCTGAGCAGGAGTGAGTGCAAGTGTCCGTTACATTCAGTGAACTTTGCGATGAGACATCTGCGGAAGAGAACTGTTGCATCCGCAGCAGCGGCAATTCCGCCAACCGAGGTGCCTTGGCCACAGACATCCCCGTGGACCTTGCCGCAATCAAGGCTGCAGTCCGCATAATCCTTCGTGCTGTGGGCGAGGATCCTGATCGGGATGGCTTGCTCGAGACGCCGCGGCGAGTTGCGAAGATGTATGCAGAGATGTTCTCAGGGTTGTCGCTCGACCCAGGTCGTCATCTTGAGGTGACGTTTCAGGAGAGCTATGACGAGATCGTTCTTGTTCGGGACATTCCATTCACCAGCATGTGCGAGCATCATCTGTTGCCGTTTCGCGGTGTCGCTCACGTCGCTTACATACCCGACGGCAGGGTGACTGGGCTGAGCAAACTGGCTCGTGTTGTAGAAGAAGTTTCGCGTCGCCCGCAGGTTCAGGAACGTATGACACAGACGATCGCCGATCTGATCGAGAATCGTTTGGGCAGTAAAGCCGTGGGTGTCATAGTCCGTGCTGAACATTCCTGTATGTCCATTCGGGGAATTCGAAAGACTGGTAGTTCGACCGTGACCAGCACCATGAGAGGTTCGTTCAGGACAGATCCGGCAAGCCGTGCCGAGTTAATGTCACTAATCAATATGCCAGAGTGAAGCAGGCGTGGATTGAGGCAGGTGTTCACCCGGAGAGGTCACATGATTATTCAGAAGCAGTACAAATTCTACGCGGCTCATCGCAACGAGACGTTGCAGGATAAGTGTCGAAATCTGCACGGCCATCGGTACGGCCTGAAGTGTTTCTTTGAAGTCGAACGAGACGGGGACATCAGCACGCTGTTCGGCGACTTTGATGCTCAAATCGAGCCGTGGCTGAAGCAGTACTACGATCATGCGTTGCTGATAAACGTGCATGATACGTTATTTGAATCGCTGCAGCAGCACATGCTCCGGACAGGGGAAGACTTAAGGCTCAAGGTGTTGGAACGGCCAACCAGTGTAGAGAATCTGTGCCATCTGTTGTTCAGCGAGATTACTCAAATGGGGTTTCGCTTGTCTCACATTGAAGTGCAGGAAACAGATACTTCGACAGTGTCATACTGCCGTGAAGACTGGATTCGGGACAACCGGACGCTGACACGCACGACCCCAATCAGAATGCCGGAAACAGTCAGCAGCATTTGATGATGATTGCGGTGGCCGCGAACCATGTTTTAATCACACGGCCACTTGAAATGCCAACCAGTCTTCAAGGTGTCAGCCTGCGAATGGCAGCCACACCGGTCGAGGTTGTATAGATTTCGTAACCGCCAGCATTCACAACGGCAACAGACGCGCCGCTGGAAAGTCGCAGTGTAACTGGCAGAGTTGTGCCCGTCAGGGTCACCCATCTTGTTTGGTAACTTGCTAATGTCTTGGCGGATGTCAAAGAGAATGAGCCGAGGTTGCTGGTGCCAACAAGTAATGTGATTGATTGAGTCGCAGTCCTGTTGTTTGTGAGTGAGAACTTTGTCTGTCCGGTTCGCGCGATCCTCGCCTTCGGACGATAGATCCTCAGATAGCCCGAAACGAGTTTCGTAAGATCTATCGAATCCTTTCTGAGAGTGCGAATCTGATTGAAATTCTGCTGATACACAAAGGTTGGGGCCCCCGCTGTGTTCACCGTGGCAACCACAGATGTGTGCTGAGCAGTTATTGAGGAAGACGTTGGGTAGACGAACTTTGCGTTTCTGTATTGGACGATGTCTCCTGGAAGAAGCTTTGTTGTGGGTTTCGAATCCGTCCACTTACCACTCACAATCGAGATGCTTTTGACGAGCGTCCCCCAGACGTAATCGCCTGCGGCTGGAGAATCTGCTCCGAGGTCCGTATTTGTGAACTCCGCCCCCGATGATCGCAATGCCTCGCTGGCAGCATGAGCACACTCCCCGCCGCCGATTCGAACGCCAACTTTTCCCGCAAGGAACGTGGCGACTTTGGAATTCAGTGTTTGACCGTGACAGGTGGGAGAGAAACTCGCGACAGTCAGCAGAATTGCGATCAATGACAGACGCATTTGGACTGGCTCATTCTTGTAAATTGCGACGATTGGCTCTTCGGAACAGATTGCTGCGGTCCCTGACCGTTTGAGAATCCGACACTATAGCCTTAAGGGATCAGAATTGTCGATGGCAACAGGGTCTGCAATTCTCCAGTTGTTCTTCTGTACCTGTACATAGAGGCGGCAATGGACACGATCAGAGTTGCTGGTGATTCCTGCTCCCCTTATCCTGAATCTCATAGCGATCTGAACTCATAGGAGTTCAAGCTTGGCGTTCTGCAAGGTTTATCCTGCCCACAGTTCTGAAAGCCCTTCGCCAGCCGGAACTAACAAAGGAAACTGTTTACTGAACGGATGCTCTGCGATTCCCGCAAGGCGGCGCAGGGCGTGATGAATATGTTCGGGGCGGATGCGAATACCGGTCTGATCGTTGGTTGTCAGCGTCTTTGCGTCAACTGGCGTCAACTGCTGCTTTTCGTCAGTGGCGCCAATGACTCGATTACCGCCAATTCCGGTTCCCAGAAACATGATGGAATTGATCGACCAGTGATCTTTTCCATTTCCGTTGTTGTATGTCGGAGTGCGCCCCATTTCGCTCTGCATCACTACAACAAGTTGTTCCCGAATCTGTAGATCCTCGGCTCTCTTGAGAACGTAATCAATGCCAGTGAGGAACTCCGGAATCAGCTTCATCTGGTCGGTGTCATTGTTGTTATGACTGTCGAACTGACCGATCGAAAGATTGGCCGAGATGCAGACGCCTGCTTTGAATGATGCCAGAGCAATATCGGCCTGCTGAGCCAATCGCTCACTAGCCTGCTGCTTTGGAATGAATGGCACAACACGCTGTAATGCCTTTGAGTTTACCTGTGCCGAGTACAGCATACTTTGGCTTCGTTCAACTCGCGGAAGCCGGACGGAGGAAACGCGTGCATCAAATTGTTCTTGCAATGCCTTTTCGATGCGGTCTGAGACAAATGGATCGTGATACGGGGCTCGTTTGTTGCCTTCTACGAAGTCGGCTTTTGCCAGCAGGTTTAAAGACTGCAGATAAGGCACTCGCGACATGGGCACCAGATTTCCCGTAGCCGAGTAGTTGCCGAACGTCAGAAATGCGAGAGGTGCGTCTGCTCCATGACAGGCTGCGACGAGTGCTGGGAACGTCGGGAAATTTGTGCTGTCAAGTTTCCCGGTCGCCATATAGCGAGCGCACGGCGTGTGATTATTCACAGACAAATCCAGCCCGTTGAGTGTGCGGAGTTCATTGCCGTATTTTGCAAAGAAGTCCTCGTTGCTCATTCCCTTTTCGATGTGCTTTGCCGTTGGAGCAAAGCGATGCGCTCCCGCCGTAAGAATCTCTCCCTGTTGATAGAGTCGATTGATCCCATCAACTCCCTTGGGATCCATCAGATAGGTTGTGTCCCAGCCACCGGACGCGTTGAAGACGACATAATAGGGTCCTGGATAGCCAGCGGCTTCGGTCTTCTTCAGCTCGTCTGCGCGAAGCAGGCAATCGATACCAATCGGTGCCGCAAGGCCAAGCCCGGCAGCTTTGCACAGATGCAGAAAGTTTCGGCGGAGCATGGAGAGTCTTCCAATCAGGGTTCAGACCGAACAAGGTTTGCGGTGGCCTATCGTTCCGAGTTTGCAGCAGACGCAGGATCGAGATGCAGAGTGCGATTTCGGAAGTCCAGCGAGATCCACCCGGACATTTCATCGGGCGGCAGAATCGTGTCCCATCGGATCAGTTCGGCCGAATCCCATCGCTCCGGAAGAAGCAGTTTGAACTTCCACTCTTTCTGCTCCGACGCACGGCAGATAAATGTGCGTCCGCCAATGAGTGGTTCTGCATTCGCTGGTTCGTAGAGTTCGGCGATGAAACCGTCGCACCAAAGACACTGAAGTTGTGGATTGTCCATAAGACGAAGCTCATGGCTCACGCGATATTCCAAAGCGTCCCAGAATTCTTCCTCAGTCATGATCCCCTCGTCGAGAAAAGCAGAAGCACACAAGCCGCGCCAAGACTACTCGTACAAGAAACTATGTTGCCGCAACAGATAGGTCACAACGCCTCGCCACGCGCGAATGGTGTAGAGGGGGTCTTCGGTGCGAAACTCTTCACGACCTCCGCAAAAATAGGTTTCGCGAGGTTCGAATTGGCCCTGTGCGTTTGCATCGGCAATGATGCCCGTGAACAGTTGAAATGTCCTTTCGATCTCTGGATCCTCCACAACAAGGTCCTGTCCGAGCAGGCGCTGGTGAAGCGAAACAATCGTCTGGCGAATTCGTTGATTCGACATGTCATCACCGGGCACGACACTCGGCTCAATTGATGAGAACAGAAGCCGCTCTGAGGTTTCTCGCCGAAAGTCACGAGCCACGTGATAACAGGCAACATCGTTGGCAAGGATTCTCTGAATCGCTCCCATCGCGCCGCTGGGATCCGCGTTGCGTTCGGTGATGGAGATCGAATCGATGCCGCCGTACAGAATCTTCGTCTCCCCGTTGAGCCGCCCCCATTCCTTGCCGAAGATCGCTTTCAGCTTGCGTTCCAGTTGCTCGGGACTGAGCAGTCTCACCATGCCGATGTCATCCAGTTCGGCTGCTCGATCAGGGTTCATCGCGACGGCGTGTAACCCATCGACTCGATAAAAGTCTGACGCGATCAAGCTACGAAATGCCGTCTTCAGATTGAAGCCACCATCAGCGAATTCGCGGGCTGTTGATTCAATCAGTTTTCGCTGGGCCAGATACGCACGGCGACGGGCGGCGAACAGTGGGTCGTCGATGTCATCCGGTGATTGAAGCGTTTTCCGTCCGAACAGGATGTAATAAACGTGTTCGACCATCGCGATCGCAAAACGCGGATCTTTCACTGTGCGTTCAGCCAGCCACTGGGGACCTCGCCAGCGTTCCGACGGCGGCATGTCCTCGCCTTCGAAGCCCGCCTGGAAAATATCTTTGTACCAGCCGTCTTTGCGAGGAATCACGTGGCCTTCAAAGTCGAAGTCCTGGAAAATGCTCGACACGGGATCGATTGTCCGATGACACACCACGCAATCTGGGGCCTGCATCGTGGGGATTTCATACTTCGCCGCCACGGCTGACGCGTCCGTCGATCGTGGTGCGAGCTGCATGATGTCGATGCCAAGAAAATGCTGATAGAACATGCGAGCACGCAGGCGATTGCGATTGGTCTCCGTGGACGGATATCGTCGCAGGTAATGAAACATGCTAAGAAATCCGGCATGCGGATACGATCCGGTTGCGGATTCCTGAGTCTTCCCGTCGCGGCCAGTCAGGGCAGGGAGCTTCGCAGGGATGTATTCAAACGGGTCTTCGGGATTCTTAAACTGGTCCTTGATGTTTTCGAAGATCCCATAGCCGCGCGCCGAATGCGGCGAGACCATGATATAGTCGGCCGTGGCGATTTCGGTAAACGGTCGATCGTTGCGAACGATGTACTCAATCATCCGTAACGGTTCCTGTAGAAGGGCGTCGCGATAAACGTCCGCCAGCTTCCACCCCGCGCGTTCTCGTTCAGCTTCCGGCAGGTTGCTGAAGTCCCAGTGCTGGTACCAGAGCCGTGTCTTTTCGAAGTGATGATACGACAACAAGGTCTCCGCGTTGTCTTCAATGCCGATGGTCAGAAAGATGTCGTTGAAGCCCTCTTTGAGTCGCTCGTAAAAGGCATCTTCCTGAAACACTCGTTCGAGAATCGCTGCAACGGCCGCATCGCCATTCTGCCTGACTTCATCGAGTTCAGCCGTAGTTGGCAGTCTTCCCGCAAGTGAAAGCGTTATGCGCCGCAGCCGCTGATTCGGAGGCAGCGTCGAAAGACCTTCGAACAATGCAGCAGCAGCGGACTCTTTCGACATGTCATCTTCAGGTTGTTGGGTGTCCTGTTGATTGAGTCGCCGAACAAATCGCTGGAGTATCTTGAGTCCGGTGGAATCGGCCTTCAGCACTTCTCCGCCTCCGTGGTTGAGCTGCCCCGTAGCCTTTAACAGGAGTCGAGAGTCATCGCCTTCAGCCGACTTGGCCATGGTTTCGAATGCTGTCTTGTTTTGAGCCAGCCACGGTGACTCTGTAGAGGCGGTCAAATCCGGTTTGAGCAATCGAAATGCGCTTTCAGCCGCTTCCCCTTTTTCATTGTGGCATCGCAGGCAGGTGCGTTCTCCCACCTTGGCCCAGACCTCGTCCTCAAAGAAGCGATCTTCCAGGAGGCAGCCGGGAATTGACTGCGCAGAGTTTTGCTGAACTGATGGTGGTTGTGCCGTGATCGTGTCTGCAACGAGGATCAGGCCGAACACAGCGCCAAGGATTTGAGCCGTCTTCATGTCACTTCCCAGCAAAGAAGGTGCAGCGCATCCTACCGTTGGTTGGAATGTCGGATTACCATTGCGAATAGTTCAGACCGAACAGTCTACAGAATTTGCCAGAGGATTCGAAGATGCGATCGTTGCGAACGGCCAGGTTGATGACTCCGATGATGATTGGCGTCCTCTCGCTTCTCTCGCCAGTCTATGCTCAGGAGACGGTACCAGCAGGCGTTGTGTTCGAAAAGAACATTGAGTACTCAAATCCTGACGATCAGCATCTTCAGCTCAACATGGCTCGTCCCAAAGAGGGAGCGGGACCGTTTCCTGCAGTGATTTGTATTCACGGGGGCGGATTTCGCGCGGGCACGCGAGAGAGTTTCAATGGACTTTGTTTGCAGCTGGCGGAAAGAGGCTATGTCGCTGTGACCGTGTCTTATCGGCTGGCTCCGAAGTATCAGTTTCCGGCCGCTGTATATGATGTTAAAGCCGCTGTACGCTGGATGCGGGCCAATGCAGAGAAGTACCAGATTGATCCAGATCGTATCGGGACGACTGGTGGTTCAGCCGGCGGCCACTTGGCTCAGTTTCTGGGGGTGACCAGTGGCGTTAAGAAGTTTGAAGGCGATGGAGGAAACGCGGAGCATTCAAGCAGCGTGAAGTGTGTCGTGAATTTTTATGGACCGAGCGACTTCACAAAATCATACGATGCCAGTGTAGATGCGAAAGACGTTCTGCCGCTCTTTCTTGGTGGCAATCTGGAGCAGGAACGCCATCGCCATATTGAATCGAGCCCACTGTACTGGGTGACGCCCGAGGCCGCGCCGACTCTGTTTGTCCACGGAACAAAAGATGCCTACGTTGCTCATGAACAGGCGGAATGGATCGTTGAACGCATGAAGGCGGCCGATGTTGAAGCAACCTTGATGACCATTGAAGATGGCGATCATGGCTTCCGGACTTCAGGCCCGGACGTCAAAGAGAATATCGAGAAGGCTCGATTCGAATTCTTCGACAAGCACCTAAAGTAGGTCCGACTTCCGTGTCGGTGGGATCACTCTTTTGATCTGATGCAGTAAATGGACTCCAGACCTCGAAAGTAGATCGCGCCATCGGCAACGGCTGGTGTCGCCCAGAATGTATCAGGCAGTTGTCCGGAGCCGATGACTTCAAACGTGGGGCCGTCAGCAACCAGACACGCAGCGCCTTTCTCGTCGAGAAGCAGAAGCTTGTTCCCGATCAGCAGTGGGCTGGCGGCAACGAGATCAAGTCCCGGGAGACGCTGCTGATAAAGTCGTTCACCCGTTTCCGCGTTAAAGCACTTCAGGATATTGCTTTCCAAAGTGTAGACGAATTTTCCAGAGGACACCGACGACGCCATTCCGGGGCCTTGTCGTTCCTGCAGCCATTGGCAGGTTGTGAACTGAGCATTCTTCTTTTCCGGGGACAGCTCTCCGCTGCCGCCCGGTTGAATGGCGAACAACGGGCCTTTCGAGAATGGATCGCTGCCTCCAAAGTAAAGTCGGTTTTCATCTGCACAGGGCGTGTTGGCCGTGGAGGCTTTGACGTTCTTTACGGTCCAGAGTGATTCGCCCGTTTCCGGATTGAGACTGTCGATCTGTTCGCCGCCGGAGACGATCAGTTCCGTGCGTTGAGAGTTTGACCAGAGCAGGGGAGTGCTCCACGAAGTTCCTTTGTCCGTGCGCGTCACCTTCCATTTTTCTTCACCGCTTTGAGTGTCGAAGCAGAAGGTGGTTGCGTTGTCTTCATTGAAGTTCTGGGCGAAGATTTTGCCATGATGGAGAGCCAAAGAACTGCCGGTACCGAAGCTGTTCGATGTCTTGAAGGTGCCGATTTCCTTTGTCCAGCGAAGTTTTCCGGTGTGATCTACAGCAGCGACAACTCCGGGAGCGCCGAACGAAACATAGATGCCGTCTTCGTCAGCCACTGGAGATTCAGTGGCCCACGAATTCGAAGGATGAATCGGGAACTTCGGCTTGCCGGAGACAATGGTCTGTTCCCAAATGATGCTGCCATCATTGGTGCTCAGGCAGAACAGTTTCCAGTCGATCGGAACATCAGGTGCCTTGGCAAACAATGACACGCCCATGCTCTGCGGCGACTTGACTCCATCAGCAAAGTTTGACGGCCGTAGATCCTTTTCCGCGACGGCTCCGGTCACATAGATGCGATCTTCCCAGAGAATTGGTTGCGACCAGCCGGCGCCAGGATTGATAACTTTCCAACCCAAGTTCTGCTCGGCCGACCAGGTTAGCGAGATTGGTTGATCGGCCACAATGCCGGTACCGTTGCTACCGCGGAATTGTGAGAACTCCCCGGCCAGACAATGGTTAGAGGCGATCGTGAGTGTGAAGGCCATCGCGAGAATACGAAACATGCCTGAGCCTGTTGTGAGGAAAGGATGTGGTTATGATCTCTGTCAGCGCGACGCTGGAGGCGTTCGCAGGTGGACGCAGCGTCGGCGCAATCGATTAGCGTAGTTTTAGTCTCTTCATGACTTTTGGCCATGCCGGATGAGGGCACTTAAGGCCTCCGATACATTTTGACGGCGAAAGAGTTCTGATGCGAAGTGTTTGGCAGTTTCATACGTCGAGCCAACTTGTGTTTGGATGGGGGGCTGCCGGGCAACTTCCGGGACTTATTCAGCGACACGGTTATCGCCGCATTCTGATAGTGACAGATCGAGTGCTCGCGGCGAACGGAATTGTCGACAGGATCCGCAAGCCTCTCGTCAACGCTGGCCTTGATGTTCATGTGTTTGATGGTGGCGAACCAGAACCATCGGTCGATAGTGCGATACGAACCCTGGAGGATGCTCGCCGCTACAAGCCCGACGCGATTGTGGGGCTTGGCGGTGGCAGTAACATGGATTTGGCAAAAGTCACGGCAGCCGCTTATTCTCACGAGGGAACTCCGAGCGACTATTTCGGTTGGGATCGAGTTCCCGGTTCGGTGACTCCGCTCATTTGTGTGCCGACGACATCGGGGACAGGCAGCGAGGTTTCTCACGCGGCAGTGCTGACCGATACGCAAAACGCCATCAAGGTCAGTACTCTTAGCAATTATCTGCGTCCGGCCATTGCACTTGTCGATCCGGAACTCACGGTGTCCTGCCCGGCAAAAGTGACCGCCGACAGTGGTATTGACGCGTTGACTCATGCAATCGAAGCCTGCACAGCCGTTGATTTTCAACAAATGTCGTTGAAGGAAAACGAAACGGCGGCCTATGAAGGGCGGACTCCACTGGGCGAATGCCTTGCCGAAAAGGCGATTTCACTGATTGGACGGCATCTTGAGACGGCGGTGCGTGAACCCGGTCATCGTGAGGCTCGGGAAGGGATGAGTCTTGCCGCTACGCTGGCCGGCATGGCATTCTCAAACTGCGCCGTCGCAGTTGTGCATGCTTTGGAGTATCCGATGGGCGGCGAACTGCATGTGTCACACGGTGCGGGAAACGGTTTGTTACTGCCATTCGTGATGCGATTCAATCTGCCGGAACGTGTCTCGACGTTTGCTCGGATTGCGACCTTGTTGGGTGAAGACACGGCCGGCCAGAGTGAGGCAGTAGCTGCAGAGCTTGCGATATCCGCAGTGGAGAAGTTAAAGCGAGCCGTCGGGATCCCTGAGCGAATTCGTGACATTGGAGGTCGAGAAGAGCAGTTGCCACGGTTTGCAGCGAAGGCATTTGCCATCAAGCGGCTGATGATGGTCAATCCTCGTCAGCCAACCGAGGTGGATCTGTTGGAGATTCTTCGGGCGGCGTATTGATGGGGTAAATCGTGGACCTCGGCGCGCAGGCGACAATGTAACCAAAACCACTCAATTGGCGGCGTGCCTTGGTGGGTGCTGGCCCCGTTCAGCCGTTCCCTTGTGGGAACAGACGTGCACTACAGCCGCGATCGAAGCTCTCAAACGTTTCGCGTCTGTTACTCAAATCGTCTCATTTAACCGAAGACGCAAAGTCCACCCTTCACAAGCGAAAGGATTCGGACTGGCATTGAATATCGGACTCGTGCGAGGATTCAATCAGTTTGCAGTCAAATGCAACGTCTTCTCTGAACCATCTGGGTCTAATCTCAGTTGTTTCTGTGACCGCCAAAGTCATAATCCCCGGCCTCTGTTCAGCCACGGGACAGAACTCAAGTGTTTCGGATGAAGCCGGGTGAACGAGTTGTCGTTTGCTGTGTCGCCTCGAAACTCCTTCGTTTTCAGTGTTTCGGGCTCTCCTTTTGTAGTTGCCCGGCTTTTTACGGTGACCCGATCATGGCTCGTTCGATAGAGACAATTCGAAATATTGGCATCATCGCTCATATTGATGCCGGCAAGACGACAACCACCGAACGCATCCTTTACTACACGGGCGCGTCCCATCGGATGGGAAATGTGGACGATGGGACCACCACAACGGACTTCGATCCCGAGGAGGCTCAGCGCGGAATCACGATTTATTCTGCGGCCGTTACCTGCCAGTGGAAGGGCTGCACGATCAACATTATTGACACGCCCGGACACGTCGACTTCACGGCGGAAGTTGAACGCAGCCTTCGAGTTCTGGACGGAGCGGTGGTCATCTTCAGCGCTGTTGAGGGGGTCGAAGCTCAAAGTGAGACGGTTTGGCGGCAGGCCAACAAATACAAGGTTCCTCGAATTTGCATGATCAACAAGATGGACCGCATCGGTGCGGGATTTCATCGCGTTCTTGAGCAGATTCGCGACCGACTGAACGCAAAGCCAGTCCCATTACAGATTCCGATTGGATCAGGCCAATCGACCAATGCGGACGGTTTCTGCGGTGTGATTGATCTTCTGACCATGAAGGCGATCTACTGGGATTCGGAGTCAAAAGGTCAGGTTTTTCGGGAGGAACCTATCCCTGACCAGTACCGCGATGACGCTGAGCTCTGGAGAACAGAGCTATTTGATGTGCTCTCCGGGATAGATGACGACATCATGATGGTCTGCATGGAGGGCGAGGAAGTCCCAACGGAGTTGGCAGTCTCTGCGATTCGGAAGGCGACATTAAGCGGCGCGATCCAGCCGGTATTCTGTGGCGCATCGCTGGATTATATTGGGGTTCAGCCCGTTCTGGATGCTGTCAGCAGCTTCCTTCCGAGCCCTCTTGATCGTCCGCCCGTGGAAGGGGTCATTCCGTCTGGAAAACAAGAAGGGCAAACTACTGTCCGGAAAGCCGCCGTCAAGGACCCGGTGTGTGCTCTGATTTTCAAGGTGCAGGCCGAGCCCCACGGAGACTTGTTCTTTGCTCGAGTCTACTCCGGGGTACTAACCGGAAATTCAAAGCTGCTGAATCCACGACTTGGCAAGAAGGAGATGGTCACTCAGTTGTGGCATATCCAATCAGATTCGCGGGAAAAAGTCGAAAGTGTGGAAGCCGGAGACATTTGTGGGATCATTGGCCCGAAAGATTCGTCTACCGGAGATACTCTTTGCGACGCCAGTTCACCAGTTGCACTTGAGTCCATTGTTTTCCCGGAAACGGTGATCTCGATGGCGATCGAACCTGAGTCCAGCAATGACCGCAAAAAGCTTGACGACACTTTGAAGCGACTTGAGCGACAGGATCCTACGTTTCGAGTGAAATCGAACCCAGAGACAGGCCAGACGATCATCAGTGGGATGGGCGAATTACATCTGGAAGTGATTCGGCACCGTATGGAGCGGGATTTCAAACTTAAAGTCAAATTTCATAAGCCGCGAGTCAGCTATCGAGAAAAGCTGGTCGGCGAAGTCACGGTCAATGTGGACTTCTCCCGGCAAATGCCTTCGGGAACGATTGGATTCGGAATGACCTTGCTGGCAAAGGAGGTTCCCGAATCGACAATCAATATCAGCGTTGGCCATCGATTGCCTCCCGAGGCATTGCCAAAGCAGTTTTTGCAGATTCTGCTTGAAGCAATTAAAAATCAGGCGGATGGGGGAGGCATCTATGGAAACCCATTGATGGGACTTAGCCTGACAATCACTGCGGTCAGCTACCGCGAGGGAGAAACAAACGAAGTCGCAATCCAGACGGCTGCGAGTGAGGCCTTTAATAAAGTGCTCAGCGAAGGTAAGATGGCCATTCTGGAGCCAATCATGTCAGTCGAGGTGGTGACCCCGGAAGATTTCCTGGGAAATGTTCAGTCGGACCTGAATTCCCGGAGAGCAGTCATTATCAATTCCGACAGACGGGGTGACCTGTGTGTCCTTCAATGCGAAGTCCCGCTGGTTGAGATGTTCGGGTACTCAAATCAGATTCGTAGCCTTTCTCAAGGTCGAGCATCGTACTCGATGGAGCCTTGCCGCTATGAAATTGCACCTCCGAATGTGGCTGAGCAGCTGATGTAGATGAAGTTTAACGGCACTTCTGTCGAAGATATGGATTTCTCAGGCGTCGTTGATTGACATAAACTGCGATCAACTCTAGAATCCCCGATTCCCCGTTTTTCGGGTTGTTGGTTTCGTTTTGCGTAACCTGTTTGCTGAAGGTGGTTTACGGTGGCTGGTTCTGGCGAAGAATGTATCCGGATTCGGATGGAAGCGTATGACCACTCCGTGCTGGATCAGTCCGCGGCGGAGATCGTAGACACTGCGAAGCGTACCGGGGCGATCGTTCACGGTCCGGTTCCGTTGCCGACTCGGATTGAGCGGTATACGGTTCTTCGAAGTCCTCACATTGACAAAAAGTCGCGTGAGCAGTTCGAAATTAGGACTCATAAGCGGCTGATCGACATCATTCAGCCTACTGGCAAGACGGTAGATGCTCTGAATAAGCTCTCGTTGCCGGCTGGGGTTGATATTAAGATCAAAGCTACGGCAACAGCCTAAGTTTGGTCTGTCGCATTGGGTGTCGTTTAATCACGGCGGGCAGTCTCTGTTCGCGTTTTTTAATTTTCTGCGCGCGGGTGCGGAGCTATGTCTGTCGGGTTGCTTGGTCGAAAAATTGGAATGACTCAGGTCTATGACGCTGATGGCGTTATTGTCCCTGTTACTGTCATTGAGGCGGGCCCGTGCGTTGTGCTGCAGGTCCGCTCGAAAGAAAAAGACGGCTACGATGCTGTGCAGGTTGGTTTTGATGACCGGCCGAGAGGCAAGGCGTCTCGTGCGCAGCGTGGTCATGTGGCTGCGTTGGGTGGGCGTCGTCAGCAGTCAGGTGCTGCCGCGGTTGCCAAGGCTGAGTGTGAGCCGAAGCGCTTCATTAGAGAGTTTCGGTGTGCCGATTCCTCTCATGGGCTGCAGGTTGGTCAGGTTCTCGGTCCTGCGGCGCTCGAGGGTGTTAAATTTCTGGATGTGATCGGTACAACTCGGGGTCACGGGTTTACTGGGGTTATGGTTCGACATAATTTCGGTGGCCTCGGTGCGAGTCATGGGGTGAAGCGAGTTCATCGCTCTCCTGGCTCAATTGGTCAAAGTGCCGACCCGAGTCGTGTGTTCCCTGGGACGAAGATGGCTGGTCAATACGGCAATGAGCGTGTGACTGTGAAGAATCTGCGTCTGGTTCGTGTTGACAATGATTCGAACGTGCTGTTGGTTCGCGGTGCAATTCCGGGTCCTAACGGTGGTTACGTTGTTGTTCGTCGTTCCGCTAAGAATCGTTCTTGATGCTTGCTGGTGGTGCCATGATTTCGGTTCCTGTTAAAGATATGCTGGGTGCGGACTGCGGAACGTTTGCGTTTGAGCCGTCGGAAATTTCCGACGTGATCTGCAAGCAGTTGTTGCATGACGCTGTGATTATGTATCGCGCTAACACTCGAGTTGGTTCGGTGCAGACTAAATCTCGCGGGATGGTTGCGGGTAGCACCCGTAAGTTATTCAAGCAAAAGGGCACAGGTCGTGCTCGAGCTGGTGGAATTCGTACCCCGGTTCGGCGCGGTGGTGGACATGCATTTGGCAAGAAGCCCCGTGACTACTACTACCGACTGCCGAAGAAGGCAGTTCAGAAAGCGACAAGAATGGCGCTTCTGAGTAAGTTTCAGGATTCACAGGCTGTTGTTTTGAAGGGGTGGGATTGCTCTGCTCCGAAAACTAAGGTAGTCGCTGGTTTTCTGAAGGCTGTAGGTCTGCAGGGGAAGAGTGTTCTTCTTGCGACTGAAGGGCTTAACCAGAACGTTTGGCGCTCAGCTCGAAACATTGATGGTGTGCAGGTCCTGCCTGGCAGTGACTTGAATGCCTATGCGTTGCTGCGACAGCGGCATCTGGTGATTACGGTTGGTGAGATGAATCGTATTCTTGGTCGTCAGGCCTGATTTGAGATACTGGGGTCGGTGTAGTAATGGCTTCTTTCTTTTCGACAGGTATTGTTCTTGAGGCTCATCAGGTGATCCGTCGTCCGTTAGTCACGGAGAAGGGGACTCACCTGTCTGAGAAGCAAAACGCCTACTCATTCGAGGTTCATCCTCTTGCGACGAAATCTGACATCAAAGCAGCTGTTCAGCAGTTGTGGGATGTAAGGGTCGTTGCTGTGCGGACCCAGACTCGTCTTGGAAAGCCTCGCCGGCATAAAATGGTTGTCGGGTTGACTCGTTCTTGGAAGAAAGCCATCGTGAAGCTTCACGATGAGGATCGAATTGCGTTCTTCTAGGATTAGGCGTCGTCGCTGAAGATTCTTGTCGTGTGGATGTGAGCTGTAATCATGGGGATTCGATTTTACAAGCCGGTGACTCCTGGTCGTCGTGGTGCGTCTGTCAGTGATTTCGCTGAAATCACTGACAAGAAGAAGCGCCCGGAGAAGGAGTTGACCTCCCGTTTTAAGAAAAAGGGCGGAAGGAATAATCAGGGCAAGATTACCGCGCTCCATCGTGGTGGTGGCCATAAGCGACTGTATCGCCAGATCGATTTTCGCCGGGATAAGGACGGCGTTATTGGTACGGTTACGCATATCGAGTATGACCCTAATCGGTCAAGCAGAATTGCCTTGGTTGAGTACGCTGACGGTGAAAAGCGATATATCCTTGCACCTGAGGGATTGAAGGCTGGGAACAAGGTCGAGAGCGGAGCCCAGCTAGAGCCGAACGTTGGGAATTGCATGCCATTGGGCGTGATCCCTCCGGGTACCGTCATTCATAATATTGAGATGCAGCCGGGCCGCGGTGGCCAGCTGTGTCGGAGTGCCGGCGTCGGTGCTACACTTAACGCTCGCGAAGGTCGCTGGGCTCAGGTTACTTTGCCTAGTGGTGAAGTTCGGCGGCTGCCAAGTAGCTGTCGGGCCACCATTGGTGTTTTGGGTAACTCCGAGCACAGCAGCATTATTATCGGTAAGGCTGGACGCAATCGCTGGAAGGGTATCCGACCTCGCGTTCGCGGCACCGCGATGAATCCGATCGCTCATCCGATGGGCGGTGGTGAAGGTCGAAATTCCGGAGGTCGGCATCCTTGCAGTCCTACCGGCAAGCTTGCGAAGGGCGGTCGAACTCGAAGCAAGAAGAAAGCTTCGTCAAAGGCAATCATTCGTCGGCGTCGTTCAGTTCGTTACGGTCAGGTCAAGTAGGCTTCGGATCTTGGAAGGGTGTTTGAATGGGTCGCTCGCTGAAGAAGGGTCCTTATGTTGACCCTCGAGTGCTTGAAAAGGTTGAGAAGCTGAACGAGGCAGGGCGTAAGGAACCTGTTAAGACTTGGGCTCGACGTTGTACGATTTCGCCTGAGTTTATTGGTCACACATTTTTGGTACACAATGGTCGGGCTCACATCAGCGTCTACGTGACTGAGGATATGGTCGGTCACAAACTTGGTGAGTTTTCATCAACGCGGACGTTCCGAGGGCACGGTTCAAAGGGTAAGAAGTAGTCATGGCGTCTATACGTGCTGTCCACCGCTTTGCTCGTATTTCACCCACTAAGATTCGACCTTTTGCGGACATGATTCGCGGGATGTCGGCTGAGCAGGGATTGAATGCGCTGGCGTTTGAGCCTAACAGAGGTGCCCGATTCATCGAGCGCGTGCTGAAGAGTGCAATTGCGAACGCGGAAGATCGGGGGGTTCGTAGCCCGGACCGTCTTAAGATCTCAGAGGCTCGCGTTGACGGTGGGCCGATGTTTAAGCGAGTTCATGCAAGAGCCCGGGGTATGGCGAATTTGATTCGTCGTCGCACAGCGCACATTCATGTTGCCATCGACGCACCAGAGTTGAGCTAATCTTTTTGCAGTCAGGTCAGGATCACGGTTATGGGACAAAAAGTCAGGCCAACAGGGTTTCGCGTCGGAGTCATGGAGACTTGGCGCAGTCGTTGGTACGCCTCGAAGAAGGAATTTGGGGACTTATTGCTTGAGGATCAGAAGATCCGAAAGTTCGTTGCCACGAAGTATGAGTTCGCGGAGATTGCTCGGGTCGAGATTGAGCGTACCCGCGATCAGGTTGTGGTTCATATGCATACCGCTCGTCCCGGCGTGATTATTGGCCGGAAGGGGCAGGAAGTAGATAAGCTCAAGGCTGAGTTGGAAGATCTCACTGGGCGCCGTATGGACGTCAAGATTGTTGAGATTACCAATCCGAATCGGAATTCTCGCTTGGTGGCCATGAAGATTGCACAGCAACTTCAGAAGCGAGGCAGTTTCCGACGTGCGATTAAGAAGACGCTCGACGAGGTTATGAGTTCGGGCGTCGAGGGTGTGAAGATCCAGATGTCGGGGCGGCTTGGCGGTGCCGAGATGTCCCGACAGGAGAAGGCGAGTCGAGGTTCGATTCCCTTGTCAACTCTTCGCCGACACATCGATTACGGCTTTGCCGAGTCGAAGACGGCGATGGGGATTATTGGTGTGAAAGTGTGGATTGATTTGGGCGATTATTCGAACGAGGAGACTGCAGATGGCGCTAATGCCAAAGCGGGTCAAGCATCGAAAAAGCCAAAGAGGGCGTATAAGAGGTAAGGCGACTCGCGGCAACACTGTTGTCTTTGGCGAATGGGCACTGCAGTCATTGGATCCAGGTCACATCACTGGGCAGACGATTGAAGCGTGCCGTATCGCGGCGACACAGTATGTTCGTGGCGAAGGTCGAGTCTTTATCCGCATATTCCCTCAGAAGTCTGTGACTTCTCGGCCGCTTGAAACCCGAATGGGTAAGGGCAAAGGGGAACCGGACCGATGGGTTGCTGTTGTCAAGCCCGGTACAGTTCTGTTTGAACTTGGTGGTGTGTCGCACGACACAGCGCGAAGTTGTTTTAACCGCGTCGCACACAAATTGCCGGTTCGGGTTCGGCTTGTGGGTCGACGCCCAGAGATCTAGTTGAGGTTGTTATGGCGAAGTCGAGCGCAGTTCGAGAAATGTCCGACGAGCAGCTGCAGCATGAACTGCGTGAGGCTCAGCAATCGCTTTTTCGCTTGCGTGTTCAGGCGGCGACTGAGCGTAATGATGTGCCGAGTAATGTAAAGAAGTTGCGAAGAGACATCGCCAGGATGTTCACTGTCCAACGCGAGCGAGAACTTTCTAAGGTTTGATTGGGCGGTACGATGAGAAAGACATTAGTTGGAGTTGTAGCGCGAGATCCTCGGCCCAACACGGTACGAGTTGAAATTGACCGCAGGATGAAGCACCCGAAGTACGGGAAGATCATTCGGGGTCGAACTGTTTGTCACGTACATGACGAGCAGTGCGTTGCTAAGAAGGGCGACACGGTAGAGATTGTTGAATGTCCACCGAAGTCTAAGCTCAAACGTTGGGAACTGGTACGGGTCGTCAGTACATCTGCGATTCCCGCAATTGGTGAGTGAGAGCGTGGCTTGATGCCAGGAACCGTGAGGTTGAATCATGATACAGATGCAGACACTCCTAGATGTAGCTGACAATTCCGGCGCAAAGACTGCTCGGTGCATTAAGGTGCTGGGCGGCACACGTCGACGTTATGCCGGTTTGGGTGATATCGTCGTTGTTAGCGTGCAAAAGGCGCTCGCTGGCAGCGCGATCAAGTCGGGGTCGGTTGTTAAGGGTGTGGTTGTACGCACTCGTAAGGCCGCTCGCCGTGCTGACGGTTCGTATGTCAAGTTCGACCGGAACGCGATCGTGATCGTGGATAATGACGGGAACCCCAAAGGTACTCGCATTTTCGGGGCCGTGGCCCGTGAGCTGCGTGAGAAACGTTACATGAAGATCGTCAGCCTCGCCAACGAAGTTGTTTAGAGTTTTACGGGTGTTATTTTTCAAGAGTGATCAGACATGACCCGGTTGCACGAAGAGTATCGTAGCCGAATTATCCCCGAGCTGAAGGCTTCGCTTGCGAAGTCGAACATCCATGCAGTGCCTCGACTTCAGAAGATCGTGGTTAGCATGGGCGTCGGTGAGGCCGTGAACGACCGCAAACGCCTGGATCAGGCTGTTGATCAGCTAACACAGTTGGCTGGGCAGAAGGCGCAGATCACGCGAGCACGAAAGTCAGTTTCTGGTTTTCGATTGCGTGAGGGGCAGCCAATTGGTTGTCGCGTGACGCTTCGTAGCAAGAGAATGTATGACTTCCTTGAGCGGTTGATCACGCTGGCGCTTCCTCGAGTGCGTGACTTTCGCGGCGTGAGTCCGAAGGGATTCGACGGTAATGGTAATTACAACTGCGGGCTTACAGAGCAGTTGGTGTTCCCTGAGATCGACCCAGAGACTGTTACTGCTACACAGGGTATGAACATTACCTTTGTGACAACCGCTTTAACGGATGATGATGGTCGTGCATTGTTGAAGGCATTTGGGATGCCTTTCAAGACAGAAGAATAGATTGACGTTTCGCGTGTAAATGGGTCTCGAGATCAGGCAATGGCAAGCAAAGCAAAAATCGAAAAGGCAAATCGTACACCTAAGTTCAGCAGCCGGCAGGAGCATCGTTGCATGCTTTGCGGCAGGCCTCGTGCGGTTTACCGCAAATTCAAGGTGTGTCGAATATGCTTCAGAAATCTGGCGTTGGATGGTTTGATCCCGGGTGTGAAGAAGGCCAGTTGGTAGAACTAGGGTTGGTGTAATATGATGACAGATCCGATTGCAGACTTGTTGACACGAATCCGAAATGGTGTGCAGGTCGAACGACCATTCGTAGATGTTCCCTCTTCAAAGATCAAGGTTAGCATCGTCGAAGCCTTGCAGCGCGAGGGCTTCGTTTGGGATTACGAAGTCTTGGACGCGGAATGTGGAAAGACCCTTCGAGTAAATCTTAAATATGGTCCCGCTGGTGAGCATGTCATTCAGCACATTGAACGCGTCTCGAAGCCAGGCTGCCGCGTCTATTGCGCGGTGTCGGAGATGAAAGACATTCGTCAGGGGACTGGGATTGCGGTGCTGTCGACCTCCAAGGGAGTTCTGAGTAATCGGGAAGCCAGGAAGTTGGGCGTTGGTGGCGAGCTTGTCTGTCAGGTTTGGTAGAGTGGCCGGTTGTATTTGCTTTTGGATTAATTGTCATGTCGAGAATTGGTAAGAAGCCGGTCGCCATTCCAGGCGGTGTAAAGGTTGAGGTTAACGGCAACAGCGTGACGGCAAAAGGTCCGGCGGGCGAGTTGTTGTTGGCGGTGCATCCTTTGATGGCAGTGTCGGTTGATGGAGCTGCAGTACAGGTTACTCGCCCGGACGATAAGCGTAGCAGTCGAGCCTTGCATGGACTGACCCGCAGCCTGATTCAGAATATGGTGTCAGGAGTTGTGAAGCCGTTTGAGAAGAAGCTTGAGATTCAGGGTGTGGGTTACAATGCCAGCCTCTCGGGTTCTAAGTTGACGTTGCAAGTTGGATTCGCGAACAAGATTGTTCTTGAAGTGCCTGCCGGTGTTAAATGTGAAGTGCCCGACGCTACTCATGTGATCATCAAGAGTTCGAATAAGCAGGCATGCGGGCAGTTCGCCGCAGAAATTCGATCTGTTCGCCCGCCGGAACCTTACAAGGGTAAGGGAATTCGGTATCAGGATGAGTTTGTTCGACGTAAAGCCGGTAAGGCTTTTGGTTCCAAGTGATTTTCGTATACTAGCAGTCGAGTTTAGCGATGAGTGTTCGTTCCCGTCTTGCGTTGCAGCAGAAGCGTCGACAGTATCGAGTGCGAAATCGGGTCGTCCGGGATTCCCATGGTCGACTTCGATTGAGCGTGTTTCGCAGCAATCGTCACATGTACGCGCAGATTATCGACGATTCGGCTGGGAAGACGCTGGTTTCTGCCAGCACAGTAGAGTCTGAGATTGCTGGCCCCGGCGGCGTTGGTGGAGATCAGGACGCCGCGAGAAAGGTCGGACAATTGCTTGCCGAGCGAGCCGTGAAGGCTGGTATAAGTCAAGTTGTGTTTGATCGTGGTCGGTTCGCCTATCATGGGCGAGTTGCGGCTCTTGCTGATGCCGCTCGTGAATCAGGGCTGGATTTCTAAGATCAAATTATTTGGTTTTGTCTGTGTTGTTTGGCGAGGTGTGCCGTGTCGTCCGCAGAAGTAAAAAATGATTCCGGTGAGCGAGTCGTTCAGATTCGCCGGTGTGCCTGCGTGGTCAAGGGCGGACGCCGCTTTAGTTTTGCCGCCTTGGTCGTTACAGGCGATGGTCATGGGCGAGTAGGCTATGGCTACGGTAAGGCGATAGAAGTGCCGCTCGCCGTTGATAAGGCCACAAAGCAGTCGAACAGAAGCCAGATGAGCGTGGCTGTCGTCGGCACCACGATTCCGCATCAGGTGATCGGAGAATTTCGATCTTCGCGAGTGCTGCTGCTCCCGGCAAAGCCCGGTACCGGAATCATCGCCGGGGACTGTGTGCGTTCCGTCGTCGAAGCAGTTGGCATTACAGACATTTTGACAAAAGCCTACGGTTCGACGAATCCGCTGAATCTGGTGAAGGCTACGATGGAGGCTCTGAAGAAGCTTCGAACACGAGAGCAGATTGAACGACTGCGAGGGGTGTCGCTGTGATATTGAACGACGTGCAGAGTGGGAATGAGCCTCGGAAGGCTCGAAAGCGTATTGGTCGTGGTACAGGCTCTGGTCACGGCAAGACGGCCGGGCGTGGGCACAAGGGTTTCTTTAGCCGGTCTGGTTCTTCTCGACGTGTTGGATTTCAGGGCGGTCAGATGCCCCTGTTCCGTCGGGTTGCTAAGCGAGGCTTCAGTAACAACTTTTTTGCCGCTGATGTTGCGGTGATCAATGTTGGTGAACTGAACGAAGCTTTCGAGGCAGGCAGTGAAATTACTCCCGAACTGCTCGCGCAGAAGGGGCTTATCAGGAGCTCATTCGAAGAGCTTAAAGTTCTTGGGGATGGTGAGCTCAGTAAGAGTCTTAAGATCTCCGCTCATCGCTTCTCGGCGTCTGCTGAGGCGAAGATCAGTGCGGCTGGTGGAACATACAGCGTGATCGCGGTAGGTAGCTTCTAGTTTATTGGTCGATTAGACACGAAAGGGGAGCGGAGTGTTTGCAAAGCTGCTGACGGTTTTTCGCATCCCTGAGTTGCGTCGTAAGATCGTGTTGACGGTCGTGTTGCTCGCTGTCTATCGGCTCGGGTTTCATATTACGCTGCCGTTCATGGACCATGACGCTATCAAGAACGTGATGGAGAACGCGCAGAGTGGCACAACCGGCGTTGCTGGTTTGCTGCAGGTGGTTTCAGTGTTCTCAGCGTCGTCGCTGCAAAGCGGATCGGTATTCGGCTTGGGTATCATGCCATACATCACCGCCTCGATCGTTTTTCAGTTGCTCGGTACGGTCTATCCGCCTCTCGAAGCAATGCAGAAGGAAGGCGAGTCTGGTCGGCGGAGACTGAATGAGTATACACGGTATGCCACTGTTTTCGTTTGCGTTCTGCAGAGTTTCGGTTTGCTTTGGTCGATGCGCGGTGGCGCACCGGGACAAGGAGCGATCCTGCAGGAGTATGATACTGTTGGGTGGTTGGTGTTTGGCACGATTCTGATGACTGCTGGCACTGTGTTTTTGATGTGGATCGGTGAGCAGATCGATGCATACGGAATCGGCAACGGGATCAGTCTTCTCATCATGGCTGGGATTTTGGCGAGGATGCCTGAGATCGCCAGCAAGTGGATAGCGGGAATTCAATCCAGCGGATTGCAGATCGGGAGCCAGTACGGCATTGAACGACTTCTAGTGATGGCCGCCTTGTTTGTATGCGTGATTGCCGTTGTCGTGTTTATTACGCAAGGGCAACGTCGGATCCCTATTCAGAGTGCAAAACACGTACGTGGTCGAAGAGTGATGGGCGGTAACCGTCAGTGGTTGCCTTTGCGTGTGAATCAGTCCGGTGTAATGCCCATCATCTTTTCCAGCAGCCTGCTGATGATTCCTTACTTCGTCTTCACTCAGGTCGGCTCGATGTTTGGTCCGGACTCCGGTGTGGGCGGGATGTTCGCGTCGATCGGTGCAGCATTTGCTCCCGGCCAAGGTTTCGTGTACAGTCTGGCGTACATCGTCCTTATTTACTTCTTTTGCTATTTTTGGACTGCGATTACTTTCAATCCAAAGGAAATGGCGGAGAATTTGAAGGACAACGGGAGTTTCATTCCCGGTTATCGTCCGGGCGCGCGAACGGCGAGTCACTTGGAGCAGGTTATGCTGCGTATCACCTATGTTGGTGCTGCGTTCTTGGCTGTGATCGCCGTGATTCCCACAATTGTTTCGAATACCGTTACTCAGGACTTCGTTACGGCTAGTTTCTTTGGCGGTACGGGTCTGTTGATTATTGTTTCAGTGGCGCTGGACCTTGTGCAGAAAATTGACTCTCACTTGGTGATGCGGAATTATCCTGGTTTGCTGGATTCAGACAAGTAGCGTACTGCTGCTTGAAGAGTGGTGATGCGATGAAGGTTCGTTCAAGCGTTAAGCGCATTTGTGATGCCTGCAAGTTGGTGCGACGTCAGGGCAAGATTTTTGTCATCTGTTCGTCGAACCCGCGACATAAGCAGCGTCAGGGCTGATTGATTGATTTATTGAGTGGTTGTGGAGATTTGAAATGCCCCGCGTGCTTGGTGTCGACATTCCGAACAATAAGCCAACGTATGTTTCGTTGAGCTATTTGTATGGGATTGGTCCTTTCTTGGCGATTCAGATTTGCTACGAGCTGGGTGTGGATCCCCATGTTCGAGCAGGCGAGTTGAGCGAAGATGAAGTGAGTCGGATTACGACGCACTTGGACAAGAACTACACGGTTGAAGGTCCGCTGCGGCGTAAAATTCAGCAAGATATTGGGCGGCTGCGAGAGATTCAGTGTTATCGCGGGGTTCGGCATCGTAAGGGGCTTCCTGTTCGCGGGCAGCGAACTAAGACGAATGCTAGAACTCGTAAGGGCCGTAAGAAGACGGTTGCGGGGAAAAAGGGCGTCAAGGATATGAAGCACTAAGCTTGTTGCGGTCAATGGTTCGTTTGTTAGTGAGATAAAAGCGTGGCGAAAGTTAAGAAGAAAAAAGTCCGTCGTAATGTGAATAAGGGCGTCGTCTACATTAAGGCGACGTTCAACAACACGATTGTTACGATGACAGACGCTGCGGGCGATGTGCTTTGCTGGGCGACTGCTGGAACCGTTGGGTTCAAGGGCTCGCGAAAGAGTACTCCCTTCGCGGCTCAGCGAGCGGCTGAGATCGTAGCCGAAAAGGCTTCGAAGGTTGGAGTTCGCGAGGTTGAGGTTCGAGTCAAAGGGCCCGGTGCGGGCCGTGAGAGTGCTATTACCGGACTGCAGGCGTCCGGAATGGCGATCAGGTCAATTGAAGACATAACTCCTCTGCCTCACAATGGTTGCAGGCCGCCAAAGCGCCGGCGCGTTTGATTGGCATTGTTTGGTTTCGGTGTTAAGAGTTTTGGGGGCGGTTATGAGAATTCGTTGGCGTGGTCTTGAGTTGCCGAGTCGGGTTGCAGTTGATCGCGAGACACGCACCGGTTATTACGGCAAGTTTGTCGCTGAGCCGTTTGAGCGTGGTTTTGGGTCAACAGTCGGGACAAGTTTGCGTCGGATTTTGTTGTCGAGCCTTGAGGGCTCCGCTGTGACGCGAGCCAAGATCCAGGGCATTCAGCACGAGTTTACGACCATTCCGGGTGTCGTTGAGGATGTTACCGACATCTGTTTGAATCTGAAGTCGCTGGTTGTGAAGAATCACAGTGCATCGAGCAAGACGCTTCGGATTGAGAAGCACACTCGGGGCGTGGTGACTGGTGCGGATGTGATTTGCGACGATCAGGTGGAAGTGATCAATAAGGATCTTGTCATCGCGACAATGACGGATGATGTTCCGTTTCATGTTGAGATGACCGTGGAGAATGGTCGCGGCTACGTGCCAGCTTACGAGCAATATCAACATGAGCCGGAGGTTGGTATCATTCCGCTGGACGCAGCCTTTTCCCCGGTGTCACGTGTTCGCCACTTGATCGAAGAGACTCGAGTTGGTCAGCGTACTAACTATGACAAGTTGAATCTGGAGATCTGGACGAACGGTACTATTACTCCGGATATGGCTTTGGTAGAAGCTGCTAAGATTTTGCGTAAGCATCTGAATTGCTTTATTACGTTTCGTGAACCTGGTCCTGAGGCTGGTCCTGAAGGCGGGTTGCGAGGGATGATGGAAGCAACGGGTTACTCTCCGGTCGATATGGAACTGGAAGAGAAGCTCAACAAGAGTTTGGCCGAGTTGAATTTGTCGGTACGTGCGACGAATTGCCTTGAGTCGGTGGGTATTAATACTGTCCGTGACCTCGTGGTGAGGACAGAGGATGAATTGCTTCAGGTTAGAAACTTCGGCGAGACGACACTTGAAGAAGTTCGTGAACGCCTTGGTGGTATCGATCTGCGGTTGGGAATGCGATTGCCGAATCAGCAGTTGAAGTAGTTTGAGAATTAGTGGGTTGGTTCGGGGCGCCTCGGACAGCGTTTGGTTCATAGTGCTATTTTTGGGTGAGTGTCTGAT